>DATACK010000075.1:0-10536 GCA_036259115.1 Gammaproteobacteria bacterium | reverse complement strand
CTGCATCTGTTGAGCATGAATTCCTTTGGGATTGATCTATTGGACCACTGACCACACCAGCGGCTCAAGAGGGCTGGTGCCCAACGCGCTGGCCTAAGACGCTGCTACATACTGCCCTCATCGTGCCTCTATCGACAGGTGAGTATTAGGCCACTCTTGTTGACGCAGCGCTTGGAAGTGGCTCACGATAGCATTAAGTTCGCTGTCGCTGATCTTCTCCTCAGAAAAGGATGGCATCGCACCTAAGCCATGCCGCACCTGAAACCGGATCAGCTAGCCCGGCAGCGGCTTGTTGTTGTGGCCGGGCCCAGGCCCGCGGCGGCGCCGACATGACAGGTATCCCAGTGCGCATCGAAGGCAATCTGGCCGCATTCGACCGGTGTGCTGACGGGCTCCAGAAGTCCCGCGACCGGCGCGCTGAACTACAGCCGTTTGAAAAAGGCGGCACGGGGCACATGATCAAAATGAGCACTTAGTACGTCGGCTTTTCATCTAGGGCTCGTAGCGTCCGTGCGCGTGATGCGCCACAGCACTCCCGTGCCGGACCGTAGACAGGACCATCTCTGGTCATGGTCATGACGCCGAAGTCCACCACGTACAATGCATCCTCGCTGGGATCAAAATGCATGACGATAGGACGTTCCAAGCCGCCGCTGCCAAGCTTTGATGCTGGGCCGTTGATCTCGCACTTACTGACGGCGAAGTCATGGATGACGCCGGTATGCACATCGACCCGCACGATGTTAAAGCCTGCTGGCGCCAGGACTTTACCCACACTCGGCGCCATGTCACCGAATTGCGCGATGAACGCCTGGTTCTAATAATCGAAGTCCGCGCTGCGCGAGAAATCCAAGTCGGTCGCCGAGGCATGTACCCCAACACCGCCGCCGGCTCAGGCGGTCGGCTGGGATGCTTGGCCAACAAGAACTTTAGCGCGGAATTGGCGGGCGGGTTATACGTGCCTCGGCCAGCAGTTGTCCAGCAGCATAATCAGGCCAGCCATACCGCGCGCCAGGCGTGATCGTCCACACCGCCTCCGCGCACCCCATGCGCGACGGTGCCCACGGACATCGAATGCGTTTTCGGTGACGTAGAGTTTGCCTTGCGGTGAAAAAGCGAACCCGAATGAATTCTATAGCCCCCAGGCCACCATTCTGGTTTGCCGCCTTCAGGCGAGATGCGCATAATCGCGCCGCTGCAAGGTACGCGTCCGCGGGCGACTTGGCCTGTCGTTGTGGGCGCGGCGAACGGCGAATCAGCGCCGGTGACGGCATGATCCCGCGGATTCGGGGTGAGCGGGTTGTCGCTCTCGAAGTTCTACCCGACTAAAGTAACATCTGACAGGGGATGTCGTGGAAGTTCGGTTTGCGCATAAGCCAATCGAACTGGGCGTTATCCACGCCTACGATGCCTGAGTTGGTGGGCGTCCCTAAACCGAAGTAGACCCATCCCTCCGGACCTATGACGGGGCCGTTGGTGTGATGATCGCCCATCGTCGCAACCTTCCATCCGCGGAGATTTGGCCCTTTTGAGTGACGCGCAGAATTCGCCCGCCTGTGAGTTCGCCGCCTTTAGCGATGTAGAACTGGCCATCATGTAGCGCCATATACGTCCAGAGACCATTGCGGCCGCCGGTCGCGATTGTGGTTTTCTGTCCTTTGGCCCGATGTGCAGCAGTCGCGCCTCGGTCCGATCTCCCCATAGGAATAACCTGCCTCTGTGACGTACGCCCGTCCGGCCGCATCGAAATCCACATCAATGGGGAAAGTATGCCCGGTTACGATCGGCTCGATTCGGTAGCCTTCCGGTAGCGCGATATCCGTGCGGGTGAACTACGCGAGGACGATTGAATGCCGTCTGACCACTGCCATTGGAGGTTTGCAACGCATAAAGGCCGCATCCGCTCACGCCTAATCCTCCCTGCTGCAAGCAGTGTAAAGATAAACGCGAGACAGCGCCTATGCATGAAATCGAGCTCGTTTGCAAGACAGCAACAGGTTTGTTGACCTTGCAGGTCAGCACCACACGCCCGCCTGACTGAACGAACGCGGGAAGTATTATCAAGTAGTTTAAACCAATGGATTCAAGCTGGCTCTAAATAGTAAACGGCTTCGTTGAACCAATGTCGCCGCCGTATGCGCGTTTTCAATAATAGAAGCTTGTAGGAGCATAGCCATGCGGCATATGTTGGCATGGGCGTTGCGTCAGAATCTTAAGAGACGTTCCCTTAAGGAGCCACTCCAGACGCGGTGTATGCCGCGCCCCTTCAAAACAATCGATGTATCGGAGGTACTAGACCAATGAATGCAGCAGTAGCAGACGAGGTTCAACTAGACCCGGGTGTGCGAAACTTCATCGCCCAGCAACGCAGGATGCTGATCAACGGCGACTGGGTTGACTCGGCCTCCGGGGAGACTCTGGATGTTTACAATCCCGCGACCGGCGATGTGATAGCCCATGTGCCGGCAGGCAATCAAGAAGATATAGATCGCGCGGTCAAGGCAGCGCGTCAGAGCTTCGAGACACGGAGATGGACTGGCATGACGCCATCTGAACGTGGCCGCATCATCTGGAAGATCGGCGATTTAATCCTGGATCATTTAGAAGAGCTGGCACAACTCGAGTCGTTGGACAATGGTAAGCCGATTAGCGTTGCGCGGGTCGCCGACGTACCACTGTCGGCCGACATGTTCCACTACATGGCCGGTTGGGCGACTAAAATAGAAGGCGATACCATCTCGATATCAGTGCCTTATGCCCCGGGTGCTCAGTACCACGCTTATACTGTGAAGGAGCCGGTGGGTGTGGTCGGGCAGATCATTCCATGGAACTTCCCGTTGTTGATGGCAGCCTGGAAGCTGGCGCCGGCGCTGGCTTGTGGATGCACGATCGTGCTCAAGCCGGCCGAGGAAACCCCGCTGTCGGCATTAAGACTCGGTGAGCTGATCCAGGAGGCCGGGGTTCCAGACGGTGTGGTCAATATCGTGACAGGTCTGGGCCAAGCTGCCGGTGCGCCGCTGGCGGCCCATCCGGATGTGGACAAGATCGCCTTTACCGGCTCTACCGAAGTCGGCCGCCTGATTGTGAAGGCTGCCGAGAGCAGTAACTTAAAGAAGGTCTCGCTGGAGCTGGGCGGCAAGTCACCTAATATCGTGCTGGCCGACGCCGACCTAGAGACCGCGATTGCAGGCGCAGCCAATTCGATCTTCTTTAATCATGGTCAGTGCTGCGCTGCGGGTTCGCGTCTGTTTGTGCAGGAGAAGGTGTTCGACAAAGTCGCCGAGGGTGTCTCGGAGGTCGCTTCCAAGATGAAGCTCGGGCCGGGACTGGATCCTAGCACGGAAATGGGGCCGCTAGTCTCAAGCGATCAAGTTGAGCGTGTGACGGGTTATCTGGAGGCGGGCGTCAGCGAAGGGGCACGAGCTCTGACCGGCGGCAAACGGCGCGGCGATAAGGGCTACTTCGTGGAGCCAACCGTCTTTGTCGATACCAAGCCGGAGATGAAAATATGCGCCGAGGAGATCTTCGGGCCCGTGGTTACCGCCACCCCGTTCAAAGACGTGGACGACGCCCTAGTCGCGGCTGCTAACAATACGGTGTACGGCCTAGCCTCAGGCATCTGGACGAAAGATGTTAGCAAAGCCCACATGCTGGCGTCGAAGCTAAAGGCCGGAACAGTGTGGATCAACTGCTACAACATCTTCGACGCGGCACTGCCATTCGGTGGTTATAAGCAGTCAGGCTGGGGCCGCGAAATGGGCCATGAGGTCTTGAAGAATTATCTTGAGACCAAGTCTGTGTGCATCAATCTAGGATAAACCGTCACACAAGGACACGTGTGTTACTTAAAAACCGGTCCAGGCCGCTAACACATGTGGCGGCCTGGACTGCAAGTTAAGGCATTGGCGTCCTAGCGTGGCTAGTCCTTCTCGCTCAATGTTCCGCAACACACGGTTGATAAAAAACTACAACCTATTTTTCCTCAATGGCCCGTTAATCACTTGCGTGTATTGAGCGCCAGAGTGGCGCTGATGTGGGCAAGAGGGGTGAGCACCTGCGGGTAATTGCCGAGCGCGGTGCGTCTTTGCGCGTCGTATTCTTCAGATACCAGCCCGAGATCGCAGGCGGTTGCCATTGCTCGGTCGAAGTATTCGTGCGCTTGGTCTAAACGACCCTAACGCGCCAGGCATTCCGCCAGCCAGAAGGTGCAGGTTAAAGACGGATTATCGTTTTTCTTATCGTGATAGTGAAGGATCAGCCCGTTCTGATCCAACCCCGCCATAATGGCGTCGGCGGTGCCGATCATGCGCTCATCGTCGTAGGCCACGAAACCCACCATAGGCGATAGCAGCAGCGCCGCGTCGAGGCGTGCCTGTCGAAGACCTGCACGAACGTGCCGCACTTGCTGTTGTACCCTCGCTGTTCGATCTCACGACGTAGTACGTCGCGTAGATGGCTCCAGCTCTCGACCGGCGCCTTTCGCCCGCACAGCTCGGCTAGCATGATGCCGCGATTCAGCGCGACCCAGCATATGACCGTGGAAAATACAAAGTGCTGCGGTCGGCCGCGTATCTCCCAGATGCCATGGTCAGGGCTGGTCCATTTCTCTGCGGCTCGCTCGACCACTTCGATCAGGAAAGCCCAGTAGTCGTTGTCCGGTGTGTCGCCCCTTTGCGCCCACTGTCAGGTCAATTCACGCAACTCACCATACTTGTCGAGCTGGAGCTGACGACTGGCCGCATTACCAATACGCGCCGGCCGCGCACCGCGGGAAGCTTCAAGATAATCCAGGTTAATCTCGGTAAGCCGCTGTTCACCACCCAGTCCGTACATGAGTTGTATTTCATCGCCATGGACGGCGGAACTGCGTTGGATGAAGTGCCGGAAACCATCAGCCGCGGCAAAGAAGCCGAGCGTACCCAAGGGCGCATTTGTCCATAGTCGAGGCGCCCCGCGACGCAAAGCGCGAGGTCGACGCAGCCCTTGATCCCTTCGATGGTGCGCAACAAGCGATGATGGGGATGCCTCACGCCCCTCTTCATTGTATGGCAGTCGATTACGCGCACTGTGCCGCTGTCGGTATCGAAGCGGGTTTCCAGCACCAGGATATTGTTGATATATCGCCGGCTGGTGCTAAAGCCGGCGGCTGTAGGCGCGATTGAGCAGTAGCCGCAGCGCTTCCAGTCGAGCAGACGCCCGAAACTGCTGCCGCGATCGATACGGGGCATGCAGTCCAGTCGATCGATCCTGCGCGCGAGACCAGCACGACCGAATGACAATCGCCGATGAAGGCATAGTCTTCAATGGCGGGATAGGGACGTGTATGGTTGCGGTATATATTGTTTGAAGATGCCATACGAACTTTTTGTGTGTAGAGCGGCTAGCGAGCGCGGCTGTAATTGCGAAGCGCGAGAGTATTCAGCCTGCATTCCGTTGACGAGAAGATAACACGAGTTATCGCTGAGGTAGCGGTAAGGTAAGATTTGGGATATCAACGTCGAGGCCGAAATTTCCTCTTGATACTCACATAATAATCGCTATGCACGCGTCTGCCGGATCCACGCCGCATACGCCCATGATGCAGCAATATCTGCGCATCAAGGCAGAGCATCCGAATATTCTCCTGTTCTACCGTATGGGCGACTTCTATGAGTTGTTCTACGATGACGCGCGCCGCGCCGCGCAATTGCTGGACCTGACCTTGACTGCCCGTGGCCAATCAGCAGGCGAATCTATACCGATGGCGGGCGTGCCAGTGCATGCGGTGGATACTTATCTCGCGCGGCTGATCAAGATTGGTGAATCGGTCGCCATCTGCGAGCAACTGGGCGATCCTGCCGCAAGCAAAGGCCCAGTGGAGCGCAAGGTAGTACGTATCGTGACCCCCGGCACTGTCATCGATGAAGGTCTGGTGGACGAGCGCCGCGATAATCTCACCTTGGCCGTGCACCACAACGGGCGCGTGTACGGTCTGGCGTGGCTGGATTTAGGCGCGGGGAGACTCATCGTCACGGAGGTAGACACGGACGATGCGTTGCTTGCCCAATTGGAGCGCCTGCAGCCGACGGAGATATTGGTACGGGAGGAAGCGAGGCTTGCTGGTTTTCAGCTGCCTGGACTACGCGAGCTTGCGCCCTGGCACTTCGATGCGGACAGTGGGCGGCGCAGTCTCTGCCAACAGTTCGGCACCACAGATTTGAGAGGGTTCGGCTGCGAGGGATTTTCTGCCGCCATTGCTGCCGCCGGCGCATTGCTTTACTACGTGCAAGACACGCAGCGCGGCGCAGTGCCGCACATCGGTTGGCTACAGACTGAGGAGCAGGGAGATAGCATCGTCTTAGATGCGATTAGTCGCCGCAATCTGGAGCTGGAGCGTTCTTTGTCAGGTAGCACGGATCACACGCTGCTGCACGTGTTAGATCATACGGTGACGAGCATGGGCAGTCGCTGTCTGCGGCGCTGGCTGAATCAGCCGCTGCGTGACCGCGAAACACTCAAGTCTCGCCATAGCGCACTTGATGATTTGTTAAGCGTGCGCGCGTACGAGGAGGTACGCACTGCGCTGCGTGACGTGCGCGATGTCGAGCGCATCGTGGCGCGGATCGCGCTCAAGTCGGCCCGGCCACGCGACTTGGCGGGATTACGCGACACCTTGGCGCTGTTGCCGTCGCTGCAATCGGAGCTCAGCGTGCTGGAGACACCGCGCTTGCGCGACTTGCGCGAAGCGATCGGCCAATATCCCGAATTGCACGGACACTTGACATGCGCAATAGTCGAAAACCCGCCACTGTGGGTGCGTGACGGTGGGGTGATCGCGGCTGGTTTCGATGGGGAGCTGGACGAACTACGGAGTTTGAGTGCCAATGCAGATAAGTTCCTGATCGACTTGGAGGCCCGCGAACGCGCGCGTACCGGCATTCAGAACCTTAAAGTGGCCTATAACCGGGTGCATGGTTATTACATCGAGCTGTCGCGCGGGCAGGCTGCAAAGGCACCACCCGACTATATCCGCCGTCAAACGCTCAAGGGTGCCGAGCGCTACATCACGGCAGAACTCAAGGCATTTGAAGATAAGGTGCTGAGCGCTCAGGAGCGGGCATTGGCGCGAGAGAAGGCGCTGTACGAGGCAGTGATAGATGGGCTGGCTGCGCATATATCGCGGCTGCAAACCTGCGCACGCGCGTTGGCGGAGTTGGACGTGCTATGCACACTCGCCGAGCGCGCAGAAAAGCTGAATTATTATCGCCCGGAACTGGCCGACACGCCCGGAATCCTGATTGAGGCAGGACGCCATCCTGTCGTCGAGCGTTGGCTTGACGATCCCTTTGTACCTAATGACATCCTGCTCGATGAGAACCGCCGCATGCTTATTATCACCGGACCTAACATGGGCGGCAAATCGACCTACATGCGCCAGGTTGCATTAATCGTGTTGCTGGCCCACATCGGCAGCTATGTGCCTGCCACGCGCGCGGTCATTGGCCCGATCGACCGTATCTTCACGCGCATCGGCGCCGCGGACGACCTGTCCTCTGGCCGTTCGACTTTTATGGTCGAGATGAGCGAGGCCGCCAATATTCTCAACAACGCAACCGCGTGTAGCCTGGTATTAATGGATGAAATCGGCCGCGGCACCAGCACCTTCGACGGCTTGTCGCTGGCCTGGGCCTGTGCTCAGAGTATCGCCGAGACTAACCGCGCCTTCACCTTGTTTGCGACGCATTATTTTGAGCTTACGGCGTTGCCTGAGCACCATAGCGCCATCGTCAACGTACATTGCGAAGCGATAGAACATGGCGATGGCGTCGCATTTCTGCATACCATAAAGGACGGCCCGGCCAACCAGAGTTACGGGTTGCAGGTAGCAAGGCTGGCTGGCATTCCAGAGCCCGTGATCGAGCAAGCGCGTGAACGGCTCAAGCTGCTCGAGGGCCGTGCGCTTATGGACTCGCAGTCAGCTCATGCCGCACAACTGATGCTACCCCTGCAGCAAGCGGTGGATCATCCGGTGGTTGAAATGCTCAAGGGCACTAATCCAGATGAGCTGTCGCCCAAAGAGGCGTTGGACCTGCTTTATAGACTGAAAGAACTGAGCCGATGCGAGGGTGCTTAGCCGATTTGAATAGGCTAGAAACGCTCTTTGTCCACGATCGCGCGTGCGAGTGCGACTAGTAGGTGGCGTACTCGCCCAGCGGGCGCGCGAACGTAAATTCGGCCGGTGTCTTAACCAGTGCATCCGCCGCCTCGCCTGCGTTTCCACCTAGGGCGCTGAACGGCAGTGATACCACGAAAAGGCCGGTGCCGAGCAAGGTAGCCGCCAGCCCTAATGGACGCACCGCGAGGATATCTATTGCCATAGCACCGGCAGATGGAATGGATTGCTGTCCGTACACATCGGCCGCTATGGCGGCAGGCGCTACGGATACACTCAACATCAGAACCAACGCGGCTATAGTGTACATTTTGCTGGGCTTGTGCATTACATTATTCCTACGCTATTGGAGAGCCTTTCGTCTTGTCAACATTAGGCGCGGCGTTTTTTGCTGTCAATGCCCATTCGCATTTATCGTCGGCTAAAAGCACCGTCTGGTAACAACGTTCTGAGACCGTCTAATAGTTCAATTCGGGCGTCTACGCCAAGCAGTTTGTGCATGCGCGAGGTATCAGCGGCGGATTGCTTAATGTCGCCATCGCGCGGCGGCAGAAATTCGATGTCAGGCTGTTCGCCATACACCTGTCCGACGGCCTCGATCAATCCCAGCAAACTCATGCTGCAGCCGGTCGCCACATTGCATACACCAGTCGCTTGCGCTTCTAGCGCAGCGAGATTCGCTCTGGCTACATCGCCGACGAATATGAAGTCGCGTATCTGAAGCCCATCGCCGAATACTCGCAGCGCGCGTCCCGATCTTACGCGCTCAATGAACAGTGCGATCACGCCTGCATAAGGGGACGTAGGATCTTGGCGTGGGCCAAAGACATTGAAATAACGTAGACCCATTGACGGCAGGCCGTGTACCCGCTCATACAGATCCGCATAGCGTTCATTGATGAGTTTCTCTAGACCGTAGGGTGAAAGTGGCTTGAGACCAGCGGCTTCGGTCAATGGCAGAGTCTCGGGATCGCCGTATACCGCAGCGGAGGAAGCATAGACAAAGCGCTCGACACCCGCCGCGCGGGCGCTTTCCAGTACGGTGACGAACCCTAGCACATTGCGTTCCGCGGATGCGCGCGGGTACTCCAGCGAACGAGTGACAGACACTTGTGCAGCCAAATGCAAGCAATGGCTGACGTCCTGCATGGCGGCTTTGACTGCATCGACATCGCGGATATCACCTTCTATGAACTCCAGTCGTGGATGCGCCGATGGTAGGTTCTCGCGGCGCCCGCAAGACAGATCATCCAGCACTCGTACCGCAACTCCACTAGTGAGCAACGCCTCGACGGTGTGCGAACCGATAAAACCTGCGCCGCCAGTGACTAATACCTTTTGCATGCTAAATCTTCCTGCGTAAATTTATCGCATTGTGCCAGCGGGCGCGGCGTTCGGGGTAGCGATTAAGCCATGGGTGCGAATGTTTTTTCATTATGCTAGTCATAGCCTTTACGATGCGTTAAAGCGCGGCGTTTTTCGAATCCTCATCGGAGTGATGCTATGACCTTTGTCATCACCGAGAACTGCATTAAGTGCAAATACACAGATTGTGTAGAGGTATGTCCTGTTGACTGCTTTCACGAAGGCCCGAATTTTCTAGTTATCGATCCGGATGAATGCATAGATTGCACCCTATGTGAGCCGGAATGTCCTGTGAATGCCATTTTCCCCGAGGACGACCTGCCGGACGAGCAACGGCATTTTCTCGAATTGAACGCGGAGCTTGCCAAAGAATGGCCGGTGATTACTGTGAAGAAAGATCCTCCGCCGGATGCTGAGGAGTGGGCGAACAAACCAGATAAACTGCGTTTACTAGAGCGTTGATGTCGTTTGCGCGGATTGTCGTTGCGCAAGTTGATAGCCGTTGGTGCGCCGGGGACATTGGGTTTTCTTCAATAAAGTTTCGAGCTACGCGGTCACCTACGATTCTGAGTGTAGCTTAGCGTTCGATCGCCTAAGATTAAGATCTCACTGGTGGTGCAGCGTTGCGTCAAAAGAAATAGAGTGGGGCACAGCCCCTAACTCTTGATTGTGGATAATGCTGTTAACTAAAGCACGTGCGTGCGTGTTTTGCAGTTAGTCGCGCGATCGGCTCTACGTGGTGAACCGCCGTTGTAGCGATTTGAACTCAGGCCACCGTCCAGATGGTCATTGCCGCCATTGCCGTCTAATCGATTTTTACCTGCCCCACCGAAGAGTTGGTCGTAACCCGCTCCGCCACAGATGACGTCATCGCCACCGTGGCCATGCACGACATCATTACCGCCCAAAGCTTGAATCACACCCGCATCCGCCGTCCCTTCGAGCGTATCACCTTGTGCCGGACCGACGATGTTAGCCACCTTGCCGGCACACATGGCGCTCGGGGCAAGGTCATTTGT
>DATACK010000074.1:0-2173 GCA_036259115.1 Gammaproteobacteria bacterium | reverse complement strand
AAAGCCGTCATCGAGCTTTGGCGCCGGGAATACAACGAGGAACGGCCCAAGTGGGCATTGGCGGGCCTGACACCGGCGGCCTACGCCGCGAAACTCAGCCAAAAGAGCTGTAATCTTGATCCAGGACTCTAGATCCAACCGCTACTCAAAGCGGGGGAACGTCTAATTGTAGAAGAAGTGCTTCCCGCGCATCGCTCTAAGTTTTTGAAACGGATGTTCATAGAGCCGCAGTGTCCCCCTCCCTTAGATTAGGGCCACTTAAGAGTGGAGAATCGGCATGGTAAGCGCCTTGATAAGGAGAGTACACCATGCGCAAGAGTAGATTCACCGAGCATCAGATCATCGATGCGCTGAGACGGGTGGAGAATGGAACGCCGGTAAAGGACATATGCCGTGAGCTGAGTGTCAGCGATGCGACTTTCTACAAGTGGCGTTCGAAGTACGGCGGTATGCAGGCCTCGGATCTAAAGCGCCTTCGCGAGTTAGAGGATGAGAACCGCCGGTTGAAGCACATGTATGCGCAGCTGTCGCTCGATCACGAGGTTTTGAAGGACATTGTCGACACAAAGCTCTAACGGCCGATGAGCGACGCTCATTGGCCAACTACGCGATGACTGAGCATAGGGTAAGTAAGCGCCGAGCATGCCGATGTGCGGGGCTAAGTCGCTCGGGGTGGGATTACAAGAAGCAAGGCTGCGACAATAAAGAGGTAATGTTTGCGTTGGCGAGCTTGGCAGAGAGGTACCCGCGCTACGGTTTCCGAAAGCTCTTCAAGCTGCTGCGCAAGGCCGGACATCGGTGGAATCACAAGAAGGTGTATCGAGTGTACAGCTTGATGAAACTCAATCAACGGCGCAAACACAAGAAGCGATACCGAGTAGAGGCGCCGCAGTCGTTGCTGCAACCAGTTCGACCGACCCAAGCCTGGTCGATGGATTTCATGAATGATGCACTGCGTTCAGGTCGAGCATTCCGGACGTTGAACATCTTGGATGATTACCACCGGGAGATCCTTCGCATCGACATCGATGTGTCATTAACAGCCGAGCGGATGGTGCGGGTGCTCGAGCAGTTGATAGAGGTACGCGGCGCGCCCGAGCGCATTCGCGTCGATCACGGTCCAGAGTTCACCTCGGCGGCGGTGTCGAGCTGGTGTGCAGCCCAGCGCATCGAGTTGGAATACATCCAGCCGGGCAAGCCGAATCAGAACGGCTTCATTGAACGATTCAACGGCACCTATCGGGATCAGGTTCTCGATGCTTACCTGTTCGATTCTATCGATGAAGTCCGCGAAGTGACCGGCCGATGGATCGCGGAGTACAACACCATCCGCCCTCATGAGTCCCTCGGAGACATCTCCCCAATCGAATTTCTAACCCGGCACGGCTACGCCGATTCCTCTACTTATGTTCGGCCCTGAAACAGGGGGGTGGACACCACAGCACGCTGTATAGTGGTTACATTAAGTTGCTTGATATAGAAAATCGCGATGTGAGCAGCCAGTGAGCGCACCGCTCGCGCCGGCCTCATATACCTTAAGAATGGTGACGATCTGCGCTTCATTAAAACCGGCCTTCATGTGGCAAGTTCTCCCGGCTCAGACTAATAGGAAAACTTACCCTTGGCCTAGCTCGATTTATGGGAAAGCTGGAACTATCTATGCTGATCGAGCATTGGCTGCTCTTTTTGCAATCACCAGCGGCCGCATAGTGCTTTGGAATATTGAATTCCAGCGATCAGTCGACAGGAACTGCAACGATTGAGTAACTGTAATAGACTCACCACTGCGCCGGCTCTGTCATCGTCCGCTTCCGGCATCAAACATCAGGGCTGCGGCTTTATTCCGAGCCATCGAGAAGTGGCAACCGACGCTGCTTATCGACCAGGCCGACACCTTTCTGAAGCATTCCGAAGAGCTGCGCGGAATCATCAACAGCGGGCACACCCGCGGTATGGCCTTTGTGGTACGTACGGTCGGTGATAAGCATGAGCCGTGGCGGTTTTCGACCTAGGCAACGAAGGTAATTGCACAGATCGGCAATGTGCCCGGCACCACCCCGAGAGCTTGAGGAGCGTACGGATTTCCTGGACTTGGGAAAGCTCGGACTCACGACTCAGGTAACCGCCGCACGGCAGCCGGCTTGGCGTTCTGTCAATGACCGTACGCCGTGCC
>DATACK010000073.1:0-2771 GCA_036259115.1 Gammaproteobacteria bacterium | reverse complement strand
TCAAAAGGCTGATCGTCGAGAAATTCCTGTACCGTACGGCTGATGACGGTGATGAACGAGCGGGGCGACGTCACGCCTGAGTGGCTGCAAGGATGATGCCGACAGGCGATAGGTTATTTGGTCATATGCGGTAATTTACACTCCGCTGAATACATCCACGTTTCTGAACACGCAGGCGGGGCTGGCATGGCCGGTCTGAATGATCTGGTTCGGCTCACCTTTGCCGCAGGTGCGAACGCCCATCACGCGGAAAGTGCTTTTATCACCAACATGTGAGAGGCTGCGCCAGAACGTCGCGGAAATGCCGCGGTAGTTCGGGTTCTTGACCAAGCCCTTGAGCTCAACGTCTTCGATCAGGCGTCCATACTCGCAGCCGAATTGAAACTTATTGCGGCTGTCGTCAATGGACCAGGAGCGGTTGGTATCCAGCAATACGCCGCGTTCGACCGAGCCAATCAATTCTTGCTCGCTGTACCGCCCGGGCTCCAGATTGAGATTGGCCATGCGATCCACAGGCGGGCGATTCCAGTGGCTTGCGCGCGCACTGGCCACGCCTGGCAGTCCCGCGCGCGCCTGTGAAGTCGCGCCACCCAATGGGCGCATAAGTATTCCATCGCGGATCAAGTGCTCGCGTTCGGCCTTGGTGCCCTCATCGTCAAAACCGTAGCTCGCGAGTTCGCGGGAAATGGTGGGATCGAAGGTGACGTTCAGATACCTTGAGCCATACTGATAATTTCCGAACATATCCGGCGTCACGAAACTCGTGCCGGCAAAATTGCGCTCGTCGCCTAAGATACGATCTAGCTCCAGCGGGTGGCCGATGCTCTCGTGAATCTGTAGGATCATCTGACCCGGCATCAGCACCACGTCCATGCAACCGGTGGGGCAATCCGGAGCATGTAGGAGTTGCAGTGCCTCGTTGGCCACGCGCTGGGCCTCCACGGTTAGATTGAGGCTGTCTAGGATCTCTAGGCCGCCCTGAGTGGCCAATTCATATCCGAAGCTGCGTCGCTGGATATCCGAATCTCGGTTAGCAACCGCCTGTAGGCCGGGCGTGAGAAACTCAAAGCGTTGCGCTATACGCGTGCCCAAGCTATTGATCAATAACACCTCTGTTTGCTGATAGTCGAGCGAGGCCTGCCAATCGACGATCGCGTCGTCCTGTTTGAGGGTGCGGCTGGTATCAAGCAGCAAATCAAGCTTTTCTTTAAGCTGCACGTTGTTCCATGTGAGCTTGACCGGCGTGCGGTACCGGCCGCGAGTCTGGATCCGTGGCGTTTCACTCGGCGCCAATAAGTGACGGCCGGCGCAGCATCGCGCCCATTCACAGGCATGATGTGCTGCGGTGGCAAGGCCAGTATCGGTTAAGTCGCAGGTGGCGCAGTAACCTAAGCCTTCGTCATCGATGATCTCAACTAGCGCGCCGAGGCTGCGGCTGTTATCGATAGGTTGCACGATATCTTGGCGAACCGACACGCCCTCGCGCCGGTCATCGACCACCCTTAAAGACCAAAAATCCACGGTGGGCGCAATCGAGGTAAAGCGGAGGGCAATGTCGTGGAGCGTAGTGAGTTGCATACGGGGAATAAGAGAGTCAAAGCTCTTAACATGATGAGGCACGTGTGTGTTGCTGGTCAAAAGGTGATAGATGCCAGGCGTAGCGCGCTAGAGCCTAGCTATGCTAGGCCATGCAACACCACGCAGACGCGCCCCTTAGTAATTGACAAGGGACCGCAATCCACAGGAAGCACCTGTGCACCGTTGCTGTGGCTTTTTTACTGCCAGGGATGACCATGCCAGGCGACTTGCGCCTTGCACTGACGCATGAGCACCACGGTTGCACGTACATTTCATCATGTTGGGGGGCTCTCACGTGAGAGGCCTGGCGCGACAAAGTTTCTTTAACGACGCCAAGTACGTTATAAATCTGGTAGAACCTTAGTCGCGCAAGAGGCGCAAGGAGCGCCGCCATATGGGGCAAACCGGCATGACCTGGATCTTCGATAGAACCCTTATCGTTGGCCTGGCGCTGGTCGTCGTCTTGCTATTCCTCAGCATTGGCGTCGCATACCGAAACATACAGTATCTGCATGATCACAGCCGCGGCGTGGCCCGCGCACGTGAGCAGGGACGAAAGCAGCGGTCTGCGGGAGTTGACGCGAAGTAATTCCCTTCAGCATGTCAGGTCCTAAATCTGCAGAGGCTTGTTGCTGCAAAGCAGAATCAATTGCACCACTTCATCGATGTGCACAACAGGGGCACAAACTCTGTGTACAACTTATTGCCTAGATGATAGTTATTTGACGCAACATCCTGTATATACCATCAGATGTACCATCTTTCTTACGAAAATCACGAGGCAGCTACGGGCGCACTTCAAACACCGCTGCGAGCGGATGGTGTTGATAATCCCTGCATGGTTAGTCCGTAATTCGTATACTCAGAGAGTCGGAGCGTTCCCCGGCACTATGCGAGGATAAATGAAGACGAATAAAATGTTGAAGCCCAACAAATTGACGCTGGCGGTCCGCGCGGCAATGGATCCGAAGACCCTTACGGGCGCTGCTCTGTGGATGAAAATCACTGCGGCGTGCAGAGCCAGAAGGGTAGCAATGTTGCCTTCCCTTGGATTTATTTTGCTCGGCGCCATAGTCTTTACTGCTCCGAGTAGGCTTGCGGCACAGGCAGCCGCGGCAACTAGGCCCAACATCGTTGTCATCATGACAGACGATCAGACGCTGGGCCAAATGCGGGTACTCACGAAAACCCGT
>DATACK010000072.1:0-2258 GCA_036259115.1 Gammaproteobacteria bacterium | reverse complement strand
TGCCGGTAGATGTGATCGCGGTGGCCGGCTCACCTGCCGCAAAAGCTGCGCAAGCAGCAACCGATACGGTGCCGGTCGTGGCGATGGTCATCGGTGACCCGGTCGCAATCGGGCTCGTGAAGGATTGGCAACGGCCCGGCGGCAACATTACAGGCAGCACCACCCTCAGCTCCAATCTCGCGGCCAAACGCCTGCAATTCCTCAAGGATATACTTCCATACCTATCGCGCGTCGCTTATTTCTTGAACCCGGAGAACCCCTCTAGCCGCGCCTATCTGGAACACTTGCGCATCGCGGCCTCGCCGATTGGCGCTACGATAATCACAATCGAAGCGCATGCCATGAGCGAGTTCGACAAGGCTCTCGAACAATTGGCAAAGAGCCGGGCCCATGCGATGCTGATCGTGGGCGATATCGTTCAGCAGCGCAACATCGAAAAGATTATCGACTTTCAATTCCAGCATCGTTTGCCCGGGATGTTCTCGCGCCGCGAGGACGTCGACGCTGGCGGTCTGATATCATATGGCGTCAGCGTGCCTGAGTTATATCGGAACGGTGCAGTTTACGTGCACCAGATACTTCATGGTGCCCGCCCGGCCGAGCTTCCCTTCATGCAGCCGGCCAAACTCGAACTTGTGATCAATCTCGAAGCAGCAAAAACGGTCGGCCTCACGATCCCGTCGCTGATCCTGGCTGCCGCCGACGAGGTCATATCTGATGAGGAGGAATGACGCGTCCCTTCGCTGATCCACGTTCTTTCCTGCCGTTATCCGCACTGGCTTGTGATGACGTGGTATCGTCGCCTTCGAGACAACAGCGGAAACAGCGCAGCGTCGCCAAGATTTCTCTGGGTAAAAGAGGCGGCCATTCGAAGTTTCATCGGCTCGGCGTCGGCATGCGGAACCGCTGCCAATTAGAGCGGTTCCCGATCAGATTGCATAACCGGCGCTGTTAAAGAAGTTGCGGCATTCTGCTGGCGGGAAGAGGTCGGCGATCCGGCCGATGGTGTGCCATAGGCCCTCGACCGTGCGTTCCGGATCGTGCCCGTCAAGCTGGTGTAAATTTGGGTGGCATTTGAGGTGGCATTTGAGGTGATGGTGTGGACGACCGCCGCGACCGGCATCGAATACCGTAGGGTGGGTCGCAGGTGTAACGCCACATTCCGAGGGCCATCGAGATGGCGATTGCGATCGTAGGTCTTGATCTCGCCAAACACGTTTTTCAGGTCCACGCGGTCGACGAGACCGGGCGAGCGATACTGCGCCGGCAGCTTCGCCGAGCCGGCGTGGAAGCATTTTTCAAAACGCTGTCCCCCTGTGTCGTCGGCATGGAAGCGTGCGCTTCCGCCCACTACTGGGCCCGACGGATCTCGGCACTGGGCCATGAGGTGCGGCTGATCGCGCCAGCCAAGGTCAAGCCATACGTCCAGCACGGCAGGAAGAATGACGCCAATGACGCTGCCGCCATCGTCGAGGCGTTGATGCGGCCGCACATGGTATTCGTGCCGATCAAGAACGAAGAGCAGCAAGCCGTCCTGATGCTGCACCGGACACGCGATTTGCTGGTGCGCCAGCGCACCATGCTGGTCAACGCCATACGGGCGCATCTCGCCGAATTCGGCATCGTTGCAGCGCAAGGGCGCCGCAAGGTCAAGGACCTGATCACCGGCCTCGACAACACTGAGATACCGGAGTTGGCCCGCCTCGCCCTTTGGCAGATCGCTGACCAGATCGACGAATGCGATAAACATATTGACGCGCTGGAACGGCGAATCCTCGCTTGGCATAAGTCGGACGAAGCCAGCCGCAACCTCGCCACCATCCCCGGCATCGGTCCGATTACGGCCTCGGCGATGGCCGCCGCGGTCCCCAATCCCTCTGCTTTCAGGAACGGACGCCAATTGGCGGCATGGCTGGGGTTGGTCCCACGGCAAAATTCGAGCGGCGGCAAGGACCGATTGAGCGGCATCACGAAGACCGGCAACACCTATATCCGCCGTCTGCTGGTGATCGGTGCGACCAGCGTCATCCGCTTTGCCCGGAGCAAGGCACCCGGTACGGTGGAATGGTTGAAGAAGCTGCTCGACCGCAAATCCGCTCGTCTGGCCTCGGTCGCCCTGGCCAACAAGATGGCGCGCATCGCCTGGTCGGTACTCACCAGGGGCGAGGTTTATAGAGATATCCATCCCGTGCCCAAGCCGACCTGAGCCAAAGGGTTCGGCGAGGAAGGAGACCCCACGTGCGAGGCTCAAGTGTGAG
>DATACK010000071.1:0-1534 GCA_036259115.1 Gammaproteobacteria bacterium | reverse complement strand
GTCAACAGTGGCGGTGTCGAGTTCTATCACCGGCGGCGACCAAAGCTTGCGACGCGCATCAAGTTTCTTCCGACCTGTGTCGACGATGAGATATTCGCGCCGCCGTCTGCAACAGCGCGTAGAAACATTCGCGCCATAGTGCGCCGGGAGCTGTCGATCTCTGGCGACGCAGCTATCCTGCTGTTCGTCGGCCGCCTCGAGGCACAGAAGGATCCAATCCTTCTGCTGCAGTCGTTTGCGCGCTTTGCACCCGAACCATCTTCTGCACAGCTTCTGCTAGTCGGCGACGGATCAATGCGCGTGCGATGCGAGACAGTGGCTCGCGCCCTAGGCGTCGCTGCCAGAGTTCACTTTTTAAACTCCCGGTCTCAGGCAGAGGTGGCGCGTTTGATGTGCGCCTCGGACGCCCTCGTTTCAACATCCGCCTTCGAAGGCATGCCGATTAGCGTCATCGAGGCCCTTGCCACCGGGCTGCCGGTTATTGCGCCAGCTGTTGGCGAGATACCCCGGCTGGTCACTACAGGCAGGTCGGGCTGGGTAACCAGCGAGCGCACCGCAGAAGCGTTTGCGGCTGCAATGGCATGGATTACAGGGCACGAGGCACCGATTGCGTTACTCCGACAACAGGCCATTGCCGCTGCAGCGCCTTACCATGCGCGGCAGGTGCTTGATGATTTCTACACTGAGCACCGCCTCTGTCACAGCAGCCTTAAGTGTACAAGTAATTGCCACCGGGTCCTTAATGATGTGACTAGCACCGAAAACAGTGACACGTCCAGTTATCGCTAATTTTGTTCACCACTGCGTCAGACAAATTGAAAGCGTGTCGAACAGTCAATTTCCCCAGCGCTATCTTTACAAATCCGCAACCACATGGGACTTTGAGTGCACGCATGCTCAAGGATATCGGCTGTGGTCTCGTAGCGATTGCGTGCATTCGGCCTTGAACGCCTTGCTATCTATTATTCGCAAGCAACTTCTTGTCTGATGATTGGCTGGTACCTGTTCTAGGCACTCCAGGATCCTAAGCTGGACGCCTGAATTCGTATTCGGATTTATGGTGCTGATAGTGGCCCTACGCATTGCGGCTGACCGTTCGGCTATCATTCCGCGCAAGCATATGGTGCTATTCAGCATTATGTTCGTGCTGATCGCGATGGGCATCGCAACGAATACCGGCAATCCGGTGCAGTTTTCGCTGGTTGCGCAAGTACTTCAGGTGCGTAACAATGTTCCTGTTACCCATAGTCTACCACTTCTCTGAAGAATCGATCAGGCGGCAACTGAAGTTCTTACTTGCTCTTGCGCTATTGCAGCTCCCGCTGCGATCTAGCAAAGACTAACCGCCCCAATCCTTCTGGCGATCTCGCCACAGGAACCAATCAAGGATCGAGCATTCTTTCGATTTTACTGTGCTATAGAGATGATGACCGCTTTCTTAGTTAAGCGGAAGATTCGGTTAATGTACTGTATGCCTGCCGTCATTCGTTCGTTTATATCAATGACCATTAACGAGACGACGGCGACGCTGTTT
>DATACK010000070.1:0-1961 GCA_036259115.1 Gammaproteobacteria bacterium | reverse complement strand
ACACAGCATCAACCGCGCCCTTGCGGATCTCGTGGCTATCTAAATCGATGCCGCTCAGCTTGCTTCACTGAGCGACGAGACACCTGAAGGTCGGTCCATTGTCGTAGTCGCCAAGCAAAAATATGGCATCCGAGGTGGTGACATTGCCTTGTTGAAAGCGCCTTCGTGTTATTCAAGGTGCAGACGCGAATGAGCGGCATCGATTTAGATAGCCACGAGATCCGCAAGGGCGCGGTTGATGCTGTGTTAGAGCATGTGCGCCAGCGGCCCGATTCTCCACCGAAGGGGACCGCACAACGCCGCTCTATAGAGCGTATCGCCCAGGCAATAGCCAAATCCGGTGGCACACCATTGGCCGTCGCTAAGGATGCGTGCCTGCTGGGCGTTGTGCACTTAAAGGATGTCGTTAAGGGCGGTATCCGCGAGCGCTTCGCTGAACTACGCCGCATGGGCATCCGTACGGTTATGATTACCGGCGACAATCCGATGACCGCAGCCGCCATCGCCGCTGAGGCTGGCGTCGATGGCTTCCTGGCCGAGGCGACGCCGGAAGCGAAGCTCAGGCTAATCCGCGAAGAGCAAGCACAGGGCAAACTGGTCGCGATGTGCGGCGACGGCACCAACGACGCGCCCGCGCTGGCTCAAGCCGATGTCGGTGTTGCCATGCATACCGGCACGCAAGCCGCGCGCGCGGCCGGCAATATGGTCGATCTCGACAGCGATCCGACCAAGCTCATCGAGATCGTCGCGATCGGTAAACAGCTCTTGCTGCCTTGTGGCGCGCTGACGACGTTCTCCATCGCCAATGATGTCGCAAAATATTTCGCCATCATCCCGGCAATGTTTACAGGGATCTATCCACAACTTGCGGCGCTGAACGTCATGAGACTCGCCACACCCCACTCTGCAATCCTGTCGGCGATCATCTTCAATGCGCTGATCATCATCGCGCTAATTCCTTTAGCTTTGCGCGGTGTGCACTACTGCCCGACAATTGCAGCTGCGCTGCTGCGGCGTAACCTGTTGATCTACGCCCTCGGCGGCCTTGTCGCACCCTACATTGGCATCAAGGCAGTTGATCTTGCCGTTAATTGGCTCGGCCTTGCTTGAGAGGTATCTTTCATTGGACAGTCCTTATGCGAAACGAACTTCGTCCTTTGCTCGTGATGACCCTGGTCTTGACCGTTATCCCCGGACTGGTCTATCCGTTCGCCGTAATCATCGTGGCGCAACTTGTTTTTCCGACCCAGGCAAATGGCAGTTTGATTGAGCGCAACGGCCAGATTATCGGCTCCGCACTAATGGGTCAGGCTTTCACAGGAGAGAAATACTTTCACCCGCGCCCATCTGCTGCGGGCGGTGGTTATGATGCCTTGGCATCAGGCGGATCGAACCTCGGGCCGACCAGCGCGGAGTTGATGGAGAGAGTCCGAACTAAGGCCAAGCAGCTGCACGCCCAGAATCTCCGTGCCGCTTTGGTGCCGGTGGATCTGTTCACCGCCTCAGCCAGTGGCCTTAATCCACATGTCTCGCCGCAGGACGCGGCATTTCAGTCGCTCCGCGTGGCGCGCGTCCGCGACCTTTCAGAGAGTCAAGTGCGCGAGTTCGCGCGGATAGCTTCCGAGGGTCGCACCTTCGGCACTTTCGGCGAGCCGAAGATCAACGTGCTGAAACTGAATCTCGCTTTGGATAATGTGAGTCCCCAATGACCGTATGTGCGATGTGCTAAATGCTCAACCGCTCACCACAACAACCATCTCACCCAGCTCTGATTCTGGGGGCGCTTGGCATCGTCTACGGTGACATTGGCACCAGTCCCTTGTATGCGGTCAAGGAAACCCTAAACCCCGCACACGGAATTCCCATCGAACCTAGCAATATCCTGGGCGGCATCTCAGCGATCTTTTGGGCGCTGATGGTGGTTGTCTCCTTCAAGTACGTGACGCTCATTATGCGGGCGG
>DATACK010000069.1:0-6158 GCA_036259115.1 Gammaproteobacteria bacterium | reverse complement strand
GAGTTAAAGACCCAGCGGTTGGGCCTGGAGTTACTTCGCCAATCACCAGGAGACAGCGCTTACAAGCGCTCCACATGGCTGGACCGCATGTTCGTTACCTTGATGCGTGACGAGGCCTTCCGCGTGCAGGCACTGCGTTTTGTAGACGTCATGCCGACACTAACCAGCGACGCGGAACTGGTGCGCCATTTCCGCGAGTATTTTGGGCCGCACGCTTCGCCTTTGCCGCAGGTTTTGCAATGGGGGCTAAACCGCGCGGACCGCAAGCTATCCTGCTTTTTGCTCGCACCCACAATCCGTCACGCGGTTCGCACTCTGGGCCGGCGCTTCATCGCGGGTGAGACTGCCCAAGAGGCGCTTAGAGTGGCGGCCAAGCTGCGCGGCCAGGGCATAAACAGCAGCCTGGACATGCTCGGCGAGGTCACATTGAGCGAGGCCGAGGCGCACGACTACGAACAGCGTTACTTAGCTTTGATCGACGAAATGAGGCGCCAAACGGCTGCGTGGTCCGCGGCAGACTCTATGGAGCACACCGCCGGTATGCCTCAGCCGCGCGCGAATTTCTCCGTTAAGGTCTCGGCGTTATATTCACAGATCTTTGCACTCAACACCGAGGGCAGCATACGTGCGATCGGCGATCGCTTACGCCGCATATTCCGCGCGGCGATGGCGAACGGCGCCTGCGTGATCTTAGATATGGAACAGTATGATTCTAAACATATCGTACTGGAGACTTTTAAGCAGCTGCTCGTCGAGTCGGAGTTCAAGCATTGGCCGCACGTGGGCATCGCGCTTCAAGCTTACCTTCGCGAGACGGTCAACGACGTTGAAGGTCTAATCGATTGGGTACAAGGCCGGGGGACGCCAGTAACGGTGCGTCTGGTGCGTGGCGCCTATTGGGACTATGAGACCGTAGTGGCGCGCCAGCATGGCTGGCCTGTGCCTGTATGGACCGAGAAGGCACAGACCGACGCGAGCTACGAAGCCTGCTTAGAACGCCTGCTCGGAGCCTTTCCGTACATTCATACCGCGGTGGCGACGCACAACGTGCGCAGCCACGCTTTTGCGATGGCGCTGGCCGCGCGCTATGGTCTTAGCGCCGATGATTTCGAATTTCAGATGCTCTACGGCATGGCGACAAAGCTGCGCGACCAGATCGTCGCACGTGGCTATCACGTGCGCGTGTACCTGCCGTTCGGCGCGCTGATCCCTGGAATGGCCTATCTGGTGCGCCGGCTACTCGAGAACTCCTCCAGCCAATCTATCCTGCGCCTGTTACAGATCTGCGATGAATCGCAAGACGAGACCATCCTTACAGCCCCGCGCGCCACGCTGAACAATAGCCCATCCATTATTGCAACTTTGCCAAAGATCTACGCAGAGGGGTTTAAGAATGAGCCACTGCACCGCTTTACCGATCCACGCGAGCGTGAGCGCTTTGGCCGAGCGGTAGCCGAGGCTCGGGCACAGGTGAACCAGGAATACGTACTTGCGATCCCAACGCAGGCGCAGCGCACATTCATTACATCGTGTAATCCGGCAAACCCTACTGAGATCGTCGGGTGCGTGCAGGCCGCGGATCAACACGCGGTCGATAACGCAATCGAGCGCGCAACGATAGCCCTGCCTTCGTGGGCGACCTTGAGCATGGATCAGCGCGCCGATTACCTGGTTGCTGCGGCACAGCTGTTGCGCGCAAGGCGCGATGAGTTCGCGGCCTGGGAGATGCTGGAGGCAGGCAAGAACTGGGGGGAGGCCGACGCCAACGTAGTCGAAACCATAGATTTTTTGGAGTACTATGCGACCGAGGCGCGGCGTGTAGAACAGCCTTTCGCACCGCAAGTGGCGGGCGAAATGAATGAACTTGTTTATCAGCCGCGCGGTGTTGCGGTAATTCTGCCGCCGTGGAATTTTCCGCTCGCGATCTTGACCGGCATGCTATCCGCGGCCATCGTGTGCGGGAATACTGCCATCCTCAAGCCTTCCTCGGAGACGCCCGTACTGGCGGCCCGACTTTGCGCGCTATTGGCCGAGGCCGGAATTCCCGAAGGCGTCGTGATCCTTTGTCCCGGCTCGGGCGCTGTAATAGGTCAGGCGCTGGTAGGCGATCCACGTACACACATTATCGCCTTCACTGGGTCGCGCGAGGTGGGACTGGGCATCAATCGCCTGGCAGCGGAAAGCACGGCCGAAGCGCCACACGTCAAGCGCGTGATCGCAGAAATGGGCGGCAAGAACGCGATCATCGTCGACAGCGATGCCGACTGGGATGATGCCATCGCTGGCATCGTAACTTCCGCGTATGGCTATCAGGGTCAAAAGTGCAGTGCCTGCTCGCGCGTGATCTTCGTTGGCTCCCACTATGAGGCATTTGTTAAGCGTCTAGTTGAGGCCGCACGCAGCCTCACGATCGGTGATCCCACAGAGCCGCAGAACTTCATGGGCCCTGTGATCAGCTCGGCCGCGAAGGCAAGGATTTTAAAGGCGATTGAAGAGGGCAAGTCTTATGCGCGGCTCGTCCTGCAGGTGGATTGCAGCAAGCTGGGCGATGGCTATTTTATTGGCCCCGCCATCTTTGCCGACGTACCGCCGGAATCCAAGCTCGCGCAGGAAGAAATCTTTGGACCGGTGCTCGCGGTGATGCGCGCCAAAGACTTCGGCCAGGCACTCATGCTCGCCAACGGGACACGCTATGCCCTGACAGGCGGGCTCTACTCACGCAGTCCGGCGAATCTCGCACGAGCGCGGCGGGAATATCAGGTCGGGAATCTGTATTTAAACCGCAAGATCAGTGGCGCCGTGGTCGGGCGTCAACCGTTCGGCGGCTTCAAGCTCAGCGGCATGGGCCAGCAAGCCGGCGGGCCACATTATCTTATGCAGTTTTTGCAAACCCGCACGGTGACGGAGAATGCTCTGCGGCGCGGTTTTGCGCCGACTTGCAAGACCAAGGTGTAAACACTCGCCAGATGCACTAATTTGTAGAACAGCTAGACGCCGCCACAGCTAATGGCCACGCGCTTTCATCAACCCCACTCAGCGCTAGGCAGCCGCGTAGATTTCGGCTATGGGAATGGTAAACCCGATGCTCTCCACTGACCAAGCGCCTCCAGCATTACCTCAGCGATACACGCGGACCTCTGATCGCTCCTGATCGAGTAGCAAATACTCGCGCAAGGTCTCTATGGTCTGATACGCCAAGCGCGGCTCGCGCTCATCCACGGCTCTGGTGCGATCTGATAGCGCCGCAGCCATAAGCAGCAGCGCGTCGGTAAAGCAAGGTTCACAATCCGAGGCTTGGCAATCCCGACCACATCCGGATAGTTGAAGGCATCGGCACCGGCGAAATCAACACACACCTTCATGTCAAGCGTGTAAACATCGCAGGGGCCGCCACGGAGATGGTGTCTGAGTGTCGCATACAACGCGCCCGTGATGCGATTATGCGGCCTGCTAGCCTCAACCACGGCTTACACTTCGAGCCACCGGCATATTCGTGCTTCACCTGGCGCTTCTCGCCCTCCGGATACTCCTCAGGCGTAATGACTACACGTTGTTGGACGGTACCTATTCAATTGCTTCGCCGATTGCACCTCGGAGTGTAGATATTACAGGGCTGATGCAATCGCTTCTATGCAGTTGACTGGCGTGAGCGCCTTGTGGCGTATTCGATCGTGGATGAATTCCAAGCTAATAAGCCAACTTATTTCACGTCATTGAAGTCTTGACCGCCCAAGCCACCTCGGCGGCCTGCCGATTGGCAGCCACATCGTGTACGCGAAAGAGCCTCGCACCCGCCATCACGCCTAAAGCGGTAGCCGCGCAAGTGGCGGGCACGAGTTCCGCCGGCACTGCCACATTGCACAACGAGCCCATGAAGCGCTTGCGGCTGGCGCCGAGCAGAATGGGATAGCCGAGCCGCACGAAGCTGGATAGATGCGCGAGCAGACTGAGGTTGTGCTCGCGGGTCTTGCCGAAGCCGATTCCGGGATCTAGGATGATTTTATCACGCGGCACACCTGCGCGCTGTGCGACTTGCGCCCTACTTTTAAGAAACGCCTTGACTTCCGCGACGACATCATCATAACGGGGATCATCCTGCATGGTCTCAGGCGTGCCTTGCATGTGCATTAATATAATGGGCGCGCGATGATCTCGGGCCAGCGCGAGGATTTCGGGATCATCGCGGCCTGCAGAGATGTCGTTGATAATGCTCGCGCCGGCGGTCAGCGCCGCTCGGGCGACTACGCTCAACGTCGTGTCTATGCTGATGGAGACGTCATCTGATAATTGGGCCCTCAACCGCTCGATCACGGGCAGCACGCGGTGCAGTTGCTCGTCAGCCCCTACGCGGCTTGATCCCGGCCGCGTGGATTCACCACCGATATCTATGATATCCGCACCTTGCTCCGCCAGCGCCCGCCCATGCGCGATGGCCTTTTCCACGTCGATGTAAATCCCACCGTCGGAGAAACTATCCGGCGTCACGTTTAGGATACCCATGATAACGGGTCTGTTAGAATCGAAACTTAATCGCACGGCTTGTCTAATTAATCGTCTTCCTATGCCTCAGGATTGCGCGCAATGTCTTTCGATGTCAAATCCAGCTATCGGCCCGAGTTGACCAATGCCGGTCTTGAGCCTACGCATGCCGTGGCCGCGACCGACGAATACGGCCACACGCGTGAGCTTGATATCGCCGGCGAGTCACCATTGACCCTGTACGTAGATAAGCGCGAGGTCGTCACTCTGATGACCTTGGGCACCTATCCGGAAGCACTCGCCATTGGTTATCTGCGCAATCAAGGACTGGTCAATAGCTTACACGAGATCGTCTCGGTGCAGGTGGATTGGGAGACCGAGGCGGTCGCGGTAACTACACGCGGCGGCATTCAGGGGATAGATGAAAAGCTAGAAAATCGCACGGTAACCACTGGCTGCGGGCAGGGCACGGTGTTTGGCAGTATCCTAGAGGAACTCGATCGAATCCGACTTCCGCGCCGTTGGCTTAAGCAGTCCACGATTTACCATTTACTGATAGCGCTAAACGAATACAACGACGTGTACAAGCGTGCCGGCGCAGTGCATGGCTGCGCCCTGTGTTCGGAGAACGAGATCCTCAAGTTCGTCGAAGACGTCGGCCGCCACAATGCGGTGGATGCTATCGCGGGCATGATGTGGCTGGATGATATCGACGGCGCCGACAAGATCTTCTATACGACCGGTCGGCTCACCTCCGAAATGGTGATCAAGGTCGCGCAGATGGGCATTCCGGCGTTGCTATCGCGCTCCGGCATCACACAGATGGGAGCCAATTTGGCGCGCAAGGTTGGTGTGACCTTGATTGGTCGCGCCAAAGGTAGGCATTTTCTGATCTTCAACGGACGCGAACAGATCGAGTTTGACGCCGTACCGCCCGTTAAGCCTATGCCTAAACGCGAGATTCGCCGGGGCTAAGCCGCACATCCCCGCGCGCACGTTCGTACATTACGCGCGCTAAGACGCGAGGACAGTATCAGCATGGATTCGGATTGCTCCGCTGCTAACTTGCTCCAAGTGCTACACGCCCAGACTGGATTGGTCTGTTTAGTCGGCGCCGGCGGCAAAAAGACCACGCTTTATCGCCTTGCGTTGATGCATTCCGGCCGTGTGGGACTCACTTCAACAGTCCTCATCCATCCTTTCCCCAAGCTGCCAGCCGCCGAGATAATTAGTGACGAAGCCGCCATTGTCCCCGCGGTTGTAAAGGCAGCCGCTATGAGGCGTATGGTTGCATTCGCTTTAACGTCGACTAAACATGAACGTCTGGGCGGATTGCCGTGCGCCCAAGTAGCACACATTCATGCGGTCGCCAGTTTTGATGTGACATTGATTAAGGCCGATGGCGCGCGCGGCCGGCGCATCAAAGCGCCAGGCGCAAACGAACCTCAAATTCCCGAAGGGACAAGCACAGTCATTCCCGTGGTGTCGACGCGGGTAATCGGCAGACGGTTAACAGAGCGCGTCGCACACCGCATCGAACGCATAACGGCGGTGACCAGCGCCCGCCCTGGCGAGATCATCACCTCCGAGCACGTGGCTCGGCTGCTTACCAGCGAACAGGGATCACTTAAAAACGCGGGCGACGCAGCGATAGTACCGTTAATCAATATGGTCGACAA
>DATACK010000068.1:0-5215 GCA_036259115.1 Gammaproteobacteria bacterium | reverse complement strand
CGTCCCTGCAAGACTAGCACCGAGTCTAGATCACGATGGTGCCCGGCGCGCAGCGCTGGCAGTAGCCTAATGAGTTGCCATAAGGTGAGCGGCTTAAGGCTGTATAAATCCAGACGCTCATCGTCGATGGCGGCGTCGTGTGAAATATTCATTCCACCGCCATAGTAGCGGCCATTACCCACTGTGATCTGCATGGAATGCACGTGCTCCGTGCGGCCGTCGCAAGTGATGGTCGCCGAGAATGGGCGCGGGTGCTTCAGCGCATTGTACACGCTACGCGCGTAACTTAAGACGCCCCAACGGCTCTTGATGGCGTCCGTCATACGCCGTGTAACTTGTACCCCTAGGCCGATGCTGGCGGCATTGAAGAAATACTGGTCATTCACGCGGCCCAGATCGATGCGCACCAAGCGGCCCGCTGTAATGACCTTGCACGCCTTGATCAGATCCATCGGAATACCCAAGGTGCGCGCCAGATCGTTGGCGGTGCCTAACGGCAATATACCTAATGGTAGATCTGCCTTTAACAGTGGACGGGCCGCGTGATTCATCGTCCCATCGCCGCCGCCAAGAATCACGCGGTCGATCTTGGCCCGATGGCGCCGAATCCGTTCGGCGATTTGATCAGCGTCGCGAGCGCGCTCTTCGATGATGTCAAGCCCGCTTGCCTTAAGCGTGTCCAGCACCGCGCGCAGGTCGGCCCCACCTTGGCGGCTCTTGCGATTCACGATTAATAGCGCGGTATGTCGCGACACGATCTCGTACTCTTAAAGGAATATGAAAAGCCCCCTGGATAGGTGCTCAATGCTCACTTGTAGCGCACCCTGTGCGCTCGTTCGGCGGCGGGACAATGCCGCTTCACTCCTGCGGCGTACTTAAAGGCTATTTTCGACAGCCTCTCAATACTGATCGCGCGTCAGTTCGCTGTACTGCGCGCAATGGCAGACGCTTGTAACAATCCGGTTGTCATTTTACTGATGTCTGTACTATGTATCCTCTTAGTATGGCAAGTTAGTATGGCAAGCAGCATGGCGATTGGTACATTTGAGCAGTATCGCCATGCGTCTGCTGGCATCTCGATTTCCGCGCTCTCAGATCGAGGCGTGCATGCATCCGTTACGGACCGCACTGGCGGAGAAGCTGCCGCGTAGCTACGCGTTTGTCGCTAACCGGCTGACGCCGCGCCGCTTCGATTGTTTGCCGCTGATTTTGATTATGGTGGCCGCGTTATATCTTATCCTTCTATTCAGTGCTCTCATCTAGGATGTGCTGGAGACCAAGCAGGTCTCGGCTTCGATGCCGCTGTGAACGCTTCTTTAGACCTTATCGCAGGCCGCTGTTGGTTGCTGTATTTCCCTGGATTACAGAACTGGGTAGTTCGGCAACGCTGACCCTGATCGCCATCGTTATTACCACTGGTTTTTTATGGACTCTCGGTCGGGGATTTCTGATCCTGCTGCTGTGAATAAAATTCCCGGCGCGCACGCGACCACCTAATTGGGAAAGTTCGGCTTCGACCGTGAACAGCCGGACTTTGTAATGCACGTGACCGCGCTTTCGCCCTCATTCCCCAGCGCGCATGCTGCCGCCTCTGCGGCGGTGCTGGGTTTCATCGCGTATTTGCTTGCCTGCGAGTTGAATGAACTGCGCGAGCAATTCGAGGTCGTCTTTTGGAGCACGGTACTGATCGGCATGATCAGCTTCAGCCGCGTGTCCTTGAGTGTGCATTATACAACCGGCATCGCCACCGGCCTGGTCGGCGGCTTTTGGTTACTAGTGGGCTCCGCCATAGCCGCGCACCTGCGCATGCGTCGTGCGGCAGCTTGATACTGGCCCTGGACAAATGGCGTCTTGTATATAGGTTGCTTTTGAATACGCGCTCATCGATTTTTTTGCTACAGCACAATTTTTAGATTCAACCGACCGAGTCGGTAACGTATAATCCTACTTGCCATTAGGTGAAATGTGTTCGTGTTTAACTGAGCTGAGCCTATTGGAAAGTCAGATAGAATAAACGCTTACCAAAGGAGGCGCCTCGGCTTGAGATTAGTTGTGAGTAACTTTGCAACTGATACCTAGGACGAGGGAAAAGAAAACATGACCGATGTATTAATCGTGGACGACGACACCGCCTTTGCGCCGGAGTTAGCTAATTATGTCAGACAAGAAGGTTATTCCGCGCGCACCGCGGCGAACCTACAGGATGCCCGCTCGGTATTGGCCGAGGAGCTGCCTGAGTTGCTATTGATCGACTTGCAGCTCCCCGATGGGAGCGGGCTCGATCTTATCAAGGAAATCCCCAATGGGGCGACGCGGGTGGTGGTGCTTACCGGCTATCCCACCGTGGACACCGCGGTCGAGGGTTTGCGCGCCAATGTCGCGGATTACTTGACCAAGCCGATCGACATGTCCCATTTCAGGGATTGCTTGACCAGGCTGTGTGGGCCACCGCGGATCGCGCACAACAAGGTGCAACACGAGCGGCGTCGCTTCCGTGCATTTGTCGGCAATTCCGAGCCTATGCGCAAGGTATACAGGATGATCGGCAAGGTGGCGCAGACCGATGTGACGGTGCTTATCTGCGGCGAGAGCGGAACCGGCAAAGAGTTGGTGGCACAAGCCATTCACGCCTTGAGCGGACGCGCTCAAGGGCCATTTCTGGCACTCAACTGCGGGGCCGTGCCGCAGGACCTCATCGGCAATGAATTGTTCGGCCATGAGCGCGGCGGCTTCACCGGCGCGAGCCGTCAGCACAAGGGCTATTTCGAACGCGCGCAGGGTGGCACACTGCTGCTGGACGAAGTCACGGAGATGCCGCTGGAACTGCAGGTTAATCTGCTGCGTGTGCTGGAGAGCAACCGGCTGACGCGAATCGGCGGGGACAAGGAAATTGAGGTGGATGTAAGGCTGGTCGCCGCTACCAACCGCGATCCACGGCAGGCGGTTTCTCAAGGCAGGCTGCGCGAGGATTTGTTTTATCGCTTGCAGGTGTTTCCCATCAATTTGCCTCCGCTGCGCGAGCGTCCGGAGGACATCGAACTGCTAGTGGCGCATTTTCTGGAAAGACTTAACAGCAAAGCAAACACCAGCAAGCGCATAACTGCCGAGGCACTTCAGTGCTTAACTCAATATCCGTGGCCAGGTAACGTGCGCGAGCTCAAAAACATGCTGCATCGCGTTTTCATCCTCGCAGAACGCGATATCGATGTCGATTTGCTACAGCAGATGCCGGAATTTGAGAAGTCCGCGTGCGCAATCGCCGCCGAACAGCGAGCCCGCAGTATAAATGGCAATGGCTTAATCACGCCGTTAGAGGATGCTGAGCGGCAATTGATCATGGACACGCTCGCGGACTGCAATGGCGATAAAAAACTCGCGGCGCAATCTTTGGGAATAAGCCTAAAAACGCTCTACAATAAGCTGAAGCGCTACGAGGCACACTGATCGGTTGCGTAGCGCGTATATACGTCCGTCCAGTTCGTTATAGAGACGGCATGCGCGCTCAGCCGCGCGCCTGCACTGGACATTCAGTCACAGCTCACTCCGTCGGCGCAGGAATGATCAATAGTTGCCATTGCGGGCTTTTCGACAACTTGTTAGATTGTTAGCCAATAAAGCAGGGCCTAGGCCTGATTCCGTGGTTTCTTAGTGTCACGTTCAAGCCATTTTTCGTAACATTCGAGGCCATAGAAAAATAGCGCGTACTCCTACTCCTGGCCTTCGGGCGTCATTGCCTGCGCGCGCGAGATCTCCTTATTGCACTGGCCGTACTTTCCGTAGGGCCAATCGATGGTTCTTCTGCTGTGTTCATGAATCCTCCGTTGCCGGCAAGATGCTCGAGCTGGCGGCCTAATAGCCGCCTTCTATTGTAAGTCTATATGCCGGCAGTGGTTTTAGATATCGCCCTGCCGATCATCATCCAACGAGGCGGCATTATTGAGATGACGATGTGAAAAACCGTATCTCAAGCACTGGCACTGCGTGGGCCAAAGATCAACCAGGCGATAAGGCTCAGTAAGGGCAAGAGCAAGATGATGACAACCCATCCCACCTTGGCGCCCGTGGGCTGCACGCCTTGCATTACATTGATGATGGCCCACACGTCGGCGATCGATCAGCAGCAAAAGACCAAAAAAGGGCCGCCAATATCAATATGCATGCTTTAACCTTTTGTGCTGGCAAGCTGAATTCCGTTGTGCTGGTGTGTAAAGCTATCCAATACCTTACGGTAACGCTGCCTTACATCATTTCGATCATTTTCCTAGGACGAAGCCCAAGGCTTCGTGGCTCAATCATATCAGCCTGCTGCTTCAGCACCGTCAGCCGATTTTCGTCACTGATGTGGTCCATGATGGTCACGATAGCATCGAGCAGACGGATCGTCACCGACGCAACCGGTCGCGCTCTGCCGAAACCCATCGAAGGCGGTGTTGGCGGTATCTTCGAACGTCAGGGTAGTATTACTGATCATGCATAGCCTGTCGCCATCGCTGCACCATAATGAAGACGGAAATTCTTGCGTTGCTAAGCGGGCGATGCCAGCGCTGAGCCAGTCCGCGTAGGTCATGGCGGTACAGGAATATTCAAGCTCGGCGATGACGCACGGGCAGCTCCCTGTTTAAGCTGATTGATCAGGTATTCGATGTCCTGCTTGGGTGAGCGCTGTTGTCCGAAGATAAAGGCCTCCAAGGAGGCGTCTTCAAGCCCTTTGTGAGTATCCACGGCGGGCGTATAGGCAGCAGCGGCGCGCCCTGGATGATGAAATACTCAGCCCGGCATTTCGAGTTTCAAAAAAGCATCATGTCGCTCAGCGAGTTTTACGAGTCGGAAATGGTCGATGGACTTGTATATAACCGATGATATCCGCTGATATGAATTTCGGCTTTCGCGAGTCCACCATCATCTCCCGGTTTGGCACGTCATTGCGCTCGCCTTGCCTCGTGGCGTGTTTATGATTTTCGATCCAGTTCTCAATGGAGCCGATCAATTCCTGACCGATCAAGGCCACCACGTTATCCACCTGAATGGTGGATGATATGCGATGAAAGAAATAGATCAGTATCCAAGGCTGATAGGCGCGAGCAAAACGCCAACATCAACCGCAAGATGCGACACGAAGGCGTGCGCGCCTATCAGCCTTGGATACTGATCTATTTCTTTCATCGCATATCATCCACCATTCAGGTGGATAACGTGGTGGCCTTGACCGGTCAGG
>DATACK010000067.1:0-12515 GCA_036259115.1 Gammaproteobacteria bacterium | reverse complement strand
GTTCGGACGCGCAGTACTTGAGCCAGGCTGGAGATGGTCTACATCGGTTAAGCCCCTGGTTAACACCCAAAGTTGCGAAGCGTCTCATCTACAGTACCATCATCCATGACAACGCGCAAGCGACCACTTACATGGTACGCGAAATGAGATGCCTCACAGCTTTGCGTGTTAACCAGAGGCTTAACCGATGTAGACCATCTCCAGCCTGGCTCAAGTACTGCGCGTCCGAACGTGACCTCGCCCAGCGTGACAAGGTCAAGTGTGCCTTTATCGAAGGTCCGAGTCTCGTCAGGCTGCGACATACTTTTCTTTGACATCTGCGACATTACCTTTACCTCCTTCTTTTATTGCGCTGCAGTTACGGCACCCATTTGCTATATTTGTACTAGATATTGTCAGCTCGAGCGGTCACAGGTTCCTCTGTAGGCTTACATCTGCGGCCGACGCTCATAATAGGGATGGACGTCCGTTGCCTACCACCTCCGGCATCCATCACCGCTTAAAAGACCGCATCACCAAGTTAGCTCGTTTTGCGTGCGTGATTACACAGGAATTACACATAGGATAATGCTGCGCCCCAAAACAGCATGAAGCAAGCTACGTAAGTAACTGTACTATATAGTGCCCGGGGCCGGACTCGAACCGGCACGGCCTTACGGCCAAGGGATTTTAAGTCCCTTGCGTCTACCGATTTCGCCACCCGGGCAAGGTCTTACCTGAAATCGCAGCTGAAGAAACGCGCGGATTGGCAATCGTTTACCAATTCCGTCAGATTCTGGAGGCTGAGGTCGGAATCGAACCGGCGTAGACGGCTTTGCAGGCCGCTGCATCACCACTCTGCCACTCAGCCATAAACAGGATAAATAAAAAAGTATAATAGCACTCGCTCAGCGCTCCGGAAAATCTCTCGGCCGCGCCAACAAAAAACCCCGGTTTGTTTAACCGGGGCCGGTCTGCATCTGGAGCGGGAAACGAGACTCGAACTCGCGACCCCAACCTTGGCAAGGTTGTGCTCTACCAACTGAGCTATTCCCGCACTTTTGTTACCTATCTACCTGACATCCCTGCCCCAACGGCGCTTTGATAAAGCAACGGTCCCAGGCGCTCGGTCGGCCGAATATTCACCGGACATCCGGCCTAGTCCAACCTCGCCCAACTGAGCTATTCCCGCATCTGTAGTGATTAAACATTTTAGAGATCGGTCAGTTACTGTCAAGCAACCATTTGGGGCATTAATCGATGTCTACAGTGCGTGAGGCGGCACGCAGATAAACAACCATCGACCACAGTGTCAGCCCGGCGGCGATATAGATTAGGATCATCCCTATGACATAGGTAGGGAGCCCCAGTACAGGTCTGTGATACAGAAGTAACAGCAATGCCACGATCTGGCACGTGGTTTTCAACTTTGCAATAAGCGATACGGCTACAATGCCACGTTGGCCCAGTTCAGCCATAAGTTCCCGCAGCGCGGACACAGCAATCTCACGCCCGATGATGATGATTGCAGGGATTGCCAACCATGCGGAACCGTGCTTGTCGACCAGCATGACCAAGGCCGCAGCGACCATCAGCTTATCGGCCACAGGATCAAGGAACGCGCCAAACGCCGACATTTGCTGCCATCGGCGCGCCAGGTAGCCATCCAGCCAGTCCGTGATTCCGGCCATCAGAAACACGCCGGCGCTCGCCGGATAGGCCCAATCGAAAGGCAGATAAAATACCAGTACGAACAGCGGAATCGATGCGACGCGCAGCAAGGTGAGAATTACGGGGACGTTTAGTGTAATACGAAGGCGCTTGTGGCGCCGTTGCTCTACCGGCGGAACCTGGCGCCGCTCCATCACCGACACGATTCTTGCGGTGCCTCTTCGTTAATTCGCGTGGAACACATCGTAGATGTCTTGTGCGATTGTCTTGCTGATGCCGGGAACCTTGGCGAGCTCCTCCACACCGGCGCGGCTCACCCCGCGTATGCCCCCAAAGTACTTCAATAGGCTTTGGCGACGCTTCGGCCCCATGCCCGCTATCTGCTCTAACGGAGAGCTCATGCGATGCTTGGCGCGCCGCTGACGGTGACCGGTGATCGCGAAGCGATGTGCCTCGTCACGAATCTGCTGAATAAGATGCAGCGCGAGCGAAGTGGCCGGCAGTATGATCGGTGCATGGCGGTCATTCAAGACTAGCGTCTCCAAACCGGGCCTGCGATCTTCCCCCTTCGCTATACCTATGACAGTTACCCCTGCGACTTGCAACTCCTCAAGCACTTCTACAGCCTGCCTGATCTGACCCTTGCCGCCGTCGATGAACAAGATATCTGGCAGCTTACTCTCACCCGCTTTAAGACGCCTGTAACGTCGCGTCAGTGCCTGACGCATGGCCGCGTAGTCATCACCAGGCACGATTCCCTCGATGTTGAAACGTCGATAATCGGATTTAACTGGACCCTGTGCGTCGAACACAACACAGGACGCTACCGTCGCCTCCCCCTGGGTGTGACTGATGTCGAAGCACTCCATGCGGTTGGGTGCCACATCCAAATTCAACTCTTCCTGCAGGTTTTCTAGGCGGCTTTGCATGCCGGCCTTTGAGGCTAAGCGAGTGTGCACGGCGTGCGCGACGTTCCGGTTAGCGATATCCAGCCAGCGCGCGCGCGCGCCGCGCACCTTCCACCTGATAGCCACCCGTTGACCGCATTTGGTACTCAGCATCTCGGTCAGCACTGCATGATCTGCTGGCCGATGGCTAGTGATGATCTCAGCGGGAATGTCACGATTCAAGTAATACTGTCCCATGAAGGCCGTCAACAGCTCACTGTCGCTCAGGTCTTCCTTAATCTGCGGGAAATAGCTCTTATTGCCGAGATTATGCCCGCCCCGAATGTTGAACACCTGCACACCGGCCACGCCTTGCACAGTCCCCGCCGCGACGATATCGAGATCACCGCGCTCCCCGCTGACGTGCTGCTGCTCGGTGATTCTTCTCAAGGTTTCGATGCGGTTTCTGTACACCGCGGCCTTCTCGAAATCCAGCCGCTGCGAAGCCGCCTCCATGCGTTTGATCAAGGCCTCAATCACCTCGCCGGTCTTACCTTCTAAAAACTTGATCGCATGCTGCGCATTAAGTCTATATTCGTCTCGGCTCACATAGCCCACGCAGGGTGCGGTGCAACGGTCGATCTGATACTGCAGGCAAGGGCGCGAGCGACCGCGAAAGAAGCTGTCTTCACACTGGCGGACCTTAAACAGCTTCTGCAACAGACCGAGCGTTTCGCGCACAGCGCCAGCGCTGGGATAAGGCCCGAAGTAGCGGCCTTTACCATGTCGGGCGCCGCGATAAAAGGAAAGGCGCGGATAATCCTGCTCCATGGATACGTAGATATACGGATAGCTCTTATCATCGCGCAGCAGCACGTTATAGCGCGGCCGGTGTTGCTTGATGAGATTGTTCTCTAGCAGCAACGCCTCGGCCTCGGTGCTGGTCACGGTCACCTCCATGTGGCGGGTGTGCGTTATAGCCGCCTCGATACGTGGCCCGTGACCAGTGCGTTGAAAATAGCTGGAGACCCGCTTTTTGAGATCTTTGGCCTTGCCGACGTACAGATACTTGCCATGCTCGTCCAGCATACGGTAGACGCCCGGATGATGGGGAAGATTAAGAAGAAAGGTCTTGCTATCGAAGCCTGTGTGTGTGTGCTGAACGGCCATAGAGACATTGTAAGCCGTGCCGGCAAGCGTAGGGAAACCGATTGCGCGCTAGCAGGTGCAATACCAAACCGAATTTTATGACCAATGCTTGTACGGCCGTATGGCGAGCATATTGTTATAGTAGCGCAAGTCGTGGGAAATCTCGTCGCCTAACCATGCCGGCTTTTGGAAAGTCTGCTCCGCCAGATCAAGCTCGACCTCCGCGATCGTAAGGCCCTCGTTAGCACCCTCGAACACATCGATCTCCCAGAGCCTTCCAGCATATCGCACGCGGTGACGTGTCTTTTCGATTCGATATCCCTCACATAAATCGGCCAGAAGCTCGCGAGCGTCGCTGACTGGTATAGAATAATCATATTCGGCCCGCTCGACGCCAGGGATAGCGCGTTTGATGTTGAGCCACGCGCGCTCATCGCTCATACGGACCCGTATAGAGCTCAACGTAGTGTTGGCGAGATAGCCTTGCACGTAGCGCTCGCTGTGCTCGATCTGTCGGCGCCAAGCATCGGAACAAACCAGGAACTTGCGCTCGATCTCAGTTGCCATGATCAAATTCGGCGCATTTAGAAAAACCTCAAGCCGCGGGCAAGAATCTGCGACAACTCTGAGGCATTGCTAAAATTTCAACAACGCGGACCCCCATGTGAGGCCGCCACCGACAGCTTCCATGATAATGATTTCGCCGCGCTTGATGCGGCCATCTCGCACCGCGACGTCAAGCGCCAAAGGAATAGATGCGGCCGAGGTATTGCCGTGTTCGTCAATCGTCATCACGACGCGCTCCATGGGCAGCTTAAGCTTGCGCGCCGTGACCTCGATGATGCGGTGGTTGGCCTGATGCGGGATCAGCCAATCAATGTCTTCCTTGACTATGGAGTTGGCGGCCAGAGTCTCGTCAACAATGCGCTCTAGGGTCCGTACCGCCATCCTGAACACCTCGTTGCCCTTCATCTGCACGTAAGCATGGCCTTCCAGCACCCTGCCATAACCTTGATCGACGCCTTCCGGCACGTGCAACAAATGCTCGAAACGGCCATCTGCATGCAGGTGGGTGGATAATATGCCTGGCTCGTCGCAGGCCTCCAGAACCACAGCCCCAGCGCCATCACCAAACAGTACGCAAGTCGTCCGGTCGCTCCAATCGAGCAGCCGCGAAAAAGCCTCGGCGCCGACCACCAGTGCACAACAGGCCCCGCCGGTGCGGATAAAACGATCGGCAATGGCAAGCGCATATATAAATCCAGTACAAACCGCCTGAATATCGAAGGCCGCGCAACCGTGGACACCAAGGCGCTTTTGCAAGAGGCAAGCGGTGCTAGGAAAGATCTTATCGGGGGTCGTGGTCGCCAATACGATCAAGTCGACATCCTGCGTATCTCGACCTGCCATCTCCAGCGCGCGTCGCGCGGCTGCCTCCGCCATATCGCACGTGGTCTCACCGTCGGCAACGATATGGCGTCTCTTGATGCCAGTGCGCTCGGTAATCCACTCATCGGACGTATCCACAATCCTTTCAAGATCATGGTTGGTTAACACCTTTTCGGGCAGGTAGCCGCCGATTCCCGCGATGCGCGTGTACATTTTATTTTCCTCGTTTCTCGGTCAATAACCGTTCCAGCTGCTTGTCAATGCGCTGCGGAACCGACTTGCGGGCCTCAACGCGGGCAATCTGAATGGCATGCTCGAAAGCGAAGGCATCCGCGCTGCCGTGGCTCTTGATGACCACACCCTGCAAACCCACTAAGCTTGCGCCATTGTAACGCCTCGGATCTATACGGTTGCGCAAGGCCCGTAATACCGGCATGGCGGCCAATCCGCCCAGGCGAGTAACCAGATTACGCCCGAATTCCTGCCGAGCATGCTGTGCGATCATTTTGGCCACACCCTCACTGGCTTTAAGCGAAACATTGCCGACAAAGCCGTCGCACACAACGACATCTACATCGCCACAGTAGATAGCGTCGCCCTCCACATAGCCCACATAGTTTAACAGACTATTCTCAAGCAGGCGGTTAGCCTCCTTGACCTGATCGTTACCTTTGATCGCCTCTTGACCGACGTTGAGCAGTCCTACGCGTGGGTTTTCCAATTCATCCACCGCACTCGCCAACACCGAACCCATGACGGCGAATTGAAACAGGTGCTCGGCCTTGCAATCTACATTGGCACCCAGGTCGAGCACGTGGGTGTGGCCCTTGAGCGAGGGCATGCCAGTGATAATGGCGGGCCGGTCTATGCCGGCCAAGGTCTTGAGCACGAAGCGGGCGGTGGCCATCAGCGCACCGGTATTCCCGGCGCTGACACAGGCTTGGGCTATGCCCGTTTGCACCATGTTGATCGCGACCCGCATTGAGGAATTCTTCTTCAATCGCAGCGCCTGGGCTGGCGGTTCATCCATCTCCACCTTCTCAGTCGTATGCTCAATTCGAAGGCGCCTACAAGAGCACTCGCCGATCTTCACCAGTTGGGCTGAGATGATCTGCTCATCGCCAACCAAGATCAGCTCAATATCATCGAATCGCCGCAAGGCGTTGATGGCAGCCGGCACCACAACCTCCGCACCAAGATCGCCACCCATAGCATCCAGAGAGATGGCGATGGGCTGATTCATGGCTCAAGCTTCACATACACATAGGCAAAACCGCGCGGCCACTGTTCCGCAGCCGAGGACGGCAACAGCGGGATGGCAGTACTTTAGGCCGAGGCTTAAGTTTCTTCTTCCTTGGGTTTGATGATTTGACGGCCGCGATAATAGCCACTTGGGCCGATATGATGGCGCCGGTGAGCCTCGCCCGTGGTGGAATCGGTAGACAGCGTAGGCGCACGCAGCTTGTCGTGCGAGCGACGCATATTGCGGCGGGAGCGGGACTGGCGTCTTTGCGGTACAGCCATGAGCGAATCTCCGATATTACCGTCAGCTCTTTTTCAAATCTCTGAGCACCGCGAAGGGATTGTGTACGGCGCGCTGCTCATCATTGTTGTCGCGGGCGGCGACATGAGCCGTGTCGAACATGTCCAGCACCGCGGCATCACACGCCGCAGGATCATCGTGCTTGGGGATCAGCGGCAAAGATAATACTAACTCATCTTCTATCATATCCATGACAAAAATCGTTTCATCTGCAACCTCTAAAAGCTCATGCTCTGCCCGAATCTGTGGTGCCTCGGCATCGTTATGCACCATCACCAATGTGAAGCGCCGGTCGATCGACTTTTTCATCGGCCCCAGGCATCGTTGGCACTGCATCTTAAGATCAGCATGCACTACGCCCTCCACTACGTTCAAGCCGTCCGCATCGCGGGCAAAGCTTAGGCAAACGTTAGCCTCTCCCTGGCGCGATAGCAGACTTTCGCCAAGACGCAGCATTTTGCCAATGGGCAATGATCCCTCGATACACCTACCCTGCTCCGCTAAACGGAAAGGATTGATGCGCACGGGCAATGTGTTGATCATAAGAGTATAAATTTTATAGAGTCGCCTCCCGTACGTCAAAATGAGCCGCACGAAGTTCGACGTCTGCTGATCGCCTAGACGCAAGTGCAGCGATTGATCGCGAGCATCTTACGCACGGACACGGTAGCATAGCGCGCTATTCGATTATTCATGGCCTTGTCAGCACAGCGATCATTACAATGCGCACAGTCATCCTGGCTTCAAGCTCACCCTACCGTAAGGCGTTGCTCGCACGCCTTCGTTTGCCGTTCGAGACCGTCTCTCCGAACGTGGATGAAACACCAAAGCCTGGTGAGCAAGCCGCAGATTTAGTCAAACGGCTGGCATCTGATAAAGCGAGGGCAGGAGGGATCGGGCGAGCACCCGGCACGCTCGTCATCGGCTGCGATCAGTGCGCGGTGCGCGGTGGAGCTATCTTAGGCAAGCCAGGCAACTTTGAAACCGCGTTTCAACAACTCACACATGCTGCGGGTCGGTGCGTTACCTTCCATACGGGCCTGTGCCTGCTGGATACAGCTACCGGTGATGCGCAGGTAGATGAGGTGACGGCGACGGTGCGGTTTCGATTTCTGACAGATCGTCAAATCGCTACATACTTATGTAAGGAACAACCGTACAACTGCACCGGCAGCTTTATGTCAGAAAGCCTAGGAATAGGCTTGATCGAAAAGTTCGAAGGTGACGACCCCACCGCGCTGATTGGTCTGCCCTTGATCAGGCTAACAGACATGCTGCAGCACGCCGGCATTAGCATTTTATAAGCGAAGCCGCCACTAAAAGAAGCCCCGTGCGCGGCCTTACACCATGCTTTATCGCATGACAGGTTGTACCAGGTGCGTCTCAATGCCTTGTGCGAATGCCGCGCCTATGTACTCGGCGATCCACTGCAGGTAGTTCGGTCGATGCGTGTAATCAACCACGTTTTTGGCGCCGATCACCTGACGGGCAACAAATCCTGTATCGCCCATACTATCTACCAGCCCCAATGCCTTGGCGCGCTGGCCGGTCCAGATCAAGCCGGAAAATAGAGACTTATCGTCCATCAACCGCGCACCTCTACCCTTCTTGATCACGGCAATGAACTGCTGATGGATTTGATCTAGCAGCGATTGTATGAAGGCGCGTTCTGCCGGTTTCACCGGTAAGAAAGGATCCAGCAAGGCCTTGTGCTTACCCGCGGTATAAAGCCGGCGTTCTATGCCAAGCTTGTGGATGGCCCTAGTGAGACCAAAGCTATCCATGCGCACGCCGATGGATCCGATCAGGCTGGCCTTGTCCGCGTAGATCTTATCGGCCGCGACTGCAACATAAAGGGCACCAGAAGCGCATAGATCCGAGACGACCACATAGAGAGGGATATTCGGATGTCGCTTGCGCAGGCGATAGATCTCATCGTTGATCTGCCCGGCCTGCACAGGGCTGCCGCCAGGACTATTGATGCGCAGGATAACACCGGCCGTACCCTTATCATCGAATGCAGCACGCAGTCCCGCGATCACATTCTCCGCGCTGGCGAGTGTATCCGCCGCGATGATGCCGTCAAGATCCACTAAGGCAGTATGTTTGCCCGCAAATTCGGGCTCGTAAAGGCCAAGCTTTAACGGACTCAACAGGTATAGCAAGATCAACAGATAAGCAAAACCTAATAGCTTAAAGAAGATCCCCCAGTGCCGCGCGCGCCGCTGCTCCTCTAAACTGGCAGAGGCCAATTTGATAAGCGCCTCCCGTGCCCAGTCGGGCTGGTCGGCGGACTTGTTTGAAGGTTCGGGTTTGTTTGTATCATTATCCATGCGATTACCTGCTAATGGCCTAAACGGGTGCAGTTTAGCATTAGTTGCGATGTAAAGCGGACGTTTGCAATCAAAGGCAATTGCTACGCTAAATTTTGCAGCACACATTTGAGCTGCGCATCAAGTGGCGCCATGACGTAATATCGGCGCCCGGAATTCGGGATTTGAAACCTCACGCTCGTGGCGTGCAGAAACATGCGCCGTAAACGCCGTGCTCGCAGGAGACGATTAAATGTATAATCACCGTACTTATCGTCACCAGCGATAGGATGCCCCAGATGCGCAGCATGTACCCGAATTTGATGCATGCGGCCGGTACCCAGGCGTACCTCCACTAAGGTACAGTTTTTGAAATGCGTCAATGGCCTGAACCGGCTTTCCGCTTGTTTACCCTGCGCGCACACTGTCATACGCTCATGTGCAGCCTGGCGTGTTAATGGCGCCGACACTTCGTATGCACCGCCACGCCAGTTTCCCACCACTAGCGCAATGTAACGTTTATCAATCGCGCCCGCGCGCAGCAGGGCGTGCAGCGTATTTAGCATGCCGCGCGACTTGGCGATCAGGAGGCACCCGCTCGTATCTCGATCGAGCCGATGAACCAGTTCCAACAGTGGTGCATGTGGCCGCGCTTGGCGCAGGGCCTCGATCAAACCATAGCCTAAGCCGCTCCCGCCGTGGACGGCCAATCCAGCCGGCTTGTTCAATACGATCAGATCATCGTCCTCCAGCAGTATCGAGGTTTCAAGTCGCGCCAGAAGCGGCTCGGGTGCCACGGTTAAGGCACGCTCAGCCGCACGCACCGGCGGTACACGGATGTGATCGTTCAGGGCCAGGCGGTAGCTTGGTTTGACGCGGCCCTTATTAACGCGCACCTCGCCGCTGCGCAAAATCCGGTATACGAGGCTGCGCGGCACACCCTTAAGATAGCGCGCCAGAAAATTATCAATGCGTTGCCCGACCTGGTAGCGGCCTATTTTCACGTATGTGACAGCGCCGGCACTTGATTCTGCGCGTTCGGTCATGGTGTTGGCATCATGACAGCATGTATTTGAAGGTATTAGCCATCGCTGATATATTGTTGGTTACGGTTGCGGCGGGGCAATCCTGTACGCTAAACCTATTCACACTAGCAGCCCTATCGTCAAAAACCGTTTCGATCTTCGCGCAGGGTCGCTTCCGGCCCCAGATGCGGATGTTGTTTAGAGTTAAGCTGCTGATGAACAGCGTGGAACACAGCAGGAGCCACGCGCGTCCAGCACAGGTTCCCTATATACCGGCAGACTTGCTCACAACACCGAATAAGGTATCGCTCATGAACATGACAAATACTCTGAATGTGACAAATATAATGAGCGGTGATTTGCATAGTGCGATTTCCACCTGTTTACGGGCGGCAGTCTACACATGGCTTGCATGGCTCGTGCTGCGGGCGTACGTACCAGCGTTGATCCAGGGCATGCAATACAACAAAGCCGCCAGTAAACGGAAGCAGCGGATGGAATCGCCAGTTCGAGAATTTCCCAATGAAGCGAATTTTAATCAACGCGACACAACAAGAAGAGTTACGCGTGGCTATGGTCGACGGTCAAAAGCTGTACGACCTGGATATAGAACTACCCGCCCGCGAACAGAGAAAATCCAATATATACAAAGGCATTATAACCCGGGTCGAGCCTAGCCTAGAGGCTGCGTTCGTCAACTACGGGGCGGAGCGGCACGGATTTCTACCGCTCAAGGAGATCGCGCGCAGCTCCTTTGAAGACGCGCCGGACGAAGACCATGAACGCCGCCCCATTAAAGACCTGGTTAAGGAGGGGCAGGAATTAGTCGTGCAGGTCGACCGCGAAGGACGCGGCAACAAGGGCGCGGCGTTGACGACCTTCATCAGCCTCGCCGGACGCTATCTGGTGTTGATGCCCAATAATCCGCGCGCTGGCGGTGTTTCGCGCCGCATCGAGGGCGAGGAGCGTGACGAGATCCGGGAGATCTTGGGCCAGATGAATATTCCCACCGGCATGGGATGCATTGTGCGCACTGCGGGGGTGGGCCGCTCAATGGAAGAGCTAGAATGGGACCTGGAATACCTGAAGACCTTGTGGGCGGCCATCCAGAAGGCTGCTGAAGAACGCTCCGCCCCATTTCTGATCCATCAGGAAAGCAACGTTATCCTGCGCGCCTTGCGCGATCACCTGCGCAACGATATCGGCGAGATTATCGTTGACGATCCAGCGGTCTTCACCCAGGCGTCGGATTTCATGCGGCAGGTTATGCCGCATAACCTCAAGAAGCTGAAGTTGTACGAGGATAGGGTTCCGCTGTTCAACCGCTATCAGGTCGAAAGTCAGATCGAATCGGCCTTCGAGCGCATAGTCTCTTTACCTTCTGGCGGCACGATAGCCATCGATCACACCGAGGCGATGGTCTGCATCGATGTCAATTCAGCGCGCGCGACGCGCGGGGCCGACATTGAGGAGACTGCGCAGCACACTAACCTAGAGGCGGCCGACGAGATCGCCCGTCAATTGCGGCTACGCGACGTGGGCGGGCTGATCGTGATTGACTTTATCGATATGGCCTCGAACAAGAGTCAGCGCGAAGTGGAAAATCGACTGCGTGATGCGCTGCGTGTGGATCGGGCACGCGTGCAGGTTGGCCGCATCTCCCGCTTTGGGTTGCTGGAGATGTCACGCCAACGTCTGCGGCCATCGCTTGGCGAATCCAGTCAGATCGTATGCCCGCGCTGCCTAGGCCACGGCAGCATCCGCGGCGTCGAGTCATTGGCCTTGTCCGTGCTGCGCCTCATGGAAGAGGAGGCTATGAAAGAGAAGACCAGTAGAGTGGTCGCCCAACTTCCGATCGAGATCACCAGCTTCTTACTCAACGAGAAGCGCGCGGTTATCACTGAGATTGAAAGCCGCCATCAGGTGCAGTTAATTCTGGTGCCGAACCCTAACCTAGAGACCCCCCACTTTCAGGTGCTGCGGTACCGGGCCGACGATGATGAGATCAAGGGTAAAGCTAGCTACGAGTTGGTCACTCCAGAGGCGCCGCCGGCACCACTGGTCGGCCGTCAGCGCACCGCTTTTGACATGCCTGCCGTGCAGTCGATCGTGCCCGCCTATCCTGCCCCGCCGCAGGCTTCGGAAAGTCAACCTGAGACGACCAAGCCCGGATTATTTTCAAGATTTTGGCGCAGCATGTTTGTCCTGAGTACTGAAAAACCGCGGGAAAAATCGACTGAAGAAGACCGGCCTGATTCGTCCTGCGGCACGTCCGTCAATCGGGCGCAAGAAGGTGTTACCCGCAGGCACACACGAGCTCCCAAAGGCAAACCCGTTGCAGTAGCTGAGAATAATATCCAGCCACAGTCAACTCAGAAGGCGCAGGAGACACCCTCAAGCAACCGACGCCGCGGACGCGGCGGGCGCAGACGACGCAAATCCCAGGATCAACAGACAGCGGGCAGTACATCAGAAGGCACGTCCCACAAGACAAATTCATCTGTGGCGAGATCGGCAGGACGCAAGTCCAATGGTGATTCAGCTAATGAATTAACCCAGT
>DATACK010000066.1:0-1548 GCA_036259115.1 Gammaproteobacteria bacterium | reverse complement strand
ATTATGCGCGACAATCATCAAGTCCTCTTCTTTTCGCGGCGGAGTGTGCAGGGGTACGGCGGAAGAATCGACGAGCAAGCGCAGCACCTTAGCTGCCGTGCTCTTAGCCGTGCCTTGCTCGCCTTGAAGAATCAATATCGGGTATGGCCCGGTCGGCCGCATGGCGCCCATCAGCCACGCCAGCACTAAGCAACAATCCTGCTTTGCCACGTTCAGGTAATCAAAGATACGGTTTATATCGCCTCGTACTGGTTATGGCAGCGCGATCATGCCAGGCGCACGAACGAACTTGACCGGGGCTCTCATATCACTTGCCAGCCGTGTGCTGTGATTTCGATTGCGCGCCAGCTTGGATCGCACAAGTCGATATAGATCTTTCCATCGTGCTCGGCTAATCGCAGGTGTGCTGATTTCTCAGGTGCATCGAATCTAGCCTGACCTTCAACAGTTTCGATTGCGTCTTGTAGTGCTGAGCCATTCACACCCCGCTTTTCATAAGCATAGAGCTCTTGGCATATCCACTCTTTGAATCCCTTCGACTTGACAGGCCAGGTTTCCTTGTGGCCGGCAACAAAGATGGTAGCGTATCCTCTGTCCTCCTGGTCGTGGAATAGCTTGGCTTGAGCCGCAAGCTCGATTAGCCGTGTGGCTTGCGATTTATCTTTTTTGCCCGTCGGCTTATTGCCGCCGGCGGTGGCAGTGTGGCGATAATCGGTATTGTCGCTCATGCTGCTACCTCCACTCTGTCGGCCACAGACGTATGCAGTTGAACGTCTGTATCCAGGCCGGCTATCGAGCATGCACCCTCGCGCAGCAGTGCAGCCATGAGCCGATGTAGGCGCGATATCGATAACATGCCCACTATCGCGACATTGTGTCCGCTGACAGGCCAGCAATAGGCGATAGGGTCGGCACTGGCGGGTAGGCCGTACGCCGGTACGGCCTCATACCATACCGCGTGCTCGTGGGCAGCATCAGCCAGCACATGGTGATTGCGGGTAACGTCCACATGCACGAGTGTCGGCGTATAGCGTGCTCCATCATTAGATGATGCTGGTATGTGTCGGATGGCCTCACGCATACGGCTTGCCCCCACGTCAAGGCAAAGCCGCAAAGCTTGGGAGAGCGCCGAGGTAACACGCTTAGCTTGTATCAAGGCTTGGCTTAAGCTTTGCGCACCACACGTCCGCACGGCTTTATCCGCAAGGCCGTTGGCACAAGGCGCTGAGCTGCCATACCAAGTTATCGGCTCCCAACGATGGGTACCTTTGTAGCGCAATCCTTGCAGAATGTACCAGCTGTGCGTATCCGCGCCGCTGCCGAGATCCACATCGACTTGGATAAAGGTTAATGTGGGAGTCTTGCGGGTGCTATGATCCCTGGCGCGTGATGTTTTGAGAGCCGCTTGAGTGTCCTCACACTCGGCGGCTTATTTGTCGAGAGTCATTGGCGCACCTCCTTGTCCACCGGACAGCTAGCGCGAACGCACTGCTCGATCCAGGCGTCTATCTCATGCGATAGCCAGCCGACTGATTGCGCGGATAAGCG
>DATACK010000065.1:0-6147 GCA_036259115.1 Gammaproteobacteria bacterium | reverse complement strand
CGCGATAATTCCATCCAGTTCATCGAGGCTGTTATAGTGAATTATCATTATACCCCTGCCCTTACTGTCATGATGAATTTCCACTCGTGCCCCTAAGGTATCACCCAATGATCGTTCCAGACGACTCACGTCCGCATCCTTGCGCACGACAGTGACCGACCTGGGCTGAGCGCTCAGCAGGGCTTTCACATAGCGCTCGGTCTCACGCACCGACAATGTCCTTGCTACTACATAACGGGCAGCCTGTAACTGCTGGTCTCCTTTAAGGCTCAGCAATGCCCGCGCATGCCCCATCTCCAGCTTGCCTTCATCGAGCAATTGCCGCACAGGTTCGCTCAGTTCCAGCAAGCGCAGGTAATTGGTCACCGCCGCGCGCGAGCGTCCTACGGCGTCGGCCACCTGTTGATGGGTGAGGCTGAATTCTTCAATCAAACGATGAAAGGCGCTGGCTTCTTCCAGCGGATTTAAGTTTTCACGCTGAATGTTCTCGATGAGCGACATGGCCGCGGCCGCTTGATCCGGAATCGGTTTGATCAGTGCAGGTATAATGTCCAGGCCCGCCATCTGCGCAGCGCGCCAGCGGCGCTCGCCGGCGATCAGTTCGTAAGTCCCGCCGTTATCTTCAGCCAAAGGGCGCACCACCACCGGCTGCACCAATCCTTGCACGCGGATCGAATCCGCCAGCTCCTGTAGCGCCTCGGGGCGCATACGGATGCGGGGCTGGTACTTACTGCGCTGGATGCTGTGTATCGGCAGCTGCCGTAACTCGCCTCCGATCGGGCTAGTGCTTACCGCCGGTGAGGATGCCGCGCTTAAAAGCACGTCGACCCCTAAATTGCCAAGTCCGCGCCGTTTAGTGGTCATGTCGCTCGCGTGCGCATGGGACTAACAGAAGAATAAGCGCGGGCGCGGCGTTCCTTGCGCAGGAGTTCGCCAGCCAGCGAAAGATAAGCGAGTGCGCCGCGCGAGGCCTTGTCATACAGCAACACGGGCAGACCGTAGCTTGGCGCTTCGGCCAGGCGCACGTTGCGAGGAATGACCGTCTCGAACACCTTATCGCCAAAATGCGAGATGAGCTGATTGGAAACGTCGTTGGAGAGATTATTACGCGGATCGAACATGGTACGCAGCAATCCGGTAATATGGAGATTAGGATTGGCCGCTTGCCGAATGCGCTCGACGGTAGCCATCAACGCGGATAGCCCCTCCAAGGCATAATACTCGCACTGCATAGGAATAATCACACCATGTGCCGCAACCAACGCATTGACCGTCAGTGTATTGAGCGCTGGCGGACAATCGATCAATACATAGTCAAAGTCGCTTGCGTGCGGTTCTAGCGCCTGACGGAGCTTGAATTCGCGCCCGCTCGCGTTCATCAATGTGACCTCGGCTATGGTTAAGTCGCCGTTGGCGGGCAACAACGAAAAGCCGGCGCGCTCGGCGGTGACTACTCCGTCTGTTATAGACGCCTTCTCCAATAGTACATCGCCGCTTGTGACTGCGAGTTTGTACTTGTCCACGCCGCTGCCCATGGTGGCATTGCCCTGCGGGTCAAGATCTATGACCAGTACGCGGCGTTTGATGGCTGCAAGCGATGCGGCCAGATTGACGCCGGTAGTGGTCTTGCCCACGCCACCCTTTTGATTTGCCAACGCCAGAATATTCGCCATTGAGGGTTAGCTATTGAGAGATCTCGATCAGCTGGCGTTCGCCCGATATGCCCGGCACGGTGAGTTTATAAGTCCTGGCTGTCTTGCCCATCATGTGCAGCGCTTGTTGCTCGGCAGCGGACAGATGCGCCTTCATAGCTAACATGCACCCGGTGGGTGCGCAAGAGTGAGCAGCGCTCTCGACAAAGTCAGCCAGGCATGCAAACGCACGAGAGATAACTGTATCAAAGCGAACTTCTGGCCGGTAGCCTTCGATGCGTCGATGTTCGACGCGCACATTATTGAGATCAAGTTCAATCGCCGCTTGTTGAATGAAGCGCGTCTTCTTGGCGTTTGAATCCAGCAACACGAATTGATGGGTCGGTTTGGCAACAGCCAACGGGATCCCTGGCAGGCCAGCCCCACTGCCCACGTCCAGCACGCGCGGACCTTTCACATACTCATACACCGACAGGCTGTCCAGCAGATGCGGCGCAATCATGGCACGCGGCGCGCGTACGCTAGTCAGGTTGTATACACGATTCCACTTTGCCAGCAAATTTAAATAACTCACGAGCCGAACGATCTGCGACCGATTAAGCTTCAGACGTAAAGCCGACGAACCCGCCGCTATCGCTTGTGCCAGCTCATCTGCGCATTCAAGCGCTGGAGCAGTTTTTTTCAAACGCTGCAGCACCCTGGTTCTGGTGACGCTTAAGATGCACCAGCAAGAGCGAGATCGCCGCCGGCGTCATGCCTGGTATGCGCGAGGCCTGCCCGATGGTGGCAGGGCGCGTCTCGATCAATTTTTGTTGCGCCTCAGCGGACAAGCCGGGCACCTGCCTATAATTGAAATCCGACGGTATCGCGGTCTGCTCATGTCGCCGCGCACCTTCAATCTCAGTCTGTTGCCGCGTGATATAGCCGGAATATTTGGCTTGAATCTCGACTTGTTCGGCCACCTTGTCGTCGATCTCGACTGATGCTGTACCCGCTAAAGACATCAGCCCATGATAGCTAACGTCAGGCCGGCGCAGTAACTCGGCCAAGGTATACTCACGGATCAAGGGTGCGCCTAGCGTCTCCTCGGCAGCAGCGGCAGATACCTTATCGGGTCGCAGCCATGTTGTTTGCAATCGCTGCTGTTCGCGCGCGATGGCCTCGCGCTTGCGCTCGAAGACTCGCCATTGCGCGTCGTCGACTAGCCCCAATTCGCGTCCAGTGGGCGTCAGGCGAAGATCGGCATTATCTTCGCGCAGCAGCAAACGGTACTCGGCGCGGCTGGTGAACATGCGATACGGTTCGATGGCACCGCGCGTGATGAGATCGTCGATAAGCACCCCTATGTAGGCCTTATCGCGGCGTGGAAACCACAGCGCCTTGTCCTGTGCATAACGGGCCGCGTTGAGGCCGGCAATCAATCCCTGCGCGGCTGCTTCCTCATAGCCAGTGGTGCCGTTGATCTGGCCGGCGAAGAAGAGACCTTGGAGATCTTTCGTCTGAAGCGTGGCTTCTAGACCGCGCGGGTCGAAGAAATCATATTCGATGGCATAACCAGGACGGGTGATGCGCCCACGCTCAAAGCCGGCTATAGAGCGCACCATTGCATACTGCACATCAAATGGCAGGCTAGTGGAGATGCCATTCGGATACACCTCGCGGGTGCTCAAGCCCTCCGGTTCGATAAATATCTGGTGAGACGCCTTGTCTGCGAAACGCACGACTTTGTCCTCGATAGAAGGACAATAGCGTGGGCCCACGCTCTCGATGGCGCCGCTGTACATGGGCGAGCGGTGCAAGGCCGTGCGGATCAGCTCATGCGTGCGCGGGTTAGTACGGGTGATATGACAGGAAATCTGACGCGGATGGTCCTCGGCGCAGCCCATGAAAGAAAACACCGGCGTGGGCGTATCGCCTGGTTGTACCTCTAACCGACTGAACTCGATGCTGCGACCATCAATGCGCGGCGGTGTGCCAGTCTTTAGGCGTCCGACCTTCAACGCCATCTCACGCAGCCGCGACGCCAGCGCATTAGCGGGCGGATCACCGGCGCGCCCGCCGGTATAATTGGATTCGCCGATATGAATCCTGCCGCCCAGGAAGGTGCCAACAGTGAGCACCACCGCGCGCGCGCGAAACTCAAGCCCCATCTGCGTGACAACACCGGCCGCGCGCTGGCCTTCTACGATGAGATCATCGACCGCCTGCTGAAATAGGCTCAAGTTCTCCTGTGATTCCACCGCTTGACGGATCGCCTGCTTGTACAGTGCCCGATCGGCCTGCGCCCGCGTGGCGCGCACCGCTGGTCCTTTGCGCCTATTTAAGATTCGAAACTGAATGCCACCGCGATCGGCCGCACGCGCCATTGCGCCGCCTAATGCGTCGATCTCTTTAGTCAAATGCCCCTTGCCGATTCCGCCAATAGCGGGATTACAACTCATCTGACCAATGGTCTCGATGTTGTGCGTAAGCAGCAAGGTACGCGCGCCTACGCGGGCGGCCGCGAGCGCAGCCTCAGTACCAGCGTGTCCTCCACCGACTACGATTACATCGAAGTTTTCAACGTTCATATTGGCTTAAATTCTTGTCGCCGCCCTTGGTCGGGCATAAACATTTCTGTAGATTCGGCCATGCTTTCATGCCTTCATCACTACGCTAGCCTTAACGATGCTTGAAATCCAGGGCAGTCCGTCCTTGGACTTCCCTTTCGGCGGGATCACGGTTCAGTGGACTGCCATCGAGTTCCCCCTCAGCCATGGCATGGCGTTTGCCGAGGTGAGGCGGGAATTCACGAACGCGAGCGGGGAATTCACAAAGCGGCCAAAGCTTTGCGCCCGCGAACAACCGGCCCAGTAATGGCCGGGCCGTGATCTTTTCACTGCTTCGCACCACGGAACGCCTGAGTTGCAAGCGCGAGGGCCGACACAGCAGCACGTCAAGTGTCGTTTCTATATATGGCTCACCGACTTCATAACACGACATTCTAGCGTCCGTGTTACAGCGGTTCCAGGCAAATACCAGCACTGATCTTTTCACTGCCTTCTAGGCTCATGCTCAAGTGCGCGAGGCACTAAGCCGATTATATAAAACTCGCTTGTGGCCGATTCTGTATGGCAATCTTGAAAAATATATGCGCTCCTTGGAGGAATATCTCGAGGGAGAGAAATATAGCGATATTAAACACGAGCACGTGGCCGATCAGACTCACCAAGTTCGACATCCGCCGCGCACATGCTTCGAGTGCCGGAAGTTTTTCGCCGCACTGCATAGCCATCTGCATCGCGGGCGCAATATACCCCGATCGCTAGAGTCCTATGGCCAAGCGCAGGTTAATGGAAGTCGCGCCGCCCACATTATCGACTTCGCCAGTCAACTGAAATGGCAGCAGGCTCAAACGCGCGCCGCCGAATACACGCGTCTCCCTGACATCCTCGTCTTCCAATCGAGTGCTCGCATCAGGGCTGCTGAAGCCGAACACCTGACCGACGCCGACATACGGCGTAATGAAGGCAAACCCCTTGGACGCGGAGATATCCACGCTCAAGGTTTCCATGGAGAAGCGGTTAATCCCGTTTAGCTTGGTGCCGGCCAAACGCGCGCCAAACGCCGGTAACGCGACGTTGCCCGGTACGAACGCATAGCGTAACTCCGCACCATAAAGCGCTACGCTGGAAGTGAGGTCCTGCGTATAGAATGCACCGATATCGAACCCTAGCGGTAGACCTTTGGTTAGGCTCACACCGGCGGTGGCAAGATGATCGACAGGCGTGCCAATTAGATCCTCGAAAGCCTGTTCATTATCAACGGACGTATAACTGCCTATCACGCCGATGTTAAAGCCCGTGATACCCAGCGGTTCCGTGGGATTTAATGCCTTATAGCTGAAGGCTGCGGCTAGATCTTCGGATGCGCCGCGAAAGGCGTCCTGGTTAGGGTTAACGATGCCGATGTCGACCGCCCAAGCAGGCATAGCTATGGACACCATCAGCGCGACAGCGTATACACGATGCATAATAGTACTCTCCTTTATTTTTGTATATCGATTGTCATTGGCTGCGGCCTTTTTGCCGCCTGATCTAACGTGCGGTAGTGTGGGGTTTGTGTAGTGGCTTGTACACCCATACGAACAAGACCGCTTAGGCTGGTGAAAGTACCGTCTAACACGTTTCCTCGCTTCACTTAAGTCGAAGCCGCTCGACCTTAAACGATCTTGTGCATTGAGATCTCACCATCAGCACGCTTTGATACGAAGCTAAACGTCACAAGTAAGCCATTGATACGTATATTTTTGTTAGCAAGGATTTCCATATGGATCAAACATGGACATGAATCGTCTATTCGTTCCGACCTTTCGAATAACACCTGAGGCCGGTTAGGCCCCTTTCTTGCTCTCTAAGTAGCTGCGCCACCTCGCCCAGTATAGGATGCGCTGCGTCCTTATCAGCATTGCACGAGGCCGGTACCAAACAGTACACGATCCGGTATGTGCCGGAGG
>DATACK010000064.1:0-3637 GCA_036259115.1 Gammaproteobacteria bacterium | reverse complement strand
TCTTAAGGCCGATCATCGGCTGGATCAGCGGCGTACACTTAGACGATCTGGGTAGGCTCTCACCCAAGGTGTTTAATGACCACGCCGGCGTCATGAGCAATGATCGCGCGGTGGTACCGCACGCCGCCTTGCCGCACAACAAGATCGCAAACATGGGTATCGTCAATCTTTTAGTCCAAAGCACAGGCGATGCGATCAAGTTTCCGGAGACCGTGTTCAGCGCCAGCCGCTGTTTTATCAATGGTGCGGAGCGGAATTTCGCCGACTGTCTTGCAGAGACAAATATCGATATGCGTCTGCCACCGATGCCAATTACTCTGCGGCGCCATGGTAACCGTAAGCTCTCAAACCGTGGACCAGACCCAAAAGCTCGTCAACTTTTATGCGCCGGTGTTCGACGATGTGGACTCTCGAAGCGCGCAGCCTATTGAGAACTATGTTTCCGGCTTTCAAGCCGCGCTGCGCAGGGTTAATGATGATATCACCTTCCCTTGCAACTGCATCGTCAATTTTCTTTGCTCTAAAAAGGTAAAAGACCGCTAGTATCACCGGGCCCATGACGTTCTGTGAGGTGACGTATCAGCTATTGAATCAGACCATGGTATACATGATGGTAGAAGGCAATTTCTAAGGCTTACCAAAGCAGTTCGATCTACCCGACCATGCGCCTGGCCGGGTCCTGCCGATAAAAATCGCGCAGTTGTCTATAGACCGACGGGTAATGTTCGGTGACAACCTCGGGCGCCGCGAAGAACAATTCACTTAATACAGCAAAAAACTCCGCTGGCGTCTCAGCCGCGTAGGGGTCGATTGGCGTTACGCTCTCATCCCGCGCCAGTCGCGCTTGCAAGTCCGCAAACGCTTGCGAGAAGTCATGCGTCCAGGTCTTCGTATCCATGCCGCGATGCAGCGGCGGCATGCCATTGGCCGCGCCGTTTAGCATATCGAGTTTATGTGCGAACTCATGGATCACTAGGTTGTGTCCATACAGCCCACTCGCCTCGATATCGGACCAAGACAGCACTACCGGGCCGCGCAACCAGGCCTCTCCGCAAAGCGGGTTTCGGCTGGTATGAACGACGCCAGCCGCGTCGGTATAGGTCTGGGCGGGAATAAAGCTATCAGGATACATGACGATAGCCGTCCAGCCACGATACCACTCGATACCCAAGTTCAGGATCGGTAGGCAGGCTTGCAGCGCGACGCTCAAGCGCATGTTGTCCGTCACCACTAGCTCACCCGCACCCTCAAAGGTTTTCTCATGGAGGAATAGAGTCGCCACATCTTGCAGGCGGACGCGCTCTTCGGTTGATAACGCGCGCAGCAGCGGCAAATGCACCATCGCCGCGCACCAGCTTGGTTCGGAAATCCGGCTATTGGCTATGAGCCGGCGACGGCGCCATTGAGCATAGCTCCACATTGATACCTCTTTGCTCCACATTCATCGCGCGCATTGAAAGACAAGTCCCTAGAGCGCTACAACGCTATTCTTGAGCCGACCGATGCCTTCTAGCTCGCATTCTACTACATCGCCAGGCCTTAGAAATTCCGGCGCGCGCGCAAATCCCACTCCACGCGCGTGCCGCTGGCGATGATGTCCAAGGTCATGCCGCGCGACAAAATCGAGATGCTAGTTGCCACGAAGATTTGCTGAGCGTTGTTGGATTCTTGCTTGACCACGCCGTTGACCCACGACTGCAGCGCCGATCGTTGTGGATCCGGAATCTCGTCAGCGGTAACGATGCTACGGCCCATCGGCGAGATCGCATCTAAGCTCTTGCCTAGGGAAAACTGCTTGTGGCGCAACTGGACATCGCGCGCCGAAGTATCATTGATCACAGCATAACCGAAGTCGTGCGCCAGCGCGTGTACCGCTTCGATCCCGCGGCCGCCTACGCCGATTACAATGCCCGGGTCTATCTCCCAATCGATCCGACTCGACAGGTTCACGTCGAAGGGAGTATCCGCGAATGGGCTGGTAATGCTAGTTGGCGCCTTGGGAAAGGCTACTGGGTGCTCCGGCAGTTCGTAGTTCCGCCGCGATGCGCCGCGGATTCCTGAGCATGGTCCGCGTAGTTCCATCTCAGACATTTCACACTCTTGCCCGGCCGCGGGATTGGCGTCGCCAGCCGAGCGGGATCTAAGGGCATGCGGCTTTTGGCTAGGGAATTAGAGACCAATCACCGCAAGCGTGCCAGCAAGTCGGGTCCGCTCTGTATGTACAAGCGCCAGTCCGCTACCACCTCCAGTGGCCGTCCGCCGACGAGCGACGGGATTATGACCCAATTGTCCTGTACCACGGCCAGCTGATGTTTTTGGTTATAATCGTAAGTGACAAGCCGCATTTTCGAACTCTCGGTCGTGTGTCCAATCCAACTTTAAACATGCGCAGCGTGCGCATAGGTGATCGGCGTATCGATCGTGAGAAGCTAAAGCTAGGGCCGATATGGCCTGCGTGCAAAATCACTATAGTGAGGAGCGTACATGTTAATTAAATTTGGCACCGCAAACAGCCTGCTTGCACTGACCGTCTACGCCGGTTTGGCCACAGCAACCGCGGCATTCGCCCAAGATTCAGAACAATTGGGCGCACAACGGCAGGTTCCCCTGCAGCTTGCACAGGCTGCGCCCGACACAATGAACCCCATGGCGATTACGGACGAACGCCTGGACAGATTTGCCAATGTAAATGTCAAGGCACAGGAGATTCAGGAGAAGTATAAAACACAGGTCGATAGCGCCAAGACTATGGAAGATCTCAACAGAGTCCAGCAGAAGATGAACAGCGAACTGATCGATGCTATCCAGTCGCAAGATATTTCCGTCGAGGAATATCAGCAGCTTAGCACCACTGTACAACAAGATCCGGAATTGCTTAGGCGCGTGACAGCGAAGATCACGGAAAAAATGCAGTCACAAGATCAGCGTAATCATTAATCCGGCCACACAGGATGTGGCACTGTTCTCGGCAAGCTGGCGATGCTGCTTAAAGCGTCTCAATGCGACCTGTGGGAGAACATAGGGCTACTAGAAAGCCTGCTCGGGCGGTAAACGTGATGCCAAGAGGGCCTTTAAAGGCTTTTAGAAATAGGCACTGTCTTCTTGCGCATCGGTCCGTGCAGACCCGGATCAGGAAAGTTAGCAGCAAACCGGCTGATCCACTCGCGCGCGGCCTGTTTACCGCTTAATCGACGTCCTTCGGCAATGCACACTCGATAGTTTGTACTGCTCGATATGGCTGATCTGTTCGACCATGGTCATGCGGAAGGCGGCATCAGCATGCATAAACTCGACGCCAAGATCGTATCCGTTGGCACGTGCGCGGCACCATACCACTCTACCCTGCGCCTCGAAAGGAGGCTTGACCAACGGGATGTGCGACGAGACAAGAGTGCTAGGTCCAAATACGCGCCAAAGCCGGCCGACAAACCATCAAAGCTGATGTTGTTGAGCGCGCGTTTGGCGCACCGAACTACATACTCATGGATTAACTAGTTGTTTGTAGGCGTGCTGCTAGGTGCAACTATCGCACCATACCGTCAAAAGTACCGTGATTTGCACTGAAAAACGCTATAGTCGGCGTGGGTGAAAGAACATCTCCCGGACAGCAATTACTGAGGGATACTCACCGGTCCCC
>DATACK010000063.1:0-1992 GCA_036259115.1 Gammaproteobacteria bacterium | reverse complement strand
ACGGCGCAAAGGCGCCGCGATGATTATCGAGCGGTGTAAGCAATTTGCGCAAGAACTTGGCGTGGACTTAGAAGGCGTCGAGTGGAAAGACAATATCGAGGACGCGAGAGACGCCTACACGCTCGTCGTGCACGTGGGGCCGACTCCCGATCAGATACCGCTGGCGCATACCGAAATAGAGGCATATGCGACCAAGACAAGCACCAAGGGCACGGATGAAAAACTAAAAAGCATCATTCAGAAGCGCCCGTCCGGTTATTGATAACGCTAACCGCAACACTACTTAGCTGTAGTCGCCCGCGCGTTGCCTCCTTCAGCACCGCAAACAGCAACCACGTGTTCTTGCAACTATCATGCGTAAACTTTACAGGTATGTGATTTAAGCCGCGTATCGCTTGCATAGTTTAGCCGGGCCAAAGCCAGTCACTAGGCACTCGCGTCCATGATTCGTGTATTACCGATAAGCGAATTGTACGTCTTGTCCCGCCCCTTCAGAAATCCGAACCCACATCCAGTGTCTGGATTTGTCTGCTTGGTAGACTAACTTTCGCAACAATTGCGAATCCTGTCGCCTAAGGCGTCAGGGCCTAGGCATTATACTGCCGATATGTCGACTTGGTTTATCGTTGTCATCACCGCGGCGGTTACGGCGCTTGCGAGGCTCGTCATCGATTTTATGGTTCATCAATTTGCAAGGTGTGAGAGACGAGTCGAGCACAAGATCGAGCATCTCTATACGGTCAGTGACGAGCAGTTTGGCCGCACCATGGCCAACCTGCTGACTGGCCCGTTAATGTACGGCAATAAGATCGAGCCCTTGTTAAATGGCGATGAGATCTTCCCAGCAATGCAAGAAGCAATTCGCAGCGCCTCGCGTACCATCACGTTCGAGACCTTTATCTACTGGGCAGGAGACATCGGACGTGAATTTGCGCAGGCGTTGGCTGAACGCGCCCGCGCCGGCGTCAAGGTGCGCGTCATGCTGGACTGGTTTGGCAGCAAGGAGATTGATCTTCAGGCCATGCGATTGATGGAGGATGCTGGCGTTGAGGTCGAACGCTACCACAAGATACGCCTTTTTCGCTTTCGGAAAATTAATCACCGCACCCACCGTAAGCTGCTTATTATAGACAGGCGAGTTGGCTTACCGGTGGCGTCGGTATCGCCGATGAATGAGCCGGCAGCGCCGCAGGCCCTGATCACTGGCGCGACTCACATTATCATGTCAAGGGGCCGTGGCGGCCTTGCAGTCTGTCTTCATGGGCAACTGGATTAAGGCCCGGGAAGTGGTGTTGCACGGTGAGGATTATTTCCCCGCGTTGGAGTCCGCCGGTGATGTCGCTTGCCAGGTCTTCTACAGCTCGCCCACAGGGGCGCCAAGTCTTATGCGGCTGATGTTTCTACTCGCGATCACGACAGCGGTGCGCTCGATCCGCATCGGCACTGCTTATTTCATCCCGGCCGAATTATCCATGGGCGCTTTGCTGGCCGCACGCCGCCGTGGCGTGCGCATCGAGGCGAATATAACGGCCAGGGCATGGTGCGGCTCGTGTCGCGTTCACGTTATGGCAAACTGCTGCGGGCCGGCGTCAAGATCTATGAATATCAACCGACCATGTATTATGCCAAGCTGATGATCGTGGACGATCTAGGGGTGTCTGTAGGCTCGACTAACTTCGATAATCGCTCATTCAGCCTCAATGTCGAAGTCATTTTGAACAGTATACATGCGGAACTTGCGCTCCTTCAGATCGAATGGTTTAAGCGGGACATAGCCTGCTCAAAGGAAATTAAGCTCGATGAGTGGGCGCGCCGTCCTTGGCATGAGAAGCTTAGGGAACACACAATGAGTTGGTTGCACTCGCAACTCTAGTCGTGTTATTCGGCTCATAAGCTTATAAACGCGAATATGCCGCTCAAGAATGGGTGGGGTCACACGCTACAACGCAAAATATAGTTTGACTTGATGTCCTTAATCTCAGGTTACAGGTT
>DATACK010000062.1:0-11157 GCA_036259115.1 Gammaproteobacteria bacterium | reverse complement strand
ACGCACCTGTGCTCGCCCGAACGCGAGCTCAATACCTTTCCAAGCTGGCTACCCAGGCGAGGACTGGACCACATTGTAGTTACGCCGGCACTGAAGGTCGAACGCACCCACGTCTACGACCTGGCCTATTCCGATCACCTGCCTATCGCACTCGATCTTCGTCTGCCTATCTCACTGATTCTGGACAAGCACGATACGGTGCTTAAGCGCGCCGCTTTGCCTGCGTGAGCCGAGCCTTGCCGTCGGTGGTAGGCGCTCCGCTAATTAAGCGATGACCACACGCAACGATAAAGCGCTGCTGCAACGTGTATTCTGTTCCATACTGAAGCGGCCACGAATGCCTATAACCTGCGGCATACCCTGCATCGGCGGCGGGGCCTGATGTAAGCAGGAGCGCCGGCATTCGGAGGCGCTTTATATCATCTGAATGCGCTGAAGGCGATTTGACCGGACAACTATCCGATATCCACGCGTGCCACGCAGTGTGAGCCACATCTTTAGCTTTGTGCTCGCTGCCGCTTTAAGAACAAAATCGCGGCGGCCGGTACGTGTACCACGCCAAAGCCGGACAGAAATACAAGTAGCCAAGGCAGATTTTGCGTATGGGTATAGACGCTCGCCATGACAATACCAAAGAGCACGCCTACTATCAGCAGCATTACACGACCAATCAGGGCGTGGTGCGCATTGGCGGTGTGAAATGGTATGCGCCATTGCGCGTACGCCGCCGCGGCGAGCGTGATAAGCGTAAAGAGCAAGGCGTATAGTGTCGTCATGTAAGTCCCTATAATCTTAAGGCTCTCTCCACTGCAAGCAAGCCCCGTGCCTTTATTTGGCCACTCACAAGGCAGACACCCGCGGCACACATACACGCAATCACCTGTTTTCCGCTGATGATAGACGCTAGAATTCGCGTTTTCCGAATCTCATTTCGAATGATCTACCGGGGCTAAACATGGCAGGGGCAAGCGAAACTTATCACGAGGCTCAAGAACTCTTAACCGAACGGACGCGCGATATGCACCGGGCGCTCGTGTCGCTGCAGGAGGAACTAGAGGCAGTGGACTGGTATCAGCAGCGGGCGGACGCTACCTCTGATGAGCAGTTGCGCGCAATCCTACTGCACAACATGCGCGACGAGATGGAGCATGCCTGCATGGTGTTGGAGTGGATTCGCCGGCAGAGCGAGTCTATGGACGAGCAACTCAAGACCTATCTGTTCACTGAGGAGCCGATCACTGAGATAGAGGAAGCGCATGAAGGTGGTGGGGGCGGAGCATGGCGAAACCTTGATAACGGCACTTTCGTAAAATCGCAGCCGACCATGCGCCTGACGGTTGGTAGCCTAAAGGGAAAATGAGTATGCGCTATCTCAATCGCGACAACACGCCGTTGCCACCGGAGATCTGGGATGAGATCGACAGCGCCGCTGTAGATGCCATGAGAGACGCATTGACTGCCCGCCGGTTTTTGGATCTGGAAGGTCCTTACGGCGTAGGCATGACTTCACTGGAGGTAGGCGCGGACGAATTTTGCCGGGAGCCAGCTGAGGGCGAGGCGGCTGCCGTCCTAAGCCGCGCCATCTCTGTACCGATGTTGCGCAAGAATTTCAAGCTCAGTATTCGGCAGGTCGAGGCGCATCTGCACATGGGGCAGCGGTTCGAATCGAGTCCGATCGAAGATGCCGCGGAGGCCGTGGCGCGTCGCGAAGAGGATTTTATTTACAATGGCTCGCCGCAATTCGGGGTCGAAGGCTTGCTGACCGCTCAGGGCCGCAGCCAAGTGCAGATGGGCGACTGGTCTAAGGTTGAACAGTCCTTAAACGACGTGCTCAAGGCCGTGGGGGCATTGGACAAGGCAGGCTTTTATGGACCTTACGCGCTGGCCCTGCCGCCTGTGCATTACAATAATTTATTTAAACGTTACGAAGGCACCGATATGCTGCAGCACGACCACCTGCGACGGCTGTGTCAGCTTGGAATTTACAAGGCACCCATCAAGAATGCAGTGCTGGTCGACGCGCGCGTTGGTAAGCTGGTGGTCGGTCAGGATACGATGGCTGGTTATTCTTCCAACGATGGCATTCACTATCACCTTTTTATTAGCGAGAGTATCGTGCCATTACTCATTGAACCTGGCGCCATCTGCACGCTAAGCCAGCAAGCGGCCACGCATGTGTCGTAGTTCAGCCAATTCTTCGAGCAAGTCTAGCGCCAACGCCGCGCCAGCGAGATTCACCTTGAGATCCCGCTGCAACCGGATTGCAATCTGGATTCGCTGAATAGAGGCGCCGGTGAAGCGCCACCGGTGGGGTTCACTTCCTTCGGGTTCGGCTATGCCCTCGCTGACCATCTCCACAATCAATTCGGCATTTACGTCGCACATGTCACACAGCTCGCGCAGACTCACGCGGATATTATCGTCCAGCAGGACGCCTTCCAATGCATCATCGTGCTCGGCGTTCATAAGCCTACGCTCCCATCTGCGCGCGCGGGTTCATCGGCATCTCCCGAGCCATTCTCTCATACAAGGACTTGGCCGCATCCGTATCAGCCTTGGGCGTTACAATGCGCAGCTGCACGTATTGGTCGCCGGGCGGATTGCCAGGCAGTCCCCTACCCTTAAGCCTTAGTATATTGCCCGACTGAGACCCCGGTGGAATCTTCAGTTGCACATCACCGCCCAAGGTCGGCACGGTTACGGTGCGGCCCAAAGCAGCCTCCCAGGGCGTGACGGGAAGCTCCAAATGGATATCGCGCTTGTCCGCCTTGAACAGCGGATGCGGCTGAAACGCGATCTCCAGATAAAGATCGCCTGCCGGCCCCCCGCCTAATCCGCCGGCCCCTTGGCCAGTCAGACGAATCTGTTGTCCCTCGATTACACCCTTTGGGATCTTCACGTTCAGGTTACGGGCGTGCGTTACAACGTGGCCTTCGGCATCCAATCGAGGCATTTGCAAGGTGATCGTGCGGGTGGCGCCGTGAAAAGCATCCTCCAGGCTAACTAAGACCCTTGCGTGATGATCCTGCCCACGCGCCTCAAATGCTGATTCACGCTGGGAGCCGCCGCGAAAGCGGCCGAACAGGCTCTCGAAGAAATCGCTGAAGTCATTGGCCTCGGTATAGCCACCGCCGCTGAATTCAAACCCGGTGTTCCAATCAGGCGGTGGCCTGAAATCCTGACCTGCCCGCCAATCGTTACGACTTCCGATTTGATCGTAAGCCGCGCGCTTCTCTGGGTCTTTAAGCACTTCATAAGCCTCGCCGACCTCCTTAAAACGCGCCTCAGCATCCGGCTCTTTGCTAACGTCCGGGTGATATTTGCGTGCAAGGCGTCGATACGCTCGCTTGATGTCGTCCTGCGTCGCGTTGCGCTCGACGCCCATTATTTTATAGTAGTCTTTGAATTCCACGCGTGATGTAGCCGTTCACTAAATTATGCCAGCCGAATTTTAGGAACGCCTATTGACGTTGTCACGGCCTTTCGTCCACCGTTCAGAGTCAAACTGATTCGCCATATTGGCGGTAGAGTACCGGACGGTTGAGTAGCCTTAACTAGGGGATATATCAGTAATCGGCCGGTAGAATGGGTATTCTCAATGAAGAATCGGAAATAGTAGTGATTCTGCCTCAGGACGCTGCCTGAAAAAAGCCCCTTGTCCGATACTCGCATACGCAACTTGTACTCTCTTCCCCAACCGAGCATGGGAAATATCTTGACCCTATCGATGCTGCTGTCATCAGGGATACAGTTGGCCAGTAGCCACAAAGTGCTAGCGTAAGTGGTAATCTAATGCTGCCTATACCGGCGCTTGACTTGCGCTTGCGTGGCATCACCGATTAATTCCAATACGTGCTGAGAGGGGCAAACATGACGCTGTGGAAACCGGATCCGACCTTTTATCCGTCACCTCGATCGGCAATGCAGGGGCCGCCCGAGCGGCTCGCTTATGTCGCCACCTTTAATCCGAACGATGACAAACGCCCGGATGCGATGAAGGTGGTGGATCTTGCGCCAGATTCGCCTAGTTACGGTCGGCCCGTCGGGGAAGTGGAGATGCCCTACCCTGGCGATGAATTGCATCACTTCGGTTGGAACGCATGCAGTTCGGCGCTGTGCCCTTATGCGCCGCATCCGCACGTTGAGAGGCGCTACTTGGTGGTGCCGGGCCTGCGTTCTTCGCGCATTTATATTTTGGATATCAAACCCGATCCGCGCAACCCCAAGATCGTCAAGACCATCGAGGCGAAAGAGGTGTTCGCGCGCGCGCACTACTCACGTTTCCATACGATCCATTGCGGCCCGGAAGGCATTTACGTCAGCGCGTTAGGCGCACCCAATGGCGATGGGCCAGGCGGTATTTTCCTCTTGGATCATTATTCCTTTGATGTGCTGGGTCAGTGGGAGGTGGATCGTGGGCCGCAATACCTGGCGTACGATTTTTGGTGGCATCTTGGTTACGACACGATGATTACCAGTGAGTGGGGTACGCCCAACATGATCGAGGATGGGCTGCAACCAGACCTGCTTCTCAACGGCAAATACGGTCGGCGCGTGCACGTCTGGGATCTGCGCCGACGCCGGCACCTGCAAGCGCTCGATCTCGGCGCGGAGCAGCAGCTCGTGCTGGAGCTGCGCGCCGCGCACGACCCGACAAAGACATATGGGTTTGTGGGCGTGGTGATCTCGCTCAAGGACCTGTCGAGCTCGATCTGGCTTTGGTATCGCGAGAACGATGCCTGGAACATCAAGAAGATCATCGAAATCCCGGCGGAACCGGCCGATCCCGAACAGTTGCCGCCCTTGCTGCAAGGCTTCAAGGCAGTGCCACCAGTGGTAACCGATATTAACCTGTCGTTAGACGACCGTCTTCTCTATGTTTCCTGCTGGGGCACCGGCGAGCTGCGGCAATACGACGTATCCGACCCATTCAATCCCAAGCTCATCGGCTCCGTGCATATCGGCGGCATCGTACGCCGCGCAGCCCATCCGAAAAATCCCGATGAGCCGCTGAACGGTGGACCACAGATGGTGGAGGTGAGCCGCGACGGTAAGCGCGTTTATTTCACCAACTCGCTCTATCGGGCCTGGGACGAGCAGTTCTACCCGGATGGCGTGCGCAGTTGGATGGTCAAGCTGAACGCGAATCCCGCGGGCGGGCTTACCATTGATCGCGACTTTTTCGTGAAATTCGACGGCTACCGCGCACACCAGATCCGTCTGGAGGGCGGAGACTGCTCGTCAGATTCTTATTGTTATCCGTGAGTGAGTGACCTCTGGCCTTGGTTCACGCTGTTTGGATTGGGGGCTTATCACGGCATTAATCCCGGCATGGGTTGGCTGTTCGCCGTGGCGTTGGGGTTGCAGGAAAAGCAGCGTTGGGCGGTGCTTATGGCGATTCCGCCCATCGCGCTCGGGCACGCGCTGTCGATCACGGCAGTGGTCGTGCTGTTATGGTTGCTACAGGCGAGCTTGCCCTCGACGGCCGTGCGCTACGGTGCAGCGGCCATCCTGTTCGGCATCGGCATTTATCGGCTCATTCGCACGCGGCACCCGCGCTGGGTTGGCATGCGTGTCAATTTTCGCGATCTGACCTTGTGGTCTTTTCTGATGGCCTCGGCGCACGGCGCCGGCCTAATGCTGGTGCCGATCCTGCTCGCCTGGACTGAGCAAGGCGGGAGCGCACATATGGCGCATGCGGGACATATGCACGCGGGTCATCTCGCTTCCAAGCAAATGACGGCCTTCGCGATCGATTGGCTTGGAGCGGTCGGCGTCCACACTTTGGGATATTTGTTGATAACCACACTTATCGCTTTGCTGGTGTATGAAAAGCTCGGATTGGCACTGCTGCGTCGCGCCTGGTTCAACCTCGATCTGCTATGGGGAATTGCGCTGATGATCAGCGGTGGCATGATTCTCCTCGTCTAGGCACGCGTGCTTGATCTGCTTGCGCGCCGAATCTGCCATCGCAATTCACCGCAAATACGTTGCCTGATAGCCCTCCTTCTCGAGTGCTACGCGGTGGTTCAGCATGGAGGCATGCTTGGTTATCGGTGTGACGACGTAGCGCTTGCCTCGACGCGCCTGAAGCGCAGAATGAATCGCCGCGTTGTTGCGCTCAGTTGTGCAAGATGTGAAAGGGATCTCTAGCGGATGCACGCGTCCATCACTTTACTAGCAGTAGGCAGATGGTTTTTGTCGCACTTATAAAACCTGCGTGGCAATCCAGATGGAATCTCGCTTGCATATTCCGGTCTACGGATTAAACCCTCTAATCTTTCCACCCACTGGAGCGCCATGAACACCAAAGGCCTACTCGACCAGTTGCTGCAATCAGGTCAATCGCTGCTGCAAGATAAGACGTCTTCGCATGCCACGAGAAACCGCTCCGCGCCGGGCGCGGGCGTTGGTGGCCTCTCGGGCCTGACCGGGGGGATCGGCAAGAGCGCGTTGGCGAGCGGCGCCTTAAGCATGCTGATGGGCAGCAAACGGATGCAGAAACTCGGCGGCAAGGGGCTCAAGTATGGCGGCCTGGCCGCGCTGGGCGTCCTGGCCTACCGCGCCTATTCCGATTGGCAGACGCAGAACGCGCACGCCGCACCGACCAGCCCGCCGCGCACCGTCGATCGGGTGACGGGCGCCGAGGCCGAGACGCACAGCCGCGCCATCCTCAAGGCGCTGGTCGCCGCGGCCAAGGCGGACGGACACGTCGACGAGCGCGAGCGGCAGCTGATTGACGAGGAACTGGGCAAGCTCGCCGAGGACCGGTCGCTGCGCGACTGGTTACACGCGGAGCTGAACAAGCCACTAGACCCACGTGAAGTGGCGAGTGCCGCGACCTCGCCGGAGATTGCGAGCGAGATGTATCTCGTGAGCCTGATGATGATCGACGAGCAGAATTACATGGAGCGGGCGTACTTAGACGAGCTTGCGCGCAATCTGAGATTGGAACCTTCGCTGAAGGCGAGTTTGAAAACGCAGACTCAACAGGCTTAAATCCTGCTTTGTAAGTCATCGGTTGTGTTCGCCGTGACACCTCGGACTTTTAGGTTCATCCGAGTCTCCAGGCTATCAGGTTTGTAAGTCCCAAAAAGATCAGACGGCCATCTTATTCAAGAGGTAATGACTTAAGGTCATGGTCAAGGATATTGAACGCATTACTGACACGATCTGGGAGCTGCCGACGAGCTACAGGGATGGGATGCGGGTGCCAGCCCGGATCTATGCCACGGAAAAGCTGCTGCAGGCAGTGGACGAGGCTGTATTCGAGCAGATCGCCAATGTCGCGACGTTGCCGGGAATCACGCAAAGGGCCTTCTGTATGCCAGACGGCCATTCCGGTTATGGCTTTCCCATCGGCGGCGTGGCTGCCATGGACATCGAACAAGGCGGCGTGATCTCGCCAGGCGGCATCGGCTTTGATATCAACTGCGGTATGCGGCTGGTGGTGACCAATCTGACGTATGACGAGGTCAAGCCGCATATACGAGCACTCGTTGATCGACTCTATGAGCGTGTGCCAGCGGGCGTTGGCAGCAGGGGATTCATCAAGATATCCAAGGAAGAGTTCAAGCGGGTGGCGGAACAAGGCGCGCGCTGGGCGGTGGACAGCGGTCTCGGCTGGCCAGAGGACCTCGAATTGACCGAGGAGTCGGGCTGTATCGAAGGCGCTGACGCCGACACGATCAGCGACCGGGCCGTGGATCGTGGTTATAACCAGATTGGCACGCTGGGCTCGGGTAATCATTACCTGGAGATCCAGGTCGCTCGTCCGGAAAACATGCTGGACAGTGAACTGGCGCACGCCTTCGGCATCAACATTCCGAATCAGATCGTGATCATGTTTCACTGCGGCAGCCGCGGATTCGGCCATCAGGTAGCAACCGATTACCTCCAGGCCTTCCTCAGGGTCATGGAGCCAAAATACGGCATCAGAATCCTCGATCGGGAACTCGCCTGCGCACCCTTCGATTCGCCCGAGGGGCAGGCCTATTTTTCCGCCATGAAGTGCGGGATTAACATGTCTTTTGCCAATCGCCAGGTGATTCTACACCGTATCCGTGAGGTATTTGCCAAGGTCTTCGGCCGCTCAGCTGAAGACCTTGGCATGCATATGGTCTACGATGTCGCCCACAACACCGCCAAGCTGGAACGACATAAAGTCAATGGCCACATGCGTGCGTTGCTCGTGCACCGTAAGGGCGCCACTCGCGCCTTCGGGCCGGAGATGAACGGGATCCCGGAGCGTTACCGGCATACCGGACAACCTGTTATCCTAGGGGGCAGCATGGAGACCGGCTCTTACCTCTTGACCGGCGTTGCGCAAGGCGCGCAGACCTTCTTCTCGACCGCGCATGGCAGCGGTCGTACCATGAGCCGCACCCAGGCGCGCAAGCAATGGCGCGGGCAAGATTTGCAGCGCGAAATGGCCTCACGCGGTATCTATGTGCGCAGCGCCTCCTGGAGGGGAATCGCGGAAGAGGCTGGCGGTGCCTACAAGAATATTGACGACGTGGTTCATGCCTGTGCGCAGGCGGGCTTGAGCAGACCCGTGATGAGGTTATCTCCAGTGGGTAATGTCAAAGGATGAGCCATGACGTGCGAACACCGCTGACCTTGATCACCGGGCCACTTGGCAGCGGCAAGACCACCTTGCTGCGCTACATCCTGGCGACCTTACCGACCAAGATCGCGATCCTGATGAACGAGTTTGGCGAGCTTGCCATTGATAGCCGCATCATCCAGGGGAAAAATATCCAACTGATGGAACTGGGCGGTGGATGTGTGTGCTGCTCGCTGCTGGGCGAATTCGACGCAGCAGTAAGGGAGATCATCGATACTGCAAAGCCCGAGCTCATCGTGGTGGAGACCACGGGCCTGGCCGAGCCCGACGCGTTAGTGTTTGATATCGAGGACGCCCTGCCCCAGGTGCGGCTGGATGGCGTGGTCACAGTGATGGATGCAGATGCGATGACGCGATATCCGCAGCTTGGCCATACCACGCGCATGCAGATCGAGGCTGCGGACGTTGTCCTGCTCAACAAGACCGATCTGATCTCGGCGCAGGCCCTCGATGAGGCCGGGACACAGATTGCTCGCATCAATAAACGCGCGCCGATCCTGCCCATTCGGCAAGGCAAGGTTGATCCGGCGCTGTTGTTTGGCATCGGGCACGACCGCATGATTGCCCCACCCCGACATACCCACCAACCCGAATTCGGGTCGTTTAGCTACGTTACAGAGCAATTACTCGATCGGCCTTGTTTCGAGCGGTTGATGGCTGATCTCGGTGATTCAGTCTACCGCGCCAAGGGATTCGTTCGATGTCGCGAGGCGAGTTACTTGTTCAACTTTGTCATCGGTCGTCTCACCTTAGAGCCATTCGAGGCGAAGACAACTGAACTGGTTTTCATCGGCACAGAACTCGAACAGCACAAGGATACGATCCTCGCCGCGCTTCAACAATGTGAAGAAGGTAATTGACCTCTTCTGTAAAGGTCCAAGAACGAGGACTGACATCGATGCCGTACGAATACCTAGACGACATTGCCGCCGATATTGCCTTCAAGGCCTGGCACGAAAAACTCGAACAGACATTCATGAACGCCGCCGAGGCCACCATGAACGTGATGGTCGAGGAGCTCGATGCAATCCAACCGCGAGAGCACCGAGAGATCCGGCTTGAGAACGACGCCCTCGACATGCTGCTGTTCGATTTCCTGCAGGAATTGATCTACTACAAGGACTCGGAGTCATTGCTGTTGCGGATACGCGCGCTTCGGCTGGAGAAGGCGGATGGACGTTACCGCCTATGGGCGCAGGCTGGAGGGGAAGAACTGGATCCAGACCGGCACTACACGCGCGTGGACGTCAAGGCTGTCACCCTGCATCGCTTTGCCCTGGAGCAGACCGAGCGCGGCTGGGAGGCGACGGTAGTACTGGATATATGATTAAAGGCCAGGATTAGCGCTCACACGCGGCGGCGATATCGAATCATTTCTGCTCAGCCGCTTGGGTGACTTTTTAAACATCAAGCCATTACTATACGATGCAGGTGTGGTCAGGCCTACCTGCATGGCATGCATCTGCAACCCCGTGAGCGTGAGAACGGGTTATATGCGCAGCTAGCCTGTAAGCTACGCCTGGTGTTCGCTCCCAATTAGGCTTACGTCCATGCTATGGGACAAGGGCTTGAGGTGTTCTTGCGCCGGCGTGGCTTGGGCTATCACACCCTCGCCGCCGGTACCGAAAAGCGATTGGCCGCAGGCCCGCGATTTTCAGCAAAACGGTATCGGGATTAGACCTAGAAATTAATCCGGTAAATCAATTTTCTCGTCAAACAATCCACCGTGGATGGCGGGACCGGGGTTTGAAAGGGTACTGATGTCTCGCCAGAGATGGCATGACTTCGTTTCTGGCGAAACTTGGCGCGCCCGACAGGATTCGAACCTGTGACCTTTGGCTCCGGAGGCCAACGCTCTATCCAGCTGAGCTACGGGCGCAGATATCAAGTGATATTCCGTAGCCGTCCCTGGCATGTCGCTCGGTCGGGCCGAACTTTCTTCGCTTCGCATCGCGCTGCACTCAAACATCTAACCATGCCATCCATGGCCTAGCGTTCGCGGCAACTCGCCGCTCGCTCACTGGACGTTCGGTCCGACTTCGTCCAGCTGAGCTATAAGCACAGTATAAAGGTAGGATAACTTCCCCACACTTTGACGTCCATATCGCATAGACTCTAAGGTGGTGTGGTTATGATGCATATCCTATAATCCCTGCGTTGCTTAGTTCGCTTGTTTTTGGGCTGAATTAGCGGATGTTCTACGGTTATCTAATCGCCTCGACTTAACTTAATATTCTATAGCTTAGCTGATCCGGGAGGTCGTCCTTTGAATCAGGAAGACAAACAATTCATGACCCAGTTCGCGATCGTGGTTGGTGTGCTGGTGCTTTTCACTATTGCCATGCTCTTTCTGGCGCGATATCTAATGGCGATCAACAGAGTCCATCACGGGCCGCTGATCGCGAAACAGACGCAGCAACGTATTGAGCCGGTCGGCGAAACGGCGACTGGCAAATTGGCCCAACCCGCGCCCAAAGCGACTGCGGCGGCGGATGGTGTGCAGGCGAGTGGCCAGCAGACCTTTGCGCAGG
>DATACK010000061.1:0-1547 GCA_036259115.1 Gammaproteobacteria bacterium | reverse complement strand
GCAAAGAATGATTGACGAAGAGAAGGAGCCAGCGACGAATCGCGAGCTATCCGGGAGGCTCGATGCCAACAAGCAAAGGCATTGGTGCGCCTCCAACGCGTGCGCGGGCTTGCGGGATTTGCGGCGAATGAACGTGCCAATGCTCTTTCAAAATAGCTGCCGGGCGTGTCATTGACTTCACCGCGCATTGCTATGACTAGTGAGCTGTCCCGGTGACATCTTTAGTGATGATGCGGCGTTTGTAGTCGGTGTAAGTCCAGCGGATCGGGCGCGCTGACTTCGCGTAGGCACGGACATACCGCATCAGCTTTCGGGACAGATCGGCGACTGAGGTGAATACGCCGCGGGCAATCACGTCGCGCTCAATCTTGGCAAACCAGATCTCGACCTGATTCAACCACGAGGAGTACGTTGGCGTGAAATGGAACCGGACCTTCGGATTCTCCTCCAGGAAATCCCGCACGGCCTGCGTTTTGTGTGCCGAGAGATTATCGAGGACGATGTGAATCTCTTTTGCCCATTTGGCCTTCTGCACCAGCTCCGTAAGAAAATCCACGAACTCGGCGCTGGTATGACGGCGGGCGGTTTTGCCCTCGACCTTACCGGTCTTGACCTCCAGTGCCGCATACAGCGACAGCGTGCCATGGCGGTAATACTCGAACCCATGCCGCTCGGCGCGTCCAGGCGACAACGGCAGCACCGGGTCAAGTCGGTCGAGCGCCTGAATGGCTGACTTCTCATCCACACAAAAGACGGCCGCATGTTGCGGCGGATTCAGATAGAGCCCGATGATGTCGGCCGCCTTCTGCTCAAACTCCGGGTCATTGCTGGCCATGTACCGCTCCAGTCGATGCGGTTTGAGCTTGGCCTGTGCCAGCACTCGTTGTACCGTGGATTTACTCAGGCCCAATTCGGCCGCCAGTTTGCGACAAGACCAATGCGTGCTCCCGTCACTGGGCTTCTGCTGCACGCGCCGGATCACGCGCGCCTGAACCGCTGGTGTGGCCCTATGCGGCTTGCTTCCCTTGTGCTGCCCCTGCAAACCCGCCATGCCGGATTGCTTGAAACGTCTCTTCCACAGGGATACTGTCGGCGCGCTCGCGCCGAGTTGGTCCTCGATCTTGCGGTAGGTCAGTCCATCGGCTAAAGCCAGAATCAACCGGGCACGGAACACATCACCCGCCGGCAGCGTTCTGGAGTGAGCCCAGCGCTCCAATTCCTCGCGTTGTTCCCGGCTAACTTGCAGCAAGCTTCGATTATCAGCCACATACTAGAGACGCTAAAACTCTGCTGTAGGTATCACCGGGACAGCCCACTAGCATTTGGCTTTGCCAGCCTCCATCCAAGCTTCAAGCCAGTCGCGCCGGATTAACTTTCGCCTCCCCATACTGAGATGCACCAGAGTGGCACGCCAGGTAGCTTGCCGCTAATGGCGTTTGCAACGTGCGTTTTAGAACAACGAAGAATTGCTGCGACTTCTTTGATCGTCAGAACATTCGTAAGATTCTCCACACGCCCCTCTATTCCGTATGCGTCTTCATTGTGCG
>DATACK010000060.1:0-27893 GCA_036259115.1 Gammaproteobacteria bacterium | reverse complement strand
CGCCATAGATGCCATATGCCTGATCATCGCTGAGTAATAGAGCTTTTGTCAGGTAAAGCACCAGCAGCGCGCGCATGCCATAGAAACTGAAGCGCTCCCAAAGCTCGGTGAAAAAGAGGACATACAGTCCGCGAGGATGACCTGTTTTCAATGGTTTGAGTTCCAACTTGAAGCGCTTGCGAGTTTGCGCGAGGCTGGCGAAGAGCGCAAACCAACCCTTGCAATCCACCACACCGACTCGTGAATGAGTGGTCGATGTTGCTTATCTTATCGCACTGATCTAGATTCGTTTCAAAACTAGCGTCCGCAGGCAATGTGCCCCACAGGAGAATAATGAGATCTTAAATGGTCTACATCTGGCTATCATGAGGCAGCTCGAATACGCTCATTGCCTGCGCTGAATTTATTCCCTTAGTTGGTAAGCCCAAGGCATAGGGCCGTCATGTATAGTGGAAGATATCAGCGCGCCAGTTTCATCGGTTGTGTGTGAGAAAACGATCGTGCGGATATTGTAAGGAGACACGCCTGACCCCACATTATATTGAGCTAGGGTCAACCGAAAGCCTGCTGCAGAAACTGGGCGGAGGATGTGATGCACACTTTAATCGAGTGCTTGGGATCAGGGCTGCAATCAATGGCTTCGGCGTATGACCCCTTGAACGGTCTCAAGCCTTTCTCCATCCGATAAGTGAAGATCGACCGGTGGGTTGCGCACGGGAGCCCGCGGATGCGGATAATATCGCGATCGTCAAGGCGATTGTCTCCATAATGCACAGCCTGGAATTGGAAGTCACCGCCGGGGCGTGCAAACGATGGAACAACTCAAATCTTGCACGCCCTCGATTGTGATGCGGTGCAAGAAGCTGCCTGGTGAGCAGACCATTGCCCGCCGTTGACTTGATCTAGCCTTGGCCGGTGACCGGTTCGTATTAGATAAAAATAGACAACTGGGGCAGGCCTGATGGGCCTGCGGATCCCAGTATGGCTGAAACACGAGTTATTTAACCAGCCTACGTCATTTGCGAATTCCCGCATGTGTGGCGTTGAAACCCTTTACCATTTTTGAGCACGTAAGTGAGCGCTAAATACAACGCAGATGCCATCGAGGTCCTAAGCGGCCTAGAGCCGGTGCGCAAGCGCCCTGGCATGTACACCGATACTTCTCGCCCGAATCACTTGGCACAAGAGGTCATCGACAACAGCGTGGACGAGGCCATTGCCGGCTACGCCAAGAACATCGAGGTCACCTTGTACAAAGACGGCTCGCTCGCCGTCGCCGACGACGGCCGCGGTATGCCGGTCGATTTGCATCCGGAGAAAAAACTGCCGGGCGTCGAAGTGATCCTCGGCACCTTGCATGCGGGCGGCAAGTTTTCGCATAAGAACTATCAGTTTTCGGGCGGTCTGCACGGCGTGGGTGTGTCGGTGGTCAACGCGCTGTGCAAACACCTGGAGGTATGGGTGCGTCGCGATGGGAAGGAATACAACATGTCCTTCGGGGGCGGCAAGAGGCACACCGATTTGGAGATCGTGGGTCAGTGCGCCAAGCGTGTAACGGGTACTACGGTGCGCTTCTGGCCGGACACGAGGTATTTCGACACCGCCGCGTTCTCGGTGCCAAAGCTCAAGCACGTCATGCGTGCCAAGGCGGTGCTGTGTCCGGGCCTCAAGGTTCGTTTCGTGGATGAACAAACCAAGGAAATCTGCGAGTGGCACTACGAGGCGGGGCTTAAGGATTATCTGCTGGAAGCCGTGCAAGGCCTGGAGTTGCTACCGAATGCGCCATTTACCGGCAGTATGGAAGGGCGGCAGGAGGCCGTGGACTGGGCCGTGGTGTGGCTGCCTGAGGGTGGCGAGGCCGTGCAGGAAAGCTATGTCAATCTAGTACCCACGCCGCAGGGCGGCACACACGCCAGTGGCCTGCGCGCGGGCTTGACCGAGGCGGTGCGCGAGTTCTGCGAATTCAGAAACCTCCTGCCGCGCGGCGTGAAGATCGTGCCAGAGGACGTGTGGGATAAGGTTGCCTATGTTTTGTCGTTGAAGATGATGGAGCCGCAGTTTACGGGCCAGACCAAGGAGCGTCTGTCCTCACGCGAGAGCGCGGCGTTTGTCTCCGGTGTAGTCAAGGACGCCTTCAGCCTATGGCTTAATCAACACGTGGCTGCGGGTGAGCAGCTCGCGCAGCTTGTGATCGCCAACGCAAATCGGCGGCTCAAGGCCGACAAAAAGATCATGCGCAAGCGGATCACCTCCGGTCCCGCGCTGCCGGGCAAGCTGGCTGATTGTATCTCGCAGGATTTGTCACGCACTGAGCTATTTTTAGTGGAGGGCGACTCGGCGGGCGGTTCGGCCAAGCAGGCACGCGATCGCGAGTATCAGGCCATCATGCCACTGCGCGGTAAGATCCTAAACACCTGGGAGGTCGAGCCCGAGCAGGTGTTGGCCTCGACTGAAATACACGATATCTCGGTGGCGGTGGGTGTAGATCCCGGTTCCCATAGGCTCGAGGGCCTGCGCTACGGCAAGATCTGTATTCTGGCCGACGCGGATTCAGACGGGCTGCATATAGCGACGCTCTTATGCGCGTTATTCACCCGTCACTTTCGTCCGCTGGTCGAAGCTGGGCATGTGTATATTGCGATGCCGCCGCTATTTCGCATCGATATCGGAAAGGATGTTTACTATGCGCTGGATGAGGCCGAGCGTGACGGCGTACTCGATCGCATCCAGGCCGAAAAGAAAAAAGGCAAGATCTCAATCACGCGCTTCAAAGGCCTGGGCGAGATGAACCCGCTGCAATTGCGCGAATCCACCATGGCGCCCGAGACCCGCCGGCTAGTGCGCCTCACCTTGGAAGCGGGCGACGACACCGCTCAGCTGCTGGACATGCTACTTGCGAAAAAGCGAGCTGCTGATCGCCGTGCATGGCTGGAGGCCAAGGGTAATCTGGCGGAGGTGTAACACCATCCCCGGCGATCATCGATAACCCGATCCTGAATGCACCGTTTGTTGAACCCCGATCGGCGCTTCAAGTTTGCCGAACAGGAAATCACCGGGGGATTGTAAACGCGCGCCGCAAAAGCGAGTACTTCATCCTGGTGTTGGTGCTAGGACTCACGGCAAGCAGGCGCAGTTCGAGTGAACGAGGACCGACGGGAAGAGAATCGCGCTACCAACCGCATACGGGAGCATATCGCACTCGGCGGTGGGCAGGCTAAGCAGGCATGAGCAGCACGACCAAGCAACTGCTCCATTACCGAACTGGTCCAGCAGGCAAGCGCCGGCTCTTGTTCTGTCAGGTCGAGGCGCTGAAGACACTCGTATACAGTACCGAAGTGGCGAGAAGGGGCGGTGCTGCCTGGACTGCAAACAAACTGCGCGCCACCAACGAAGCCATACGGCTGCGTCCTAAATCCGCTCTGCTGATCATGTGCGGCTTCGCCTTCTGGCCATATGATCGATCCTTACATCGTCAGTACCACGCGGAATCGCGCCTTATTCGAGATCATCCGTTCGTAGGCCTCGGATGCCTGCGCCAGCGGATACGTTTCGATATGCGCACGTGTGTTGGACAACACGCTGAAGTTCAACGTGTCCTCCGAATCACGCGCAGTACCACTGGGCCATCCCGTCAGACTCCGGCGCTTCATGATCAATTGAAACGGACTGACCGCAATAGGGTCGGGGCTAGCCCCGACCACCAATAACTTGCCGCCGACACGCAGGCCGTCGATGACTGAGGACATTGCCTTGGCGCTGGTGGCAGTGGCAAGCACCACCTGGGCACCACCCAGCTCCTGTAGTGCCTGGGCCGGATCGTGGGCTTCAGTGTCAATGTGTTGCTTCGCGCCCAGGGATAAAGCAAGTTCCCGCTTATCCGTACCGCGCGACAGCGCCACGGTATGAAAACCCATTGCGGCGGCGTATTGAATACCCAAGTGTCCGAGGCCGCCGACGCCCTGCACGGCGACCACATCACCGGATCGTGCGCTGCTGTGGCGCAATGCGTTGTAAGTCGTGATTCCCGCGCACAGCAGCGGCGCCGCATCGACCGATGAGAGTTCATCTGGGATAGCCGCCACGGCTTCATGCGGAACGACGACGTAGTCCGCATATCCACCGTCATAGGTGATGCCGCAGACCTTTGCCTTCACGCAGGTGATGAAGTCGCCGCGCCTGCATGACTCGCAGACAAAACAGTGTCCGCCATGCCAGCCAACGCCGACTCGCTGTCCTACGGACCACTCGCGCACCTCATCGCCAACGGCCTCGACCTTGCCGGCGATCTCATGGCCAGGTACGCGGGGAAATTCAAGGCCAGGAAACAGGCCTTCTTTGACGAAGGCATCGCTGTGGCAGATGCCACAGGCTTCGACCTTGATGAGGACCTGATCGGCTTTAGGCTCTGGTATCTCGCGTTCGACAAGCTCGAAACCCCCGCCAGCTTGACTGATCTGCATAGCTTTCATGGTAGGCACGCCACAAGCTCCTTATCCAAATGTAAGGTTGCTGAGGAATGGCATGACGGATATGGGTCCGTAGAGCCTGATATCTACTACGCGTAAGCAATTATTACGCCCGTATTCAGAACACCACGCATGAATAAATCGCAAGCCGTCAGTTACTGCGTGAGACCAATATAGTTCAAGTATCAAGTATCCGACGGCCCACCTGAAAATGCGCCGCTAAACCGCAAAAGCTTACACATTTTGCATTATTCATCGTTTTAGACGCTTGCTCGGGAATTGAATTGGGTTCATAATCCGCGCACCTTTCATTGTAGCGAAGATCATGGGGACCAAAGAACGGCGCCAGCGCGAAGTCGCCGAACGCGAGCATCTGTTTCTCGGCAAGGCGCGGGAACTTATCATGCAGGACGGCCTGCTTAATCTGCAGATGGCAAAGGTTGCGGAAGCCTGTGACTACGCCATTGGCACGCTGTATCAGCATTTCACCTCCAAAGAGGATCTGCTGGTCGCGCTCGCCAGCGATAAGTCCGCGATTCGCGCTGAACTGTTTGAACGCGCCGCGAATTGGCGCGCGCCGTCGCGCGAGCGCATCTTCAGCGTGGCGGTGGCGGATATGATTTTCGCCCGCCGACATCCGGATTATTTTCGGCTGACGCAGTACGTGACCACCGAGGTCGTATGGGGCGCCGCCTCGGCGACACGTCGACAAGCGGCGCTGGAGATCTGTCGGCCCATTGGGGAAGCGGTGTTTCGCATCTTTCACGACGCGGTGGATGCGGGCGATCTGGATCCGCGCGGCTTGAGCGTGGCGGAGCTTATGGTCGGGCCATGGACACTGTGTCTTGGCATGCACACGCTGGTGCACGCGGAGGGCATGCTGCAGCAATACCAGGTGCGCGATCCTTATCGTCTGCTTATGCGCCACGTGCACAACCTAATAAATGGCTACGGGTGGCTACCTTTATTCGATCCCGCTGACGACGTGGCACTCGATGCATCGATACAGCGCATTTGCGACGAGCTTTTCAGCGATCTCTGTCATGCCCCGGCAGGATGCACAGAGCTTAATCCTGTAACGCTACGCTCATAATTTATGACTTACCGTTCGATCCTTTTGCCCATTGGCGCCGCCGTGGTGTTTGGCGGACTGCTATTTGTCAAGTCGTACGGCAACAAGCAGATGAATGCGATGTTCGATAGCATGCCGCAGCCGCCGGTAACTGTTTCGGCCGCCAAGGTACAGTGGGCGCGCTGGCCGCAAGAGATCAAGGCGGTAGGTAGCTTTGCCGCGGTAAACGGCGCCGAGCTCGCGACCGAGGTAGGTGGAAACGTCAACAAAATCGGCTTTAAGAATGGTCAATTTGTGAAGGCCGGAGAGGTGCTCTTGCAGCTTGATACTGAGATTAATATCGCGCAGCTGAAAGTATTAGAAGCCGCCGCGCGCCTGGCGGAACTGGAGCTAGGGCGGGCCGAGCGCCTGATTGAGTCGAGGAGTGTCTCCGAAGCGGAGCTGGATGCTGCTCAAAGCCGGGCCGAACAGGCGCGCGCCAACGTCGAGGCGCAGCGCGCGCGCATTGCGCAGAAGACCATCGTCGCGCCTTTCGATGGTGTGCTTGGCATCCGCAGGGTCAATCTAGGGCAATATGTGGGCGCGGGCACTCCCGTCGTGAGCCTGCAATCACTGAATCCGATCTTTCTGAACTTCATGCTGCCGCAGCAGCGCCTGGCGGACGTGTCTATAGGGCAGGAGGTCACAGCCTACGTCGATGCTTATCCCGATCTCAGCTTCGAGGGCACAGTGACGGCCATTGAGCCGCGGGTGGAGCAATCGACCCGTAACTTTGCGGTACAGGCAAGCTTTCAAAATCCGGATGGTAAGCTGCGTCCGGGTATGTTCGCCAGGGCCATGCTTGAATATGGTGCGCCCCAACATGTGCTCACGGTGCCGCAGACCGCGATCAGCTTCAATCCGTATGGCAACTCGGTATACGTCGTCCATAAGATGAACACCACAACACACAGGCAGACCGAACAAGGCGCAAACGCCGGTTCGCAAGCATCCGCTGGCGAAAAGCAGGCACCATCGCCGACAAGCGAGCCGGCCTTAACGGTTACGCAGCGCTTTGTGCTTACCGGCAGTCGACGTGGAGATCTAATTGCGATCAAAGAAGGGCTTAAAGCCGGCGAGCAGGTGGCCACTAGCGGTTTGCTCAAGCTGCGCAACGATGCGGTGGTGAATATTAATAATGAAGTTACGCCCAAAGCGGAATTAACGCCCACACCGCCGAATAGTTAATAAGCTCATGGCCTTTACCGACATCTTTATCCGCAAACCAGTGCTCGCCATGGTGGTGAGCCTGTTCATCTTCTTGTTGGGTTTAAGGGCCTGGCAGGAACTGAACGTGCGCCAATATCCGGAATTGCAAAACGCGGTCGTCACCGTCGCCACAGCCTATGTAGGCGCGGATGCCGACCTCGTACAAGGTTTTATCACCACGCCGTTAGAGCGCGAGATCGCCTCTGCCGAAGGCATCGACTACATCGTCTCTACCAGTCTGCCCAGCGTCAGTTCTATCCAGGCGTACGTGCGCCTGGGCGAGGATCCTAACGAGGTGCTAACGCAGATCGTAGCCAAGGTACAGAAAGTGCGCCGCGATTTGCCGGAAGAGTCCGAAGATCCCGTGATCGATCTTGCCGTTGGCGAGACCACGGCGGCAATGTATTTGTCGTTTTTCAGCAATGTGCTGAACAACAATCAGATCACTGATTACCTAGTGCGGGTAGTAGAACCTAAACTGGCCACGATTCCGGGCGTGCAGCGCGCGCGCATCCTGGGTGATCGCACGTTTGCTATGCGCATTTGGCTGAAACCCGACCGCATGACGGCGATGAACATCACCGCGAGCGATGTGTACGCTGCGCTACGTGCCAACAATGTATTATCGGCGGTAGGCGCCACCAAGGGCGCAATGGTGACGATAGATTTGAAGGCGCGCACCGACCTGCAAACGCCCGAGGAATTCCGTGATCTGGTGGTGCGCTCGGCGAATGGCGCGATCGTGCATCTATCCGATATTGCCGACATCAATCTCGGCTCCGAGACGTATCAGACCAGCGTAAGTTTCAACGGCGAGTCGGCCACCTTCATGGGCATCGAAGTTGCGCCCGATGCGAATTCACTGGATGTGATCGCACGTGTACGTCAGGTATGGGATTCCGAAATCCTGCCGCAATTACCCCAAGGCTTGAAGGCGTCTATCCCCTACGACAGCACACGCTATATCCAAGACGCGATTGACGAGGTGGTGAAAACCTTGGTCGAAGCGGTGCTGATCGTCGTGGTGGTGATTTTTCTGTTCCTGGGTTCGCTGCGCAGCGTGCTCATACCCGCCGTGACCGTGCCATTGTCGATGGTCGGCGCACTGTTTTTGATGTGGCTCATGGGTTTCACCATCAATCTATTGACCTTGCTGGCGATGGTGCTGGCCATAGGGATCGTGGTGGACGACGCTATCATCGTATTAGAGAACATTCACCGTCATATCGAAGCGGGTATGAAGCCGATGGAAGCCGCGTTCAAGGGCGCGCGCGAGCTGGCTTGGCCGGTGGTGGCGATGACCACCACCTTGGTTGCGGTTTATCTCCCGATCGGGTTTATGGGGGGGTTGACCGGTACGTTGTTCGTGGAATTTGCATTCACCCTAGCCGGCGCCGTGCTGCTATCCGGCGTCATCGCGCTCACGCTTTCGCCCATGATGTGCTCGAGACTCTTGAAAACGCACCGAGCAAATCGCGCGCACGGAGGCGGCGGGCTGGCGGGTTGGCTGGATTGGCAGTTCGATAAACTTCGCGGCGCCTATCAGCGCGGCCTGCACCGCGCAATGGATGACCGCTGGGGAATTCTCGCTTTTGGCGCTATCGTGCTCGTCTCATGCTATTTCTTGTTCGTCTCCACGCAATCGGAACTGGCGCCCGAAGAAGACCAGGGTTTCATCATTACTTTCTCTGAGAGCGATCCTTATACGACCATCGAGTATTTGCAGCGCTATACGCGCGAGCTGAGCGTGATTGCGAAAGGCCTGCCTGAAAACGAGAACTTCTTTTTATTAAATGGCGTGGGCGCCGGCGGTTCGGCGGTTTCCACCAATACTGCCATCGCCGGCTTCGTGCTCAAGCCGTGGACAGAGCGCAAGCGCTCCAGCCAGCAGGTACTCAACGAGTCGATCAATCCGCAAATCGCGAAGATTGCAGGGCTGCAGATCGCGGCCTTTATCCCGCCGGCGCTACCTACGGGGGGTGGTGGTTTCCCTGTGGAGTTCGTCATCGGCAGCACTGGACCGGCCGAGAACTTAAGCGAGGTGTCCGATGACATCATGAATGCCGCGCGCGAAAGCCACAAATTCATCTTCTTAAACAGCGATCTGAGGATCAACAAGCCGCGTGCCGAGGTACGCATCGACCGTGATAAGGCAGCGCTTCTAGGCATCAACATGCAGACCTTGAGCGCGGATCTCGCGGCCATGCTCTCCGGCGGTTACGTTAATCGCTTTTCGCTGGGTAATCGCTCATACGAGGTGACCCCTCAGGTGCAAAGAGTGGACAGGCTCAATCCAGGCCAGCTTGAACACTACTACACCCGCACCGGCACGGGTGGACTGGTGCCGCTGTCGACCTTGGTGTCGCTGGATTACACGGTACAGCCGCAGCAGTTGAAGCGTTTCCAGCAGCTCAATAGCGTCACCATCTCCGGTCTACCGCGGCCCGGCGTATCACTGGCCGAGGCCTTAAGCGTGCTCGAACAGGCGGCACGGGAGCGTCTACCCTCCGGCTATTCGATCGACTATTCGGGTCAGTCGCGGCAGTTCAAAACCGAGGGTACTGCGCTGCTCTTGACGTTTTTCTTTGCGCTAATTGTGATCTACCTAGTGCTTTCTGCGCAGTTCGAATCATTTCGTGATCCAATCATCATGCTCGTGACCGTGCCGATGTCGATCAGCGGCGCGCTGCTAGCATTGAACGTGGTCGACATCTTGAATGCCATAGGGTTTACCCATTTCCCGGGCGTGAGCCTGAATATCTATACGCAGGTGGGCCTGATAACCTTGATCGGCGTGATCTCCAAGCATGGCATTTTGATCGTGGAGTTCGCCAACCGGCTACAGCGGGAGGGCAGGCCGAAGCGAGAAGCAATCGAGAAAGCATCGGCTATACGCTTGCGGCCGGTACTGATGACTACGGCCGCACTGGTGCTGGCAATGGCGCCGCTTTTGATTGCGACCGGTCCCGGCGCCGCCTCGCGTTTCTCCATGGGTTTTATCATCGCGAGCGGTATGACCATCGGCACCTTGTTCACCCTCTACGTCCTACCGGCGATGTACCTGCTGCTGGGTCGCGACTACGCGAAGACGGAAATAGCCGCGCAACAGCCATTATAAGGTGCCCCATCATGCCCCTAGTCTGCCGCTCGGCCACTTTGTTTTATTATTGAGAAGGATTCGCCGCGGCTGGCGCCTACCTGTTGTCTCGCCTTAGACGCGCGTGCAACTTTTGATAGTATGCTTCTTGGAGGCGCAGATCGACCTTGTCGCGGCGGGTGAGGTTGAGCTGCATCTGTAGATAGTTGAGCCGTCGGGAAGCCTTATCGCGTGCGCGGGTATCCCGCGCGCTGGCGAGGAGATCTTCGGCGTGCGCGATCTCCCGGCGCAATGCCACCTCGGGCGGCACGAAACCCGCGTTCTTCAATAGCCGATAGGCAACGCGCAGTTCCTTTGGAATATGGCTATCGTCGTCCAATTTCAGCGGCTTACTACTACCTGGCAGATTATCGAACTCGCCATGCTCCATGGCTTCAATGATGCGTTGCTCTGCGATTTGATCGAGTAAAAACATCTCTTCATGTATGAGCGAAATTTGAAAAAACTTTAACGAAGCTGCGGAGCGCTATCAAGGCCTGTTGGCAGAGATTCATAGAGATGAATTTATGCTGATGGATTACCACCAGTACAACCCTCGACGTGCACATGATTACTGCCACGCTCAATCTTTTTCAACAGCCCCATATTAAAGTCCTTGGGATCAGGTCCTTGTAGCCTCTTCAAAGGCGGCGGCGGTCGCTACATCCCGGAGTCGGGCTCGCAGCGCCCCAAATCGTGACAAGTCCGGAGGCGGCGGTATCAGCATGATCAAAAACATCTGGGTCAAGGCGTGGGCACCGCGATGGGTGTTTTCTGTGACAAGATTGAGCGTGCCGCCACGTTCGGCGAGCTGGTTGTAGAGGCAAGCGAATACGACTGGCGCGATCGCCTCGAATGTGTAGCGTAGCGTGGTGCGGATGCTTTCCGCCCTCAGAGCCGAAAGTGCCCTAATGCATTACCTTCGGTCGATCCCCCACCAGACGCGACGGCTTTGTATGTCTCCCGGTGCTATTAACATTACCCCACAGGGATGTCAGCCCGTGTTGGGCCTCAGACTTATTGTCGTGGCTTGTTACTCGCTGAAGACAATACGATTTGAAGTTTATACAAACTAAACCAAACACCGTTCCTGTACGCAAGAAAGGTACCGTTAAGGTGTATTTCGCCAGTTTTGATCTGCGCGGATATCGGCATGTGCCATGTTTTGATCCTTGGGAGAGGCAGGTATTGCCATTATCGTTATTATTTCTACTCAGCTTCGCTATGAAAGCCACTACTAAAGGTCGGGGCACCATCCCGCAAGCGATTCGGGAAAACTCGGCATCATCCCTAATTCCGAGGTCAATTTCGGAGAGTAAGATGAGCGGGTTTACTTGGTCGACGGGCTTAGTTCAATCTTGAGAGGTCGCCACCAGCGCTTGCGTGGTATAGCCACGGTGAAAATGACCGCCGACGAGATCATGGCGCTCACCCGCCGTGGTTGATGAATGGCGTACTCGTCGACTCGAATGTCATACTGGACGTGTTTACCGATGATCCGGTGTAGTTCGAGTGGTCTGTATCTATGCTAGAGCGGCATGGCGCATATATATGTTATTATACTAACGTAGTGGTACATCCTAGGGTCTTGATCGGCTTCCAGCGCACCGGATCTCGAACGCGCGTTGCACCGCGGCGAATTCGCGTTTCTTGAGATACCGAAAGAGTTCCTGTCTCTCGCCGGAAAGGCTTTTTGCGGTATCAAAGATGCAAGGGTGTCAAGGCCTCGCCGCTGCCTGACTTTTTAGATCGGCGCCCGTGCGGCGGTAGAACAGTTGAAGCTGATAACGCGAAACGCCGATTCAAAATATACTATCCAACAATCAAGCTCATCTCCCCGTCGGCGCGCGGTCTTCATTAACTAAGGAGTATCGCTCTCCTTCACGTACCTTTTCTATAGCTCTCATGAGTACTAACTTGAGTTTTGACTACGAAGGCCTCGAGCGCGTGCCGCTTAAGACCTTCACCGAGAAAGCGTATCTGGACTACTCCATGTACGTGATCTTGGATCGTGCGTTGCCGGCTCTTGGCGACGGATTAAAGCCCGTGCAGCGACGCATCGTCTACGCCATGTCGGAGCTGGGGCTCTCGGCGACGGCTAAGCCGAAAAAGTCGGCACGCACCGTGGGTGACGTGATCGGCAAGTTTCATCCGCATGGCGATGCGGCCTGCTACGAGGCCATGGTACTGATGGCGCAGCCGTTTGCATACCGCTATCCGCTCATCGACGGGCACGGCAACTGGGGCTCACCGGATGATCCTAAGTCATTCGCCGCCATGCGCTACACGGAATCGCGCTTAACACCCTATGCAAGAAGTCTATTGCAGGAACTGGCACAGGGCACAGTGGACTGGACGCCCAACTTCGATGGCTCGTTGGAGGAGCCGTCGGTGCTGCCCGCGCGCTTACCAAATGTATTGTTAAATGGTGCCTCCGGCATCGCAGTGGGCATGTCAACCGACATCCCACCACACAATTTGAAGGAAGTCGTCTTAGCCTGCGTGCGTCTGTTGGAATCGCCGAAGGCCACCATCGAAGATTTATGTGAGTACATCCAGGGACCCGATTACCCCACCGAGGCCGAGATCATCTCGACGCGCGAGGAACTCGTGAAGATGTACAGCAGCGGCACGGGCGCCGTGCGCATGCGCGCACGCTATACGGAAGAAGATGGCGACATCGTGATTACCGCGCTCCCTTTCCAGGTCTCGGGCGCAAGAGTCCTGGAACAGATCGCAAGTCAAATGCAGGCCAAGAAACTGCCAATGGTGGAAGATCTGCGCGACGAGTCGGACCATGAGCATCCGACGCGGCTAGTGATTGTTCCCCGCAGCAATCGGGTGGATGTGGAAGAACTCATGTCGCACCTGTTTGCGACCACGGAGCTTGAGCGCACCTACCGCGTTAACCTGAACGTAATCGGCATAAACGGCCGCCCCCAGGTCAAGGACTTACGCACGCTGCTCAAGGAGTGGCTGGCGTTTCGGACAGAGACGGTGCGCCGACGCCTTAAGTGGCGATTGGAAAAAGTCGAGCAGCGCCTGCATATCTTAGAAGGTCTCTTGATCGCCTTTCTCAATCTCGACGAAGTCATCGCCATCATCCGCCGTGAGGACGAACCTAAGCCGGTCTTGATGAAGCGTTTCGGCCTGACGGATGCGCAGGCGGAGGCCATTTTAGAACTCAAGCTGCGGCATCTCGCCAGACTCGAAGAGGTAAAGATCCGCAGCGAGCAGGATGAACTGCAGCGCGAGCGTGATAACCTGACCAAGATCTTGGGTTCCGAGCGCCGTTTGCGTCGCTTGATTCGCAATGAGTTGCTGGCTGACGCCGAAAGCTATGGCGATGATCGCCGCAGTCCGGTGATGGCGCGGCAGGCCGCGCGCGCTATAGATCCGACCGCCCTGTTGCCTACGGAGGCGGTCACGGTGGTGCTCTCGCAAAAAGGTTGGGTGCGCGTGGCAAAGGGACATGACATCGATCCACACACGCTAAACTATCGTGCCGGCGACGGCTTTTTGGCCGCGGCGCAAGGACGCAGCAATCAGTTGGCGGTGTTCCTGGATTCTACTGGGCGCAGCTACGCATTGCTGGTGCATAGCTTGCCGTCAGCGCGCGGTCAGGGCGAGCCGTTGAGTGGACGTCTTAATCCGCCGGCCGGCGCCTCTTTTACAGGCGTGCTGATGGGGGCGCCGGAAGATGAATACCTGCTCGCCACTGATAGCGGGTACGGCTTCGTGTGTCGGTTGGAGGACATGATCGCGCGCAATAAGGCCGGTAAGGCCGTGTTGTCCGTTCCGGTGGGGGCCAAGATTTTGCCGCCGATTAAGGTCAGGTGCCACAACGACGACCGGATCGTGGCCATCACCCGCGAGGGTTACATGTTGGTGACGCCGCTCATCGAATTGCCGATGTTGAACAAGGGTCGGGGCAACCGGTTCATCAATATTCCTGGCGCCAAATTCAAAACGCGCGAGGAATATATAGTGGCAATAGGCTTGATACAGCCCGGCGAGAAGCTGGTTATCCATGCCGGCCAAAAGCACAAGACCATGAAATCTGCGGATCTGGATGTGCATCTGGCCGAGCGCGGCCGGCGCGGCTATAAGCTGCCGCGTAGTTATCAGAAAGTGGATGCGATCGATATCAATCAAAATGGCACCTGATGAATGCGCCGGTTGAATCTTTAACTTATAACCCTATCTAACTGCGAGGTTTCCTTAAGAGATTAACAACGCCATGTTTAGTCGTATCGTACTGTTCTTGCTTGCCAACTTCTCGGTACTGGCCGTGCTTAGCATATCGGCACGGGTGCTGGGTTTAGATACTTGGCTCGCCAGCCAAGGTCTCGGCATGAACGGCCTCTTAATCATGGCCGCCATATTCGGCTTTGCCGGTTCGTTTATTTCGCTTGCGATGTCCAAGTGGATGGCCAAGCGCGGCATGGGTGTCAGGGTCATCGAGCGGCCTGCCAATCGCACCGAGGCTTGGCTGGTAGAGACCGTGCATCGTCTAGCCAGACAGGCTGGCATCGGCATGCCGGAAGTCGGTGTGTTTCACTCGCAACAGCCTAATGCATTTGCCACCGGCATGAACAGGGATAATGCGCTGGTGGCTGTCAGCAGCGGTCTGTTGCAGGCCATGAACGAGGACGAAGCGGAAGCCGTGCTGGGCCACGAGATCACCCACATCGCCAACGGCGACATGCTGACAATGGGGCTTTTGCAAGGTGTCCTTAACACCTTCGTGATCTTCTTCTCCCGCGTCATCGGCACGGCGATCGATCGTATCGTGTTTAGGGAAGAGCGCGGGCTTGGCCTAGGTTACTTCATCGGTAGTATTGTCGCTGAGATCGTATTGGGCATTCTGGCGGCCATCATTGCAATGTGGTTCTCGCGCCGAAGGGAGTTTCGCGCCGACGCGGGCGGCGCGCGCTTAGCGGGGCGCGACAAAATGGTTGCCGCGCTCAAGCGTCTGCAGCAAATGAGCGAGCCGCGTGATCTACCAGGCCAGTTGGCCGCATTCGGCATCGTCGGTGGCGTCGGCCAAGGATTGAAAAGACTTATGATGAGCCATCCGCCGCTTCAGGAGCGGATCAACGCATTGATATCGGGCGCTTAGCCCATAGCACGTGAAGGAAGCTAAATGAGCGGCAGATATCTCAAACGCCGATACAGGGACGTATCGGCTGAACTGTAGAAATCAGGGATCGCGAAGTGTCGCAGGCAGCGCCGGTGGTGGCTTGATCTTAAGTGCGCTTGCATTGCTTCGCGCCCTCTTGACCTACGCGAAACTTCACCTACGTGGTGCGGGCCGTTCACCTTATCCCACGCGGATCTTGCATCAGCGCCTTCTTGGCGCCGAATATTTGACCAGTTTCCATTCCTTCAGCCTAGCACCAATTCCGGCGGTTGTTTTTACGCTGGGCTGGTTATATCTTCTCTATGCCTACGGGTGACTCAAGGGCAGCGGAGGAGACATGACCGACATACGAGTGCGGGCGGAAAGACCCAGTGACATGCAGGCCATCGATGTCGTCAACATCAGCGCGTTCGAGGGTGATGCCGAGGCGCAGTTGGTCTCTGAACTTAGAAACTCACCAGGGTATATTCCCGAACTATCCCTGGTAGCGGAATACCGCAATCGGCTGGTCGGTCACGTGATGTTGACGCGGATAAATCTGCTCCGAGACAGCCAGAGCTTCGACATGCTGGCGCTTGGCCCGATGTCTGTGGTGCCCTCGCAAGCCCAACGCGGCATTGGTGCTATCTTGTTGCAGCAGGCGGTCGCAGAGGCTGAAAAGATGGGTTTCGGCGCTATTGCAGAGGTCGGGCAGACTGAATACTATAAGCGGCACGGCTTTAAGCCGCTGACGGACTTCGGGCTGACGCATAATCTTAAAGGCTGCGACGCCGCCACCACGGTGATGGAGCTGAAGCCCGGCTGGCTTGCGGGCGGTGGCAAGCTCGTCTTTCCCGAGCCGTTCAAGGCGGTATGCGAAATTGCGGCGTGATGCATACCGTACATCAGGTAATCAGACACTTACCTGATTCCCCTACGCGTTCCAGCACTAGACGCGGCACTAGATAACCCGGCAGCCGACTGTTTAGTTCCTTCGTTAATCGCTTCGCGCGTTGCGCGGGAACCTCAAAGTGCGCCGCACCTTGCACCTTGTCTAGCAGGTGCAGGTAATACGGCAACACGCCGGCAGCGAATAGTGCCTCGCTTAAAGCGCACAGTGCATCGACCGAATCATTGACGCCGCGCAGTAGCACCGATTGGTTCAACAGGGTTGCGGATGCGCCTGATAGACGCTTAAGTGCGTCGGCTACAGCTGCGTCGATCTCGTTGGCATGATTGGCGTGAATGACGATGATCTTTTTAAGCTGGCACGCTTGCAGCCAATCGAGTAGCGCATCGTCCACCCTTTCGGGCAACACCACCGGTTGGCGCGTGTGGATGCGCAATCGTTTCACATGCGAGATAGCTTCGATGCGCGCAACCAGTTCTCGCAAGCGCCGATCATTGAGCGACAGCGGATCACCGCCGCTCAATATGACCTCCTGAATGCTGGAATCGGCGGCGATATAGTCCAAGGCGCGCCAAGATTCAGCGAAGACGTGCGCATCACCATACGGAAAGTGGCGCCTGAAACAATAGCGGCAGTGCACTGCGCAGGCACCGGTGGCAATCAACAGCGTTCGGCCATGATACTTGTGCAGTAAGCCCGGTATGGGCATCGCACCGAGGTCATTAACCGGATCGGCGGTGAAGCCCGGCTTTTCCTGGCATTCGGCGGCTAGTGGCAACACCTGTTTGAGCAGCGGATCATCGGGATCACCGGGCTTCATGCGCTCTACGAAGCCAAGCGGCACTCGCAGCGGAAATAAGCGTGCGGCCCGCAGCGCATCCGGCAACCACGCGCGCTCCAGGCCAAGTCGCTGTAATAGCTCCGCCGGATCCGAGATTGCGCGGGCAAGTTCAGTCTGCCATTTGGGCGTGTGTTTTACATCATCGCTTCGCGTTATCATAAGCCGCCTCATTGTAGGGGCGGACCACGATAGAGCCGTCGTGCCCGCCTGTCTTTCTTATAAACAATGAAGGAACGTCATGGCAACCTACAGCACCAACGAATTCAAGAGCGGCTTGAAGATCATACTGGACGGGGACCCGCACACGATTCTCGAGAACGAGTTTGTCAAGCCCGGTAAAGGTCAAGCATTTAATCGGGTCAAGGTGCGAAACCTAAAGACCAATCGGGTGTTGGATCGCACCTTCAAGTCGGGCGATACGGTGGAGGCGGCAGACGTGATCGATACCGAGATGCAATATCTATACAACGACGGCGAATTCTGGCATTTCATGATGCCTGATACCTTCGAACAACATGCCGCCCCTAAGGCCGTAGTCGGAGATGCCGCGCGCTGGCTGAAGGAGCAGGATATGTGTCAGATCACCTTGTACAATGGTGAGCCATTAGCCGTATCCCCGCCCAATTTCGTGGAGCTTAGAATCATCCAGACCGATCCCGGTGTGCGCGGCGACACCGCCGCCGGCGGCACCAAACCGGCCAAGCTCGAGACCGGCGCGATGGTCAAGGTGCCGCTCTTCATCGAGGAAGGCGAGGTGCTTAGGATCGATACGCGCACCGGCGAATATGTATCGCGCGTGAAGACGTAATGAGGGCGGACTGGCGCCCTACGGTGTCTGTTGGAATCCTGCAACTTCGGGCTCGCATGCTTTCCCGCGTCCGGGCCTTTTTTGCCGCCCGTGGTGTCATGGAGGTGGAAACGCCCGCACTCTCGCAGGCCGCCACGATCGATCCGAATCTAGCTAGCTTTACGGTGCCGACCGCCGAGGGCGAGCGTTATCTGCATACCTCGCCCGAATTCCCCATGAAGCGATTGCTGGCCGCCGGCAGCGGTGACATCTATCAAATCTGCAAGGCGTTTCGCGCCGACGAGATGGGGCGCCACCATAATCCCGAGTTTTCCCTGCTCGAATGGTACCGCGTGGGCTACGATCATATCGCCTTGATGGATGAGGTCGAGGCGCTGCTCGATGAGGTCTTCGCCGACGCACGTGCGTTGGGATCGATTGCGCGCTTCACATACCGTGAGGCGCTCATGCGCTACGCCGGCTTGGATATACTGACGGCCACGGCCGAAACTTGTAGGGCCTGTGCGTCGGCTCACGGCATTGAAGTACGCGATGAGCTCGGCCTGCAGCAATGGTTGGAATTGCTCATGTCGCAGGTCGTCATGCCCGCCTGCGCGGAGGGGTTTACCTTTATCTACGACTATCCGCCCGAGCAGGCCGCGCTCGCCCGCATAAGGCCGGGTAATCCGCCGCTGGCCGAGAGGTTTGAGCTGTTAGGCTATGGTCTAGAGCTGGCTAACGGTTTTCACGAATTGGCGGATGTACAGGAGCAGCGTGCGCGCTTCGAGCGTGAGCTTGGGATACGGCGCGAACGTGATCTGCCTACGGTGCCAGTGGACGAACGATTATTGGCTGCGCTTGAACATGGGCTACCGGATTGCTCAGGCGTGGCCTTAGGACTGGATCGATTGGTAATGCTAGCCGCTGACGTCGATGATATCGCTCAGGCGATGGCGTTTTCCTGGTGCGGTGCCTGATCGAACCCTTGGCTTCGTATCACCGCAGCGCGGCCCATGCATTGCCCCATCTTCACGCGTGCGTCGGGACGCACTTCCCACACCACCGCATCGTGGCCGAACAGCAGGATCGTGGTGGAGCCTATGTTGAAGCATCCCATCTCCTCCCCGCGCCTAAGGCGCACCGCGGATGCATCGTCGGTGTAATCGAAGCTGCGAACCTTTTTGCCGGCAGGCGGCGTCACCAGCCCAGCCCACACAGTCTCGATGGCCGCCACATTGACCGCGCCGACCATGATGACGGCCATGGGGCCGAAAGCAGTGGTGAAGATCGCTGCCACGCGCTCATTGCGGGCGAAGACGCGAGGTATGACGCGCGGGGCGTAGGGCGCTACGCTAAACAAGCGGCCCGGCACGTGCACCATCTCCAGCAGGCGGGCGTCGGTGGGCATGTGCACGCGGTGATAGTCGCCCGGAGATAGGTAAATCGTGCAGAACTTGCCATTGATAAACGGCGCCGCTCGTTCCTGCGAGCCGCCAAGCAATTCCACCACGGAAAAGACCCGACCCTTGGCTTGCAAGATGCGGCCAGTCTCGATATCACCAAGCTGCGAGATCCTGCCGTCAGCAGGACAGGCAATGGCATCGGGTTCACTGGCGATGGCGCGCGCGCCCGGTTTAAGTGCGCGGGTAAAAAAGGCGTTGAAGTTGGGATACGCGTGAGGATCGGGCTCCGCCGCCTCGCGCATATCGACGCTGAACGCGCGGATATAAAGGCGTACCAGCGGATCTTTCAAGGGCGTGTTGAGCCGCGTGAGCCGAAAGGTGATGTGCGACACCAGATGATGGGGAAAGGCATGAAAAAGCCAGCCCTTGATGCATTCCCACACGGAGGCGTGTTGCATAAATAATATTAACTGTTTTCGTAATAGCTACGTAGCTTATGAAAGTCGCTGGCGAGCAATGGCGCCTTTTGCGGTGCACTGAATAGGGCTACCAATTTGCCCTGCGGCCCGATCAATAATATCGATGCACTATGATCCATTAGATAGTTGCCGTGGCCGCTGGGATCGGCAATCCGCGCGTGTGGAATGCCTAGCGTGCTGGTTAGAGCGTTGATGGCGGCGGGCCTACCAGTTACACCGACGAACTTAGGATTGAAATAATGCAAGTAGCCTTTAAGCGTATTAGGTGTGTCGCGTTGCGGATCGATGGACACGAACACGACTTGTGTGTTCGCCGCATCGCCCTGACGGGCAATCGAGCGCATGGCCTTGTTCAAGATCGACAGCGTCGTAGGACACACGTCGGGACAGTGGGTATAGCCAAAGAACAGAAAACTCCAGTGGCCTGCCAGCCGCGCATTGTTGAAAGTATGGCCCTTATCATCGACGAGCGAGAAGACAGGCAGGGGTTTGGTCTGGTTGAGCAGCGCAGTTGCGGACGCTAGTCTCGGCGGTTGCGGTGCGCTAATCTGTTCTGTCATCCAACCTGCGGCCACGCCAGCTATCAGCGCCAGCAGCGCGCTGCCGGCCAAGAGGCCGAACTTGCGGTATCCCCGGTAAGCTTTGTTCATGACTTTATTATTCCATATTCGCAGTCAGTCGACCAATGGGCTTTGCTGGTGAGAAAGGTCAGTGCCCCTGATAACGTAATGGATGCGACATGACGCATGCTAGATCCGTTCCATCGCGCCTTACGTGTGCGCGAGACTTCATTCTCTGGGGTGCGCGTCGTTTTGATGCCGTCGGGCTCGTATTCGGGCACGGTACCGATAATGCTCTGGACGAGGCGGCTTGGCTGGTGCTGCATGCCTTGGGTATGCCGCCAGACGCGGATGACACGGCTTTGGGTCAGCCGCTTTCGGCGCGCGACAAGGCTTGCGTGATTGAATTGCTCGAACGCCGCATCAACGAGCGCAAGCCGGCCGCTTATCTTACCCACGCGGCGTGGTTCGCGGGATTAAAGTTCTACGTCGATGAATGCGTGTTGGTACCGCGTTCGCCCATCGCCGAATTGATCAAATCCCACTTCGTTCCCTGGCTCAATCCGGGTAAAGTCACACGCGTACTGGATATAGGCACGGGCTCAGGGTGTATCGGTATCGCCTGCGCCTATGCCTTTCCGCAAGCGCGGGTGGATCTTACCGATGTTTCAGACGCTGCCCTGGAGGTGGCGCGCACGAACATTCGCGCTCATGGACTAGAGAGGCGTGTGCAGATAATAAAGTCGGATGTCTTTAATCAACTAGCAGGGTGCTGCTATGACCTTATCGTCAGTAATCCACCTTATGTGGACGCGGCGGCGATGGCCAAGTTGCCGAGAGAATATCGGCACGAGCCAACTTTGGGCTTGGCGGGTGGACACGATGGGCTCGATGTAGCGTTACGCATTTTCCAGAGGGCTGGGGAGTTTTTGACTGCCGAAGGTGTGCTGGTGGTCGAAGTTGGGGAGCATGCGGTCGCGCTGGCAGAAAAACTGCCTGACATTCCCTTTATATGGCTCGAATTCGAGTGTGGTGGCGAAGGAGTCTTTCTGCTCGCGGCCGAACAGTGTCGGGCTGCGCGCATCACATTTAATGGATAATTGGCGCAGGCAAGCAGTAAATCACCAATTGTCGTCCTTCCATTTGCGGAGCTTGCTGTAGTCGATTTTCTTGAAGTCTTCTCGTGCCCTCGCAATCTGTCTGATGACGTAGGATACGAGACCCAGGAGAAATAGGCTCAGCACTACAATAAAGATCCAGAATTCGGCAGGCATATCCGCTCCTCAGGTTGGTTACGTTTCCCATGATATACCTGGCTTAGCGCTGGTGCGGTACGGAGATGAATGGACTAGCTGCACGCGGGCGCAACAGCTTGCGTGACTGCTACAATGCGTATCATGTCGGGGCAAGCCGAAGAGAAGTCGACTTCTGCGGCTGTATGTGCTGTGCTAAGCCCACCATGCTTAGTTTGCACTCCAGCCCGTATGTCTGTAGGCGAGCATTCGCGGCTTCTAAGGTCCGCTGCTTCCCCATGCTCCACTGGAGGGCCAGCCAAGCCTTCCTTGGCTTGGCGCTTACGGCTGCAGCACCGCTTGCCCAGTGACCGCTCATCTGGGCGAGCGTCCGGCCATGGATGCTAGGTTGGAATTTAGCGTTATGAGTGTTATCGCTATCATAGATGTAAGTAGAAAATGTCCGGCAACACGTTCGGTAAGTTATTCTGTGTGACTTCTTTTGGGGAAAGTCACGGTCCTGCGATCGGCTGCGTGGTCGACGGTTGTCCGCCGGGTTTGGCGCTTGAGGAAGAGGATATTCAAGCGCAGTTAGAGCGTCGGCGCCCTGGCAAGTCGCGCCATACCTCGCAGCGCCGCGAGCCGGACAAGGTGCAGATACTCTCAGGCGTATTCGAAGGCCAAACCACGGGTACGCCCATTGCGCTCGTCATCCACAACGTGGATCAGCGCTCCAAGGATTATTCAAGAATTAAGGATACGTTCCGTCCAGGTCACGCCGACTATACCTACCTCAAAAAATACGGCCTGCGGGATTATCGTGGCGGTGGGCGGGCCTCCGCGCGCGAGACGGCCGTGCGGGTGGCGGCCGCATCCATCGCCCGCAAATATTTGCGGGAAGGATATGGGATCGTCATACGCGGCTATCTGTCGCAACTAGGGCCAATTAGGAGCGAAAGGCTAGATTGGGATACGGTCGAAGACAATCCCTTCTTCTGTCCCGATCCCGACAAGGTCGCGGAGATAGAGGCCTACATGGATCGGCTCCGCAAAGAAGGCAACTCCGTTGGCGCTAGGATTAACGTCGTCGCGCATGGTGTGCCGCCGGGCTGGGGCGAGCCAACCTTCGATAAGTTAGACGCGGATATTGCGCACGCTATGATGGGCATCAATGCGGTAAAGGGCGTGGAGATTGGTGCCGGCTTTGCCGCTGTCACGCAGAAGGGCACAGAGCACCGCGACGAAATGACGCCGCGGGGCTTTTTAAGCAACCATGCCGGCGGCATCCTCGGGGGAATCTCGTCGGGGCAGGACATTTGTGTGAGCATTGCGCTAAAGCCGACATCAAGCTTGCGTCTGCCGGCTCGGAGCGTAGATATCCACGGTCAACCTGTCGAAGTCGTCACTACCGGCCGCCATGATCCTTGTGTTGGCATCCGCGCCACACCCATTGCCGAGGCGATGTTAGCGCTGGTGTTGATGGATCATATGCTGCGCCACCGCGCGCAAAACATGGACGTGATCCAAAAACCTCCCGATATACCTTCTTCCGCCTAGCGGCATGCCGGTTAGCCAAACCGCCGGTCGGTCACAGCACGCTCGGCTAGCCGGGTTTTATTTTTTCTATTTTGCCAGCGTGGGTGCGTTTGTGCCCTTTTGGGGCCTATACCTTAAGGCTCTCTCGTTCTCGCCCGAGCAGATCGGTCAGCTCATGGCTATGACTATGCTCACCAAGGTCATCGCGCCCAATTTATGGGGTTGGATCGCCGATCATACAGGTACGCGCGTGGGAATTATTCGCCTTGCGGCGCTGTTGGCAGCTGCCGTTTTCTCAGGATTGCTGTTTGTGAGCGACTACTGGTGGATGTTGGCCACGCTCAGCATCTTTAGCTTTTTCTGGAATGCGGCGCTACCGCAGTTCGAGGCCACGACCCTGCACTATCTTGGCGATGGAATCCATCATTACAGCCATATCCGGCTATGGGGCTCTGTTGGATTTATCATCACCGTGATCGTGTTGGGGCCGGTATTTGAGCATATCGGCATCGAGTGGCTCCCGGTAATCATGCTGGCGCTGCTGATAGCAATCTCGATCAACACACTCTTGGTCAATGAGCGCAAAGGCCCGCAACATTCAGATGTTGGTTCATTTGGAAAGGCGCTTAGGCAGCCTGTAGTAATCGCATTGCTAGCGGTTTGCTTTCTCTTGCAGGCGAGTCACGGACCGTATTACGCGTTCTATAGCATCTACATGCAGGATCATGGTTACACACGTGGTTTGATCGGCTGGCTGTGGGCATTGGGCGTGATAGCCGAGATTGGGGTATTTCTGTGCATATCTCGATGGCTACCGCGCTTTGGAGCGCCCAGACTTTTGCGCATTGCGCTTGCCGTGGCGGCGGTGCGTTGGCTGTTGATCGCGCTTGCGCCCGACTATCTGGCAGTAATGCTTATCGCCCAGATCATGCATGCGGGCAGTTTTGGCCTCTATCATGCCGCGGCGATTTGGCTGATCCACCAGCTATTCCCGGGTCGCCTACAGGGCCGCGGTCAGGCGCTTTATTCTAGCTTGAGCTTCGGGCTAGGCGGCGCGGTGGGCAGTCTGATGAGCGGTTATATGTGGGCCGCCGCAGGCGGACAGTGGGCTTACGGCGCAGCCACGCTCATGGCGGCTGTAGGTGTGATGGTTGCCTGGAGGGGCGTGCGGATGCCAGCCTATTGCTATCCATTGGCTGCAACGAAGATTTAAATTGGGGCTTACAAGGAAATAGAGACTCGCCATGTATTAATTGGATTGGCTGGTCCATCGATTTCTCATATATCGGTCCTGTTAACAATTGCGATCAAGGTGATAGGTTACCAGCTTAAGGCGGCGCGCGAGCAAAAGGTATATAGATGGTTTGTCTATCCCTTCCTTCATGCTAGATTTAGGTGCTGCTTGATACTATGGATACCTCGAATAACACAAATGCAACCACCGAGACTTATTAGTAAAACATTAGCGCTGATTACGCTGCTCGTGATCACGTCTCATGCCCATGCGCGCGAGCTGGAAGTCCCCGTGCGATTGAGTCAAGCACTGATTCACCAGTACCTGGTATCACAGGTATATACGGAAATGGGTGAGACGGCCCGCATGTGGCATGACGGTTGCAATTCGCTTGTCCTTTCAAAGCCCCAGGTCGAGGTTAAGGCCGGTGTGGTGCGAATAACGAGCGCCGCACAGGCGCAAGTAGGAACAGGGGTGGGCGATAACTGCCTAGTCATGCTCAATTGGACCGGCTTCGTGGACGTACTCGAGCAGCCGGTGTTGAGCACTGAACCCGGTGTCGTGGAATTATGGGTAATGGATTCTAAAGTCTATAGTCAAGACGGCGAAAGCGTCGGCATTACTGGCACTGTATGGGATTGGATCAAGCAATACGCCCATCCGCGCCTAGAGCGCGTGAAGTTGGACCTAAATCCAACGCTCAATGAGTTGGAGTCTTTGCTGCCGCTCTTATTCCCCAATGACCAAGTGTTTGCCCGCCATTTACTCGATTCGGTCAAGCTTTCGAAGGTAAAGGCCGATGATGGTCATGTCACACTGAGCATACGGCTCGACATACCGCAGCAGAATGCACCGATAATGCGCCCTAGTGAGCATGAACCGCCGTTGACGGCGGACGAATTGCAGCACTGGGCTGAAGTCTCCCGCAATCTGGATGCTTTTCTCACACAGATAATCAAGGTGGCCGGCGCCGGGCTCGAATTGAAGGCGCGTCGCTTGGAGTTGCTTGAAGTGTTGCTGGATGCGCGTCGCGACGTCTTGGAGATACTCGCCTCCCCCCCAAGGCGTGGCGCAGACCCAGTGCGCAAGCTGTTCGCCAAGACCTGGTCACGTCTAGCGCCGATATTACGCGCGGAAAGCCGCAATTTTCCGCCGGAATTGGCATTGCGCTGGTTGAGTTTTATCACCGCGGCCGATGCGCTTAAGACGCTCGACGAATTGACACCGGATCTGGGCTTCACGCTCTCGGCGGACGCTTTACGGCGCCTCGCCCGCATTGCGCTGCCGAAGGCGAACACAGACGCACTCGATTACGACCTTAAAGTGGACCCGGAATTGCGGCGTGCGCTAGGCTTCGGTCCACCTCTCCGGCCGCCGTGGCGTCATCCCAATGCTGATTTAAGTGTATTATCGTTTTTCATTGCTGCGGCGCGTGCGGAAGATCCTGAAGAGGCGCTAGTGGAACGGCTTACCGGTTGGCTTCCTTCGCTGGACACGATTGATGAATATCTACCTATGGTTGGCAAGCTACTGAATCTCGCCGTCGACAGTGCCCTAAGCGAGGGAGAGCTAGCGTCCGCGTACCAGGATATCTATCGAAACTTGGTGCTGGCCACAGCTTGGCAGGAGAGTTGTTGGCGGCAATTCGTGGAGAGCAATGACAAATATGTACCTATCAACTCCGGTAACGGATCTGTTGGCATCATGCAGGTCAATCAGTACGTGTGGCGCGGATTCTATGATGTCGACGGCCTCAATTGGGATATAGGCTATAATGCGCGCGCCGGGGCGGAGATCCTGCGGCACTACCTGGTGGATTATGCAATCTCGCAAGACGAAGCCGCGGCGAGCGGCGATGTGCAGAATTTGGCGCGCGCGACATATGCCATGTATAACGCCGGTCCCAGCCAAATGACCCGCTATCGGGATCCGACGGCGCCTGAATCCGCGCGCGCTATCGATCAGGCATTCTGGCAAAAATTCCAAATCATCCGAAAAGGTGATCCACATGCCGTGGCTGTGTGTTACGCAGACGAGCAAGGGGATCGGCTCGCACATTCTCAGGTTCAATTAAGCACGCGCCAACCGTGAATCTCTACTTAAAGAATTCTGAATTCCGGCAATTTCTTAAAAATCAATTTTGATCCGCCCAGATCTTGCTCATTGAATCCGCTCGGCACGTGCCATGTCACTGGCCGCAAGGCATCAAGGCTCTGCCCGTTTTGCTATAACGCGACGGCGCCAAGGTAGCGGTATTATTTCACTGATTGCGTGCATCGCGCGCCGTTCGCCGTCTGTCTATCAACCTGGCCGTGAAGAACAGCATTTATATCGTCTGGCGCTGATCAACGACCTGCGTCGCGGTTCCGAACAATGAACTGTCGGTGCATTATCAACCTAAGGTGAAATTTGATAAGGGCAAGGTGACCCATGTGGAGGCATTGATGCGCTGGCATCATCCGCGATATGGCATGGTTTGCCCTGACGAATTCATTCCCTTGGCAGAATATACGGGTCGCATCCGACAGCTGACTGCCTGATTGCTGAACAAGGCAGTCAGGGATTGCGGTAACTGGCAACGGCAAGGGTTCGATATGGGTGTGGCGGTCAATATCTCAGTAGTTGATCTCGCCAGCCTAGATTTGGCGTCATTGGTAACCGCATGCTTGGACCATCACAGGCTCGGTCCGGGGTACTTAATACTCGAGATTACGGAGAGCGTGGCGATGCGCGATGGGCCAGCACTATCGAGATCCTGCAACGTCTGCGGAAGGCCGGGGTGAAGCTTGCAATAGACGACTTAGGTACCGACTATTCGTCGCTTTCGCAGTTGAAGCGCATGCCGGTCGACGAGTTAAAGATCGACAGGCCCTTTGTGCTGGGATTGGCAAAAGGCGGCGAGGATGCGGTGATCGTGAAATCGACCATCGAATTGGGCCACAACATAGCATTTCGCTTAGTGGCCGATGGCGTCGAGGACGAGCGGTCGTGGGGCACTGCTGAGAGCCAACCGGTGCGATGTGGCACAGGTTTTTTCATAAGCAAGTCACTGTCTTCGGACGAGCTTATCCCAGGGCTCGAGCGATTTAACTCTTCGTCGCCCGCATGGAATGAAAACTCCGGCTCACCCTTGGATAGAGAAGTGGTATGAACAACAAGCGGTTTGCAAACCGCATTTTTGCGCCTAGTTCGATCACATTTTGCTTACGAAAACCGACATCGCGAGCGGACGGTCGCTTATTGGCCACATGAGCATGTGAGGAACCAGGTTCTTTTACCTTTCATAGTCGCGCCTTCTTGCTGAAGGTTTGTCAAGCACCTTATTCATGACTCTGGTGCTATCAGTTTCCTAGCGGCCTATCACGCGTTTATGGGCTCGACCCTAAGCCCAGCTTAGGGAGATGCCTTATAGTTCTCCTCCGGTTGCCCGCTGTGCAGGGATACGGAAATCGGCAGTTCAGATCATCCGTGGTTGTCCATTAGCAATCTTACTGTTCACGTGGCTTACTGCAGTACGCTACGCTGTCTTTTTAAATAAGAAAACCTTAATCTTAATTATTTGCTTCCGCATCACATCCTCTGATCTTTGTGTTAACCAGAGCATGGGGCTATGATTTTACTTTTGAATACCTTGAAGTTTGGCAATGACTGGAAAAACACTCTATGACAAGCTGTGGGACGCTCATGTAGTGCGCATTGATGAATCGGGCACCGCGCTTTTATACGTCGATCGGCATCTGGTACATGAGGTGACCTCACCGCAGGCCTTTGAGGGATTGCGCTTGGCCGGACGCAAGCTGTGGCGGACCAGCTCTATCCTGGCGACGGCGGATCACAACGTGCCTACCACAAGGCGCGATCGTGGCA
>DATACK010000059.1:0-11774 GCA_036259115.1 Gammaproteobacteria bacterium | reverse complement strand
GGTTGGAAAGCACTCTATCTAGCCGGGTCTGGTTCTCGGCGCGCCTATAGCAATGGCGCGATTACCAGGCTCACAAGCGCAATAACATTGATCAGGATATTCAGGATGGGCCGGAACTATCCTTGAATGGATCGCCCACGGAATCGCCGACGACTGCCGCTTTGTGCGTGTCCGAACCCTTGCCACCCATATTGCCCTATTTGTGCAACAAAGCCTCAGTCATGCTCATTCCTTAGCTTCTTAGTTGTTCGCACGAGTTGGCAGTAGCAGTTTTACATACTACATTCCCGTCGATGCCGCTTATAGGGCTTGGTGGTCGAATACAAGTGATCTGTCAACAATGATGTACGTTCAAAGACCATCGATAAACGAAGGCTGTCGATTGAAAGATATAACCGGAGCCCGGCATCGTCCATTGGCGAGCCGATCTATCTATTCATGCGCTTGCTGGGGGACAAAAAGCTGAAGAATTGCAGCTCGCGGATGACGCGACACTGACGCAGGTTGTTCGCTAACTCAATTGGAAATAGCGCACCCTTACGTTTATGGCTAAGTGGACTGGGCAGTGTTACCGGAATGCGCGGCAACGCAATTAGGTCCGCACTCAGCGGAAATGAGCTCCGATCCTTGTAAACGCCGGTTGGCACGTTAAGTACTATGTACGTGCCGGCCGTCAGCTTAACAAAATAACTCTCGCCCCAGTTGGTACGTTTTCCATATGGATCCGGCAGACTTGGACAACTATATACCTTCGGGCGCACATAGTCGTGAGATAGGACAGCATATGCCTCGGGATCTTGTTTTGCTCTTTATACGCAAGTCGACACTTGAAAACATTTGAGCGATACGCCATCTCATTGGGCCTTGCTGGTAGGGCGGTGTTCGCGCCGAACGTTTAGCAGCAGGACGGCTTCAAGTAGATGACAGCGCCTAACACGTGGCTGCAAGTGATAGAGGCTGCTCTTAGTCTCTCGTTCATCATAAATGTTGCACTACACGTGAGGAGGCAAAGACCCCGATTCTTAAGTACACCGAAGTCTTCTACAATCAGCAGTGGAAAGGCCAGGAGCCATCCGTTACCAGCCAGGCATGGTAACCGAATAGGACGGAGCATGTGCTTAATCCGGTGTCCTTCAGATCGGGGAAAGTCAAGTTGATAAATACGTTCCCCGGTGACACCACAGCTAAAAAAGACTCCGATTGGTGCACTCTTTATTTCGTATGAAACATCTAGTCTTCAGTCAGGAACTCCTGGAGTTGCCGCGCCAGTCCGTTACAGGCAGCGGCTTGCGTGCGGGCAATCAAGGGGATGGGAATGATGAAAGCCGGCAGGTAGGAGCTACCCGAGGCCTCAGCGCTGATCAGCCCAGCCGATTGAGCATGCTTCATGTCCCAGATAGACGCCTCGTAGGAGGAGCGATTCTCCCACGATAATAATCCGATGCAGCCTCCCCCTCCCGGCCCTATTGCGCAGGCCAGGCCGCCGCCGCCGCCACCGACGCTTTGCGTCGTGCCATCGATCCAGACTAGATAGCGGACTCCGCTGTCGGTGATCTTTTCGGCCACATTACGCCTTCGAAGCAGTTGCGCCATAGCCTCTATCTTTGACGGTGCGGTTCCTGGTTCAAACCATGGAAACAGCCTGTCGACGAATATTCGCTCCGGAACTACTCGCAGCGGTGCATTTCCAGTCGCAAGGGTATCGCTGACACAATCGATAAAGGTTTCCCCCGCCTGCAGTCCGATGCCATCCCGGCGGGATAAGACTACTACCGCCTCGGAGGCCGCTATGTCAGTCTCCGCCTGTCTCAGTTCGTCAATTTTTAGTGTAACGCAACCTGCGAGCAGTATCGCGAGTGGCGCAGCGGCTATCCGCAGCGCTTGATTCAATCGTGCCAAGCTAACCTGGCAGCGGTTCTTCGCGAGAGCTGCCAGCATTGTCACTGAGCTCGCGGCCGTTGACCTGCGAAAGCCAGTCCTTGATGCGCCGTCTGCGCGTGAAGTTGATGATCATCGCTGCAGCGGCATCCCGCATGGCCACCGTGGTGGCTTCGGCTAGTGCTTCACCCGCACGCCAGAATTTCGAACGGCTCCATCCCCACCCAGTAATCGACCAACGGTCGATTACTTCACCGTTCGATGCGTATAGGTTCATGCGGTACTCAATCGAGACTTGATAGAAGTCGGACCCCGACGCCGCAGGCAATAAAAACTCGTACCCCTTGATCTCTGGCTGAATCAGGGCGTCGAACCCGGGTAAACGGCCGGGTGATGATGGCTGATTTTCAACCGGTACTGCCCGCTCAAACATGGCGGTAAAAACACGATTGAACAGCGCCACGCTTGCCGGTCCGATCGGCACGACCCATTTCTCGCCTTTTGACCGGTACTGGTAGCTACGAAAATCCTCATCATAATATACGCCGATGTCAACAGGCAGCGGCTCAACAACCGGAGATGGAAAGCGTTTGCTGATGTGTACGACGGTATTGCAACCGGAACTAGTAAACGCCAGCAGGCCAAGCACAGGAAGAAACCGGCTTATAACGCTGAGCTTACCCATTATCGCCGCCTCTGGCGTAGTTATGCACTGCTACACGAGCTTCAAGAATAATTTTTGCAAGCCGATATATCTGACGGCCACCCAAGAATAAGCTCAAGGTGTGAAGCGGTACAGACCCACAAAGGTGCCGCCATTCTCGAGGCACAGAGTTCGCATCAGGGTGGCGAAACGGATACCAGTAATCTGCAAATGGGGCGGATTGACAAACTGGGTTGGAAAGCCCACGGCGTGAATGCGCACGCGCCGCTCGCCTTGCGCGTCAGGCTGATTGATCTGTTCCACCGTGTTCACCACCTCATCGATCGAGCTCCCGGTGAACTCATCGCCGAACACATAGAGGCTGATGCGCTTGTCTGTGGTGTAGAAGGTCTGGATGGCATGAATTATGCCCTCGGCGGGGCTACTGTCGCTAAAGGGGCTCCACGTTCGCAACCGTGCGATAATGGCCGTGCGCCGCACGGACGAATCCGGAATCCAGTCGCCTCCGTACTCGGGAAATAGATATTCCCCTTCGTCACTCATAACCTGGATACCCTTGACCTTGGGATATATCTCCAGCGCCTCTGAGACCTTTTTAAGCATTAAGTCCCAGGCGTAACTCATGCTTCCAGAGGTATCAATAATGAAGATGATGTACTCGCTATCAACTGGGATGCCGCCGACCGTGCGGTCTTCAGGGGATCTTCTGTAGCGCTCTCCTAGTAGCCGCCGCATCTCCGCAGTCAAGATCTGCTGGGCCTGTGCCAGCCGGCCTTCGATGATATTGGTCACAGCGGAATCTTGTTTCGATGTCTGATATCTCCCGCGAACGGCGAACAGATCGCCCTGAAGGCGCGCGAGCCTTTGCCTCTCTTGTGAGAGCTGTTGCCTCTTTGTCACCAACTCGCGGTTGAGCACCCGTGCATGGCTGCGAATTTCGGAGCGTTGATTCTGCAGGTGCGCGACCCTTTGTCGCAGATCTTGGGTAGCTTCTTGGACCAGATAAGGTTCGGCATTTTTAGACAACACGAGCAACAGGATAATGGCACCAAATCCGCAGCAGATGCAGTCCAGGAAGGAGAGGCTGAATACCTCAACATCGCGGCGGCGCGATTTCACGGCGCCTTCCTCATGGCCAATCTCGCGAAGGACTCAAAAATGAACCGCTTGTAACTTGCGCTAGCTTCCAATAGGCACTCGCCGCCATAGGGTCTCCCTCCATGGGGAACAGAATCACGTTCACGGGGATACCGAGCGGCAGATTCTCAAGCGCACTGTAAAAGAATTCGAGGCGCGCCTCGCCTGATACCGCTCCTTCGAGCGGCCCAGATTCACCTTGTGTGGGGAGACCGTCGGTCAATAGATAGACCGTATCCGGCCGAGGTTCGAGAGTTTTGATTATCCGTAAGGCTCGGTACAGGTTCGTGCCCTCTTGCGGGACGATCTGCCGCAGGTTCTCAACGGCCTGGCTTAAGCGTCGCCCGTCTTCAGCACGCTGCCACGCCCCGTCCGTGCCCTTAAGCAGCGGCGTGGCGTCCACATTGAAGGTATAGATCTGGAACTGGCTGCCCACGGGTATCTGTGAGGTAATCCAATCCACAGTGGAGAGGGCGCGCTGCCATTTGGGCGCTGCACGTTTTTGTGGGTCCGGCATATTGCGGCGGCGGATGATATTAACGATGGTATCGTCCAGCATGCTGGCCGAGGCATCGACGAGAATCAGTATCCGCTTGCCGCCGACCTTGAGGCCAGTGAGATACTGACGATCGCCTTGGCCTGCAAATGCACGGATGGCTTCACCTTGTTCGTCATGGCTAGCCACACTGCCTTCCAGCCGCCTGACATGTTCTTCCATCGATTTAAGGTCCGCCATCAACGCGTTGACATGTTGATGGTGGGCGAGGGTTTCCTTATCTAGGGCGGCCAGCTCTACTGTTGTCTGTTCGATGTCTTGGATGATCTGACGGGAACGGCCTTGGGTAACAGTCCGCTGTTTGTCCGTTTCTCGCAAGGAATTCCTAAGCCTGGCCAGGTTTTTCTTGCCCTCTAATACCTGCTGTTCGAGTCTGGATGCCTCGGCCAGCAATTTTCGGTTCAACTCGTCGGAGCGTACTTCGGCACTGTGATTGATGATAAAAAACAATAGCACCACGGCACCGAAACCGCAGGCCATGCAGTCCAAAAAGGACAGCGTGAAAACGTTGAACTGTCTTCTACGGGGCATCAGATTGGCCCATGGGTTCCATCAAGGCTATCAGCAGCAATTCTACGCCAGGCGTGCCGACCTTGACGGTATCCCCGGCTCCAACCGTCGCGCTTATGTCGATCCTTTTGTCATTGACGATTGTGCCCTCGGCACTGTGATTCTCAACTACGATCTCCCGCCCTCGCCGTCGAATGGAGCAATGATGGTGAGCAATTCCGTTGCAATAAGCGCCAACCTCTATTCCGTGTTCGCCAGGTAGAATATTCGCGCCCACCAACAACGGCCGGTCAGTGATGGCATATGCATAACCTTCATAAACTACATGTGTGGGCTTGGCCTTGGAGGATGGACCTATAGGCGCTGTTCGAGCGCGGGCCGGCTTGCGGGCGGGAAGACTGGTCACGAATTTAAGTGCCGAATCAGCACAGCGGATGTGAGCCTCATTGGTGAGCACACCCCGCGCCATGGTGCAGGCTTTTAAGGAGACAGTGCGACAGTCACGTGGTGCGCAGAGTGCCTCAGGCAAACCAGGCAACTGGGCCAGCCGATGGCTGATCAGCAGCATGGTGGATTCGTCCGGACGCAGATGGTTGCGGACATGCTGCCCAATTTCCTGATACAGCTCGGCGGTAGCCTGTATCAAGCGTTCACGTTGAATATTGATCCGGTGCGTTGTGTGCCCGGTTCGCAACTCAAGCGTTGCATAGCTGTCGGCGTTCAAGCTCGCAAGCCAGCTGGGCAAGCAGTCATACAGCGCCTGCTCGGTATACGCAAGCTGCGTCGGATCAAATCGTGCTTCGCGCACGAAGGCGTCCGTGATCGCGTTCATCCATGCCTCGTGCATTGCGATCAGTCCGGTTCTCGGGATTCTATGTACGTCGACCCGCGTCAGGCGAGCTCCCGCATAAAGCTGCGTTAGCACCGCGTGATGCAATTGAATGTCGAGGTGCCAGAGGGTGCCCTCCATGTCCGCCTGACTGGCGGCGGCCAATGCGGCATCGACCAATCCAACAGCCGGTATGGCGCACGCTTGCGCTATGCCCAATAGCAATCTCAGCTGTTCGGTACTGAAGAGGCCGGGAACCGCGAAAATGACCTCTTCCGCATTGGATTTGATAGCATCCCATATCGCTGCCAGATGGTAATACGCCAGGTCCGCTTGGTGTTGCACCTTAACATGACGCTTGGACAAGGGTTCCAAACTGAGTTGGTTCCAAAAGCGGTCGTAGATCGCGCGCGGATTGAGACGCACGCGACGTGACGCCGCCTCACCGACTAGCACCTGGTCATGTTCGACGAGCGCGTATCCTGGGCTTTCCAGTAGCACGGCCTCGCCGTCACTGGCGGTGATCGCGGCATCATTGATCTCAATGACGCAAGTATGCATTAATCATAGAGTCCGCAGGTGACGCATCAGTCGCTGGTCGCAGTAGTTCTGCGTATCGAGCACCAAACGTTCCTGAAGCAGTTGCAATTGATGCAGGAGAAACATCAGTACTATGCTGAGCAGCAGCGCGATCAAGGTCGAGTTAAAAGCTGTGCCCAAGCTTTCAGTAACGCCGGCGATATCGCCTTCAACTGCTCTGTTCGCCTGGGACATGGCGTCGCCGATGCCACGTACGGTGCCGATGAAACCAATCGCCGGAATCGCCCAAGCGATGTAGCGCAACGTGGATAGTTCTGCATCCATTCTCTCGGACTCGGCCTCGCAGACGGTGCGGACGGCGGTCGAAGCGTCCTGAATATTGCGGGTGGACCTAAAGCGATCCAGCGCTGTAAGCAACGCGCGCGGAAGCAGCAAATTCCGTGCGGTATCGGGCAAGGCCTGCAGGGGACGGGCATATTCGTGCGCGGCTTCGGGTAGAATGCTTTCCCCTTCGGAAAGTGGGATAAGTTCCTCCTTCAGCAGCGCCCGTTCGCGCAACGCCTCTGCGGCCCTATAGCCCATGATAGCCATCGCCCATAACATCAGAATAATTTCAGTCTCCTGCTCATAATCGCGTATAACGATATACAGGGAGCGCTGCGGTACGTAATCCGGATCGGTATTCATCCGTACGGCTTGCTCGGCAAGTATCGCCTCGGCCTTGGGACGTATCACCGTGACATACAAGGCATGCACGATGATGATGGCCAGGATCAAGGCGAAGACCTGATAGACAAATTCAAAGGGGAAATGGCTCTTCACGTCTGTCAAAGACGGTCAAATGTCACTAGGGAAGGATACTGCCTTGTCAGCGGAAATCTTTTCTGAGGGAACAAACTCGGCCGGCATCTTTGGCTTGCTTTTGCTGCTAGGCTCTTGCTGTACAGTGCCGTGGGTTTGTTTTGTTGTTGTGGATTGTGCTTGGTCTGCATCTTCCGATCTGAAATGGTTCCCGGCATCGCCGTCCGGGAGGGGGGCTGCTAATGCGGATCCCCATAGGCACAAAATCAAGGCACAGCAGGCCGCGAATGTCATACGTACCGCTGGATTGATTAATCGCAGTCCTTGAGAATCGCAATGAATCGCCGCGTGACCTGCGTCTTTAGCCCCTCGGCGGCAGTTTGTTCTTAGCGCGGCCGAAGGGCTCGGTCTAAACTCAGCTGAAGCGGCGCAGCTTCTACGATAATAGGTGTAGACACCGAAAGGTGGCCCTAGAGTTCTCCTATTGAACATAACGGGCGATCCGAAAGCCGACGTCCGGGCGCGCCTTGTCGTCATAGTCTCTATAGGTCAGGCGTAATTCGGTAATGCTGGATTGCGCCCAGCTTGAGCCTCGAATGACATGAAATCTCCCGTGGCTTGGCCCTGTCGGATCCATAGCCACCTTCTTGTAGGTGGCGAGATAAATGGTGTAATAATCGTGCGTCCATTCTGCCACATTGCCGCCGAGGTCGAATAGCCCCAGTGCATTCGGTTTGTAACTTCCTACCGGTGCCGCGCCCGGATACCCGTCGTTGTAGTTATCGAGATAACTGGGGACGAGTCGGCTGGCCGAGCTGTCGGCATAATTACCGGCCTTGGGTGGCATAGCGTCGCCCCATGGATATTTTGTGGCGTTTGCTCCGTCGGCAAAGCGCGCCGCCCATTCCCATTCGGCCTCAGTAGGCAGGCGATAACCCGTGGTCATGGGACGCACGGCGACGACTTTACCGCCCTGGATCTCGTAAGCAAGCGGCAGGCCTTCCTTTTTGCTGAGCCAGTTACAATATCGGGCTGCCTGATTCCAGGTCACCCGCGCGACCGGCTGATCGTCCAGATCCAATGTGGTGCGCTGTATGATCCCTGAGGAATGATTCGGGTGAAATTCGCGGAACTCCCGATTGGTGACTTCAAACTTGCCGATGTAAAAAGCACGGGTAAGCTCGACGGGTCTTAGTGTCTCATTGGCGCGCCGGCCTTGCTCACTACGGGAGGCGCCCATGGTGAATTTGCCCGGCTGAACGAGGCGAAGCTGCTGGCCCGCAGCAGTAGTGATCACCCCAGGAGTGGCTTCGGGCTTAACTTGCTCCAGCGTCTTCAGTTGGACGCGCACCTCTTGAGCGAATCCGGGGCGCGGCGTGATGGTGGTGCGATAGGGTGCATAACCGTCCTTGTTTATCTCCAACTCGTGTGGGGCGGCCACGAGCATCAGACGCTGATTCGCTTCGCCTTCGAGTTGGCCATCCACGTAAAGCATGGCGCCTTTGGGCTGACTCACGATTCGCACCTTGCCGAGCCGCGCTTTAAGCTGCAGGTTCAGGGTCTTGTCCTCGTCGGCCCCGACCTGTACGGTGCGGGAAGCGGACTCATAGCCTGACTTCACTACCGTCAGCTCGTGCGTCTGGCCAGAGGCCAAGGCAAGTTCAAGAGGCGTTTGTCCGCGGTACTCGCCATTTACAATAACATTCGCGCCGGCGGGCTGACTTCGCATCGATACGTGCCCGTCCGCCTTATCCAACGTGACTTTGGGCAAAATCCGCGGCTCATTCGCGACCACGGTAAACTTACCTTGCCAAGTTTCAAATCCGGCTAGTCCAATCTCTAGACGATGGGTGCCGTCCAGTACGTCGGTGGTCAAAGGGGTCGTACCCGCATGTTCACCATCGATACGGACTTCCGCACCCGCTGGGTTCGACCCGATTGTGATCGGCGCCCAGCGCGGCGTCAGCTTGACACTGAGGTTCTGCTTAAAACCGCCACCCTCGATCAGCACTTCGGTCCGATGTTTCAAATAACGGTCGGTGGTAAAGACGAGTTCATGGCGGCCGGGGCTTACCTCAATACCGGTCAATGGTGTGATGCCTCGAGCTTGCCCGTCGAGCAAGACCCGGGCGCCGACGGGCTCTGAAGTTACCGTCAGTAGGCCGGGCAATTTCTGCAGGCTGAACTCGTACTCCTGATTCTGCACCGCGGTGATTTCAAGCGATTTTTGGAATCGGCGATAACCTTGTTTTGCTGCTCTTACCGTGTAATTGCCCGGCAGCAACAGATATCGTCCGCCCAGCGCAATGGAAGGCCACGTTCCCTCGATCGCAATGCGATCGGGTACGGGTTTGAAGACGAGGCGCACCGACTTGGCCGTGAATATAAATCCGGCAGTTGCCCCCAGCACGAGCAGGCCTGCTAACAGGATCATGGGCAGCGGTCTGAAGCGCCGGCGGCGGCCCTTGGCGCTAATGCCAGAAGGGCGGAAAGCGATCGGCTCTATAACAAATTCTTCATCTTCCGTCGCACGCGGGTTCTTTGCACTTTCCATTTCCGCCTTTTCAAATTCTCTCGTTACAGCGCACAACTACCGGCTCCGGTGTCTCACCGGCAATGACTGTGAATTCGCGGCGCACGTCCCGATAACCATCGCGGCTTCCTACCGCCGTGTAATATCCAGGACGCAATTTGAGTTCGCGCACGTCGAAAGTCCCTAGCTCACCTACTTTGTACACCACCACCTCCGTCAGATTGTCAGATTCAAGCCGTACGCGTACCGGTGTAGCCGCGAGCGTGAGCAGTTTGGAGATCTCAGCCAATTGTTCCCTTAGCCGTGGGCCCTTGCTCTCTATCTTCAACGCCTGATCCCGTATCGAGATCGCCTGAGCATAGACGCTATCCGATGACAGCCGCCCCGGATGTTGGATGTGAAATTCTAATTGCCGTGCCAGCCGCGCGCGCGCTAACGCGCGAATCCGGCCTCGCTTGGCGAACAACAGGTTAGGGTCCTGATCGAGAGCCGCACGGTAATGCTTGGCCGCCGCTTGCCAGTTCTCTCGTTGTTCGAGCTGCGCGGCCTGGCTTCGATGGAAGGCTATTTTCTGCAAACGAAAATTGAGATCTACCTGAGCCAAGCCATCCATGGCTTCCGCGGAATTGGGTTTGAGTGCTCGTGCGGTGCGAAAGGCTTTGCGAGCGGCCTCAAGGTGTTTTGCCTCAAGCGCGATGAAGCCTTCCGACATCGCCTGATTGAATTTTTGCTCGGTGATTCTGTAAGCGATCTTATCTAAGGCATGGCGCGCCTGCTTTGAATCCGGATAGAGCCTCAAAGCCGCTTTGTAATCCGCTGAAGCGGCCTGTAACATGCCCTTTGCTTCATGGTGTGCTCCGGCACTCATAAGCCGCTGGGCTTCATCTAAGTTCGCAGCACGGACTAACCCTTCTTTAGCCTCGGTGTTGTCTGGATCAATGGCAAGCACGAGCTTAAATTGTTCAGTAGCCTGGCTCGCATCCCCATGTGCAAGTGCTGATGTTGCCGCATTCACGGCCTCATCAAGCACGCTATCCACCCGGTTAGTCAGCTCCTTTAGAACGCTCGCACCTTGTGTATAGGCTTTAGCGGCAGATTTATAGTCTTGCTTAAGAAAAAACCTATCGCCCGCGGCAGCCTTAAGCTTAGCCTCGGTAAATCGTTGCCCGCCCCACAAACGGACCCCTTGCTCTTCCAGCGCAGCATGCTTTTGCATGAGAATGGCCAGCGCCTTTTCCGCTTCTCGCCGCTCGCGCTGCAATTCTGTCTGCTGCCAAGGCGCGAGTTGAGCCGAAGCATCGGTTCGTGCGAGCGGCGCTGAATCGCCTGGACTGGATGGGGCCGGTGCACGGGAGATTGTGGTTTGGATTCGGGAGCCGGTCGGCTGTTGCTTCAGTAGACCGGTTGTCGGCAAAAAGAACACGCCTGCTGCAGCGATCAACAGCACAGCGAAGCCCAGCCACACGATCCAGCTAGAAATCGCGCTTGGGTTCCGCCGAGATCCGTCCTGTGGAGACGGTAGCCCAAAGTCTATCGGTACGATGCGTTCGAATTCCGGGATCTTTGGTCCTCCACCGCTGAGTCTTTCGTTCGACATAGAACAGAGCTGTAGTTATAAATTTCTGGTTTGTTGAGGTTCACCATGAGCACCGTTGCCAAGGCTGAAGCCAGTCTCCGTTTCATAAATCTCCTTGAGCATGCGGCGCCATTCCTTGAATTGCGCCTCCAGTGAGCCCGTCAGCGTCACGGTCTTGTCTTCGAGTTCCACCACCCGCGGCTTTGCCTCGGCCTCAAACGAAGCGCCCAGCTCTTCCAACGCATCGGCGTGAATCTGGGATTGCGAGTACTTGTCCACGCCACTGGCCAATGCCGCTGCACCACCCAGCACCGCGATGTTGGCCGCGGCGCTAGAGGCGGCGCTCTCGCTACCTGCAGCTAACGCAAATCCTCCGATAACAGAGGCGGCCCCGAGCAGCACGCGTTTGAGCGCCGAGCCTTTGATCTCTTGTAACGCGACGGCTTCGTCATAACTAGCCTCGCGCCAGTCTTTATAAGGGCCCTGCATGCCGCGATAAAAATTAGCGTAATACGCATCCAAGGTGTCGATGAACATATACTCGCGTTGCCGAATCCCTCGCACGCGCGCCAACATGGGATCGCCTCTGGCTGGTAAACGTTGGATCTCGTAGTCGCCTTCATCGTTTCGGCTCAGATATTCTTTAAACGCATAAGGAGACAGATCGCCAGCGAACTTAAGCTCCGAAATGATGCGTATGTCTTGGATATCGTTGCTGGATAGCCGATTTCTCGCAGCCAATAGGTCATT
>DATACK010000058.1:0-8349 GCA_036259115.1 Gammaproteobacteria bacterium | reverse complement strand
TGGCAGCAAGGAGATTGATCTTCAGGCCATGCGATTGATGGAGGATGCTGGCGTTGAGGTCGAATGCTACCACAAGATACGCTATTTTCGCTTTCGGAAGATTAATCACCGCACCCACCGTAAGCTGCTTATTATCGACAGGCGCGTTAGCTTACCGGTGGCGTCGGTATCGCCGATGAATGAGCCGGCAACGCCGCAGGCCCTGATAACTGGCGCGACTCACATTATCATGTCAAGGGGCCATGGCGGCCTTGCAGTCTGTCGTCATGGGCAACTGGATTAAGGCCGGGGAGTGGTGTTGCACGTGAGGATTATTTCCCCGCGTTGGAGTCCGCCGGTGATGTCGCTTGTCAGGTCTTCTACAGCCCGCCCACAGGGGCGCCAAGTCTTATGCGGCTGATGTTTCTACTCGCGATCACGACAGCGGTGCGCTCGATCCGCATCGGCGCTGCTTATTTCATCCCGGCCCAATTATCCATGGGTGCTTTGCTGGCCGCACGCGGCCGTGGCGTGCGCATCGAGGCGAATATAACGGCCAGGGCATGGTGCGGCTCGTTCACGTTATGGCAAACTGCTGCGGGTCGGCGTCAGGATCTATGAATATCAACCGACCATATATTGTGCCAAGCTGATGATCGTGGAGGAACTAGGGGTGTCCGTAGGCTCGGCTAACTTCGATAATTGCTCATTCAGCCTCAATGACGAAGTCAATTTGAACAGTATACATGCAGAACTTGCGCGCCATCAGATCGAATGGTTTAAGCGGGGCATAGCCTGCTCAAAGGAAATTAAACTCGATGAGTGGGCGCGCCGTCCTTGGCATGAGAAGCTTAGGGAACACACCGTGAATTGGTTGCACGCGCAACTCTAGTCGTGTTATTCGGCTCATAAGCTTATAAACGCGAATATGCCGCTCAAGAATGGGTGGGGTCACACGCCACAAGTACGCAAATATATAGTTTGACTTGATGTCCTTAATCTCAGGTTACAGGTTCAGCCAATTGGCCGGCTTTGAGTGAAAGTGTAATCCTTGGTTAGTGACCAAAATCCCCAGCCTTCTTGGAAGACTTGCGATGCATGTCCTATAGAGAGATCGATGGCCTTCGCTCACTGCGACAGTTAATCCCACCACGCAAGAACGGGGATGGCCTTTGCTCTCGGCAAGCACAGCTCAGAAATCACTGAGCCTTGCGGGGATCGTCGGTGGTGGGGTTCCAATGGTCATCCTCGTATTATCAGAACAGTCCCCAACGCATGGGGCTTCCTTGTGTATGCACGGGTGATCGGCAGTAACGAGGTGGGCGACAAGATTGTTGCGGCCCTAGAATGCGATCTGGTCTGCGGTGGCTTTCAGCAGATAGGCAAAGTCCTATATTGCATAGTGGATGCGTTCATTCATTACTTTACGACCTATAAGCAGCCGCCAAGTGAAGCGAATGTCAAAGCCACCATCCATCAAGTGTCTGACCGCCAGGAGGCTGAGCACACAATCGTATTGAGCCTTACGGATTACAGGCACCATTTCTTAGCGGGGTCGCCTAAGACAAGGGTGGCTGCGCTGACGCCGCTGGGCGCAGCTATATTACGTGCCGACGCGCTTGCGCAGTTCCTCGACGGCTTTCCGCTTTCCGGGGCTCGGTCATCTTTATTACTATGCCTTCGCACTCGGCTTGCTCGGCCAAGTCTCGCTTATCGATGCGCAACGGTGCGTGCGCTGTCGAAAAATAAGATCTTGCATCGGGTATCTCCGCTAGCATCAGGTAGCTTGAGGATATGATCAATAATTCAGCCACCGCGCATGACCATCGAGATCGTCAAATCATAAAGCGCCTGCTCGCCGTGATCACGGTGGTGCTGGTGGTGGGGGCATTGAAGATCGCCGCCTCTGTAACTATGCCTTTGGTCTTCGCCCTGTTTCTGATTGCAGTCTTCTGGCCTTTGCAGTTGCGCTTGGAGCGCGGCATGCCACGCGCCTCGGCTATGCTGGTGATGCTGCTGGTGTTTTTGGCCGTAATTTCCTTATTCGTGGCCTCATTCTGGTGGAGCGGTGAGTTGCTGGCGAACAGTGCGACCCAGTATAAGCACGAGTTTGAGCGGCTTTATGAGACCCTGCGCCATGTGGCTGAGCCGATCAAGGACGTCGGTAGAGATGCGTACGCGCCGCACCCAAAGTTTCGGAACTGGCGCCTAACGTTGTGCTTGCCATATCAGATTGGTTCTTTTCTTTCAGCGGCGCTTTGGTCTTGATCCTGGCCTTCTTCGTGCTCGGGCTGCTGGAGGTGCATGAATTCCGCGATAAGCTCGATCAGGGTCTGCCGGCAGACGAGGGCAAGCGCTGGTTCGAGTCGTAAAAACGGATCGTCACGGATTTTCAGATCTATATCGTGGTGCGTACGGTAATCGGATTGATCACCGGCGTGCTGATATGGCCGCTGTGCCTGATCATGGGACTGGATTTTGCGTTCGTCTGGGGATTCATCAACTTTCTCCTTAACTATATTCCCACGCTTGGCGCCATCATCGGCGTGATCCCCGTCTCCGCATTCGCGCTGGTGGAATTCGGTATTGGCATCAAGGCGCTGCTGGTGCTGCTCGGCATATCAGGCATTCAGATCGTGATGGGCATTTACCTCGACCCGTTGCTGCAGGGCAGGCAGTTGTCATTGTCGCCACTAGTGGTGCTGTTTTCGGTAACCTTTTGGGGATGGCTGTGGGGCGTACCTGGCGCCTTCATCGCGATCCCAATCACAATCGCGTTGGTCATTGTGTGCGAACAGTACGAGCGCACGTGCTGGATCTCCGTGTTGCTGGCCGATAGCCGCTACAAAACGGAAGAGGCTAATGAAGAAAACGTGGGACAGCCCGATGTAAGCTGCTCACGTGTATCACTGTGCTGGCGGAGAAAGCGGGCTTCTGGTTTGGGTTTGACGCAGCATAAGTCCGACCGTACAACTGGTTGAAGTCTGCTCTTCCAGCAGCCGAAGACAGGCTTAGAGTGCACAGTAGAGTACCTCTAAAGGCATTAAGAAGGTCTCTGCTATGCAACTTACTTTTCGTTGCGCAGCCTAATCGAACAAATCTCTTTTGCAGACTGTCATGCGAGTCGGATTCCTCGTTTGCTTTATTGTTGCCTTGTTGGTCACAGGTTGCGCCGCGTTCAGGCCCACGCCTTACCAACCTTCAGTCGACGGTGACTACGGCTATAACGATAAACGGATCGGTCCCGGTGAGTACCGCATCACGGTGTCCGGCAACGCGACAACCTCTGCGCAGATGCTGTGGGAGCAGTTACTTTACCGCGCGGCGGAGATCACGCTGGCACACGGCCGTGACCACTTTGTCGTGATGCCTATCGCGGACGGGCAGCTCGTCAACATCAAGCCGGCGTTTTTAATGCCTCAGTTCGGCATTGGCCCAGGTGCGGCTATAACTGGCGTGCACCCGCCGCTGCTTCAATATTGTGGTGATTATCCGGCCCAATGCTATCCCGTCGGCGTGGAACCTTCACACGAATTGATCGCCACCGCGACCATAGCTTTCAGCGACCGAAAGTCATCCGGCGCAAAAAATGTCTTTGATGCCGAAACAGTCAAAAAGAGGCTTGGACCAGAGATCGGGCGGCCAGCGCAAGGCGCACGCGATGCATCCGAACGATAAGGTGACAGGGCTCGCTTACTCCGCGGCCATCTCCTTTGCAACCGCGTAAATCTCTTCGGCGTCGATGATGTGGTCGTTGGTTGCGAACAAGCGCGCGATGCATGCGCGATGCACTTTAAGTTTCAGTGCGCCTAAGCCAATCGCCCCGATGACCTTTTTGCCGTGGCGCTCTTTGAGTTTGTCCATCATGTCTACGCCTTCTAAGCCCAGTGGCGGTGTGGCATTGGTGTCGGCCAGGGCCTCCAACGTAGGATTGTCGCGCCATTGTTCTTCCTTAAGTAGCTGTACGCCACCCGCGCCAGCGCCGAATACGACTTGTGCATCTTGCAACACCTTCATGCGTCCTGTGTCATCGGCCGCCTCGGCCGGCGTCAGCTTAACGCCGAAGCGTTCCTCCACCAGTTTGCACGCCGCTTCGGATCGCTTCATATCACGTGAAGTTATCGTGACCTCCGCGCCTTCTTTTGCCAAAAGCGCCGCAGCACGTTGGCCGACTGGGCCGGTTCCTGCGAGCACGATCGCGCGTTTGCCGGCGAGCGATACAGCCTGTGCGAGCAGTGCGACACCTGCAGCTGCGGTTGTGTTACTGCCGTTGCTGTCGAACATAACCGATACGCGAAAATCGGCGAAGAATTTTTTTTTCACAGCCTCAAGCAGATTCTGACCGGCTTCCATGCTGCTACCGCCAACGAATAGTGCGGTGAATTTCTTCTCTTTGGGCGAACGCGTGAAGATCGCCCCATCGATCAGCGATCCGACATTATCCGGATTCAAACCACCGTAGGTATGCACGTGATCTGCGCCCCCGTCGTGGCCGACGACCGTATCGAACACGCTGGGAATAGGATCAGTATCGAGCTGGAACAGTAGTTTTTTCATGTGTGCTTCCTCAAGTCTAGTATCGTAGATCCGCTGATTTTGTAGGCGCGACCTATTCGACAACCCAAGGCAGGCTTATGCACGTCGTGGGCTATTTGGAGGTTAGAACTACCGCTGCAGGGTATTGATCCCTGCGCAGACTAGCTCAGCCTGTCCACCCTAGGGCAGCCGCAACGCAGTTGATCGAGAGCAGCAGCGAGACTAAGTATTCCTGACGCGCCGGATTGTCCTTGTCCATATTGCGGAAACGTTCGACCAGCTTGACCTGCTCGTGGCTTACCTGATTGGTGGTGGAAAGACGCCTGCCGATGCGCTCGCGATGACGCGGGAAGCGTGCGCAGATCTCGTCGGTGCCGTTGACCTTCAGCACCATCGATACCGTACGGTGATATTCGTCTTCGACCATACCGAAGATCCGATTGCTAAGCTCTTCGTCCGGCACCAGTTCCGCATAGGCCCGGGCGACCCCGAGGTCCACCAACGGCAGAGTCTTCTCGACTTCGTCCACAATCAGCCTGAACAGGCGGGATTCTTCAAACATGCGTTTCAATAAATTTTCGCCAGAGTCGCCGCGCACCGCCATGATCTGCTCTAGCGCGGTGCCGACTCCATACCAGCCGGGAATTAGCATGCGGTTCTGGCTCCATGCGAACACCCACGGGATCGCACGCAGATCTTTAAGCGTAGTTGCCCCGGTTCGTCGCGCCGGGCGCGAACCAATCTTAAGTAGCGCCAGTTCTTCCACCGGGCTTGCCGCTTCGTAAAAATTGACCAGTCCCGGCTGCTCAATCAGACTCCTATAGGCGGTAAAGGAGAGACCCGATAGGGCCTCCATGAGCTCGTCGAACTCCGGATTGGCTTGTAGGGTCTCGTCACGCCCCGATAACAGGCTATGTTCAAGGACGCTTGCCGCCAACACCTCCATCTGGTGCTGCGCCACACCGCGGTTAGCGTATTTGTTCGATACGACCTCGCCCTGTTCGGTCACCCGCATCCGGCCCCGAATGGTGCCTGGTGGCTGTGCGGCAATTGCCCTGCTTGTGGGTGCGCCACCGCGCCCGACCGAACCACCACGACCGTGGAAGAATGAAATGGGCAAGCCGCGTTCATCGCCGACCTTCTTCAACCGGCTCTGCGCCTTAGCCACCTCCCAGATGGCACACAGAAAGCCTCCATCCTTATTGGAATCGGAGTAGCCGACCATCACCTCTTGCACGCCGCCCAGCTCGCGCCGCAGGGTGCGCCTAACGACAGGTACACTCAGCAGCTCTTGCAATATCGCCGGCCCGTTACGCAGATCCTCAATCGTCTCCAGCAGCGGAACTACCATGATCCGACAGCTCTCGACGCCCTCCGGGTCGGTGAAAAGGCCTGCGTATTTGGCAAGCAGATAGATCCCTAAGACATCGGCAGCGCTCTGCGTCATGCTTAAAATGAAGGCGTTGAATGCCTCCCGATCTGCGTGCTCCTCTTCGCGCACCTGCCGTAACATGTTGATTGTAGATTCCGCATCCTCGGGCAAGTCGAAATTCGGCAATTCTTCTAGTGGGCGCGCCAACTCTGCGAGCAGCCAATCTTTCCATTCTTGAGAATCCGTCTTGGGCATTTCGGACTCGCGCTGACCGGTGATTTGGCGCCAAACCGCGGCAAGCGCCGGGTTTGTCTTACCGGTATTCTCGCGAACGTCCAAACTGAAGGTGCGGAAGCGAAAAGCCTCAACCTGCCTTCGCAGCGGTCGAGCGATATTACGCGCGACGTCTTCGCAGCGGGCACCGAGAAGCCCATCCTCTAATGTGCGTAAATCCTCGATCAGCTCGTCGGCCGTCGCGTAACGGTACTGTGGTGCGGACTCAGAACCTTCCTTATCGGCAGCGATGGTCCCGTCAAGCTTGCGCAGCATACAGGTGGCGAGTTGGCGAAACACCTCGCCCGGATTGCGGGCTGCGATCTCCTCGCCCGCGCCGCTGGCAGCGAGCTGTTCGGCCAGTGCCTTATGAAAACTCTCCGGTACTTTTACGGTATGCTGCGCGATGCTCAGCTTCCGAGTCAGGTCTACCAATTCCTGTCTGTATCGTGCGATAGACGTTTGACGATAGAGCAATAAGATCTCACGCGTAACATCTTTGGTGACGTACGGATTGCCGTCGCGATCACCGCCAATCCAGGTGCCGAAATGAAAGAACGGAGGAATAGTAAATTTCTGGCCAGGATAGCTTTCGGTAAGCACCTCCTCCAGCCGGTCCATTAGATGTGCAACACCGTCAAACAAGGCATCGTTGAAAAAGTGCAGGCCCCATTCCGCCTCTTGCCGGACGGTGGGTTTCTCCAGCCGTATTTCACCGGTCATCCACAGCATATCGATCTCAGTGCGCAGATCATCGATCAGCGCCCTGCGCTCGCGCGGCGTCCAGCGTGCCAATTCTATTTCCCGCAATAGCAGAAAAATCCGCCGGTGGATTTCCAGTACGGTAATGCGCTTGGCCTCGGTGGGGTGCGCCGTGATCACGGGGCGGATGCGCGCTGAATCGAGTAGCGTTTGGATTTCCTCAGCGGACACGTGGGCCTTAGCGGCCTCCGAAAAAACGCATGCAAGGGTTGCAGGCACGTGTTCCGGGCCGCGCTCGATTTCGGTTTGACGGAGATTGCGCATCTCCAGATTCTGCTCAGCTATAGAGAGCAGCCGAAACCAAATGCCGTGCGCCTGCAGCGTGCGCAACAGAGCATTACGGTCGCCTTCCGGAATCGGTTGATCGCTCTTTAGGATGGGCTCGATCTCGGGATTGCGCGCGCGTACTACCTCGCCGAAGAGAGCCGCGAGCAGGTCAATGATCTGTTCGGCGTAATCCACATCACCGACGCCCAGCGGCGCACCAGAAAGTTGCGTAGCCTCATTCGAATTGCTGTGTTCGTTCATATGTCACCCGATAGCCTCCGCATTGCCGGAGATCAAAGGGATTTATCCCGAGGGGCGGTACCTCAGCAATCTAGCTGGCTTAAGCTACCCGATCCGGCGGTTCCTTGCCCGCGAAAAAGGCTTCCAGATTCTGGAGTACCCGTTCCCCCATCGCTACACGTGTCTCGACAGTAGCGCTGCCTAGATGGGGCAGGGCGACCACGTTTTCCATCTCGAGCAATTCTGCTGAGACCTTGGGTTCCGCCTCGTAGACGTCCAGCGCGGCGCCTGCGATTTTGCCTGACCTTAGCGCCTCCACCAGAGCTTTTTCGTCTATGATGTCGCCCCTGGCGCTATTGATGATAAACGCGTGTGGCTGCATCAGGCCCAGGCGTTTATCGTCAAGCAGATGATATGTTGTGGCTCCCCCGGGGGTGTGTATGGAGACGAAATCTGATTCCTTCAAAACATCTTCGACACTGTCGCGACCTTCGGCGCCTAACGCCTTGGCGTCCTCCGGTTTGGGTGGGTAAGGGTCGTGAAAGATCACTTTCATGTCGAATCCATGATGCGCGCGTTTAGCAACGGCACGCGCAATGCGGCCCATGGCAATCAGGCCCAGCGTCTTACCAGTTACGTGCGCACCCATCATGTGCGTAGGGCGCCAGCCTGTCCAATGGCCACCGCGCACGTGCCGCTCGCCCTCACCGGCGCGGCGCGCGACCATTAACAGCAAGGTCATTGTAAGATCAGCGGTGGCGTCAGTGAGCACCTCGGGCGTGTTGGTGACGATAATGCCGTTAGCCTTGGCAGTCTCAACGTCTATGTGATTGAAGCCCACTCCAAAGTTACCCAAGATCTTAGCGCGTCGATTGCTTACGCTTAGTATTTCCGCTGTCATTTTGTCGGTCACGGTGGGG
>DATACK010000057.1:0-2197 GCA_036259115.1 Gammaproteobacteria bacterium | reverse complement strand
CACTCCACGTTCACCCTCCTGCTCCTCGTGCTCTATGCCGTGGCGGGAGCAGCAACCGGCGCGGCCCTCGCCGCGCTCTTCACCAACCTCTCTCCGGTCCGCATCCGCGCCGCGTGCACCGTTGCGCTCGTGGCTGCCTATGCCGTCCTCATGCTCTACCGTCCGCCTGATCGCATGGCGGGACGGCTCGGGCTCTACCTGTCCCCAACGCTCCTCGCCGCGCTCTTCCTGTTCCTTTGGAAACCTGCGCGCTGGACGTCCGTGCGCGCGCTCGCGCACCCCTCGGCAGTCGCTCTTGTCCTGATCGATCCTGTCTCGGTTGTTCACGATTACGGCGATCGATTCCCGTCATGGCAGCGCCTAGCCCGAATTTCTCATTAAGAGACTAGAAAAAGGCTGTCTCTTGTGGCATAAAACAGTTTGCCTAGAACATGTTCCAGCCACAAAAAGGAAACAGCCTTCATGACAGAGTGTATCCAAAGCGGTTTCGAATTTCATCCCCTTGCCGGCCGGCGTGTCACGGCGGAGTTCAACGGCGGAACGATCACCTCAGACGCGGGCGGTCTGCTGCTGAGACAGACTGAGCGGCGCAGCGGAATTCTGAAGCGCTTCTCAGCGTGTTTTCGCGATCACCGGCGTGCGGATCGGATCGAACACAGGGTGGAAGAGTTGATCGCGCAGCGGGTTTACGCGCTGGCCCTGGGCTATGAGGATCTCAACGATCATGATGAACTGCGAGCGGATCCGCTGTTGGCGGTAATGGTGGACAAGCGGGACTGCGAGGGCAAGCAACGAAAACAGAAACGGGACCACGGCAAGCCTCTGGCCGGCAAGAGCACTCTAAACCGGCTGGAGCTAACAGCCCGAGCACCTGACAAAAAGGAGCGCTACAGGAAGATCGTGGCCGATACAGAGGGGATTGATCGTCTCCTGGTCGAGGTGTTCCTGGAAGCTCACGCCTCGCCGCCGCAGGAGATCGTGCTCGATCTGGACGCCACCGATATTCCTTTGCATGGTCACCAGGAGGGCCGCTTTTTTCACGGCTTCTACGGTGATTACTGTTATCTGCCGCTGTATATCTTCTGCGGCGATCATCTGCTGTGCGCCCGGCAGCGCAGTTCGAATATCGATGCCTCGGCTGGAAGCTTGGAGGAGGTCACTCGCATCGTGGCCCAGGTTCGCCAGGCCTGGCCTGAGGTGCGCATCATCGTACGTGCCGATTCGGGCTTTTGCCGCGACACTCTGATGAGCTGGTGCGAAGAAAATCGCGTCGATTACGTGTTCGGCTTGGCCCGCAATGAACGCTTACGCCAGATGATTCGGCCACAGATGGAGGAGACCGCGGCACTGCATGCACAAACGGGTCAGCCAGCCCGCGTGTTTGCCGAATTCTCCTATGAAACCCGCGATAGCTGGAGTCGGAGTCGGCGCGTGGTGGCCAAGGCCGAACAATTGGCAGGCAAAGAGAATCCACGCTACGTGGTCACCTCGATGCCTGCCGAACAGTGGCCGGCCCAGCAGCTATACGAGCGGCTCTACTGCGCTCGGGGAGATATGGAGAATCGGATTAAAGAGCAGCTGAGCTTGTTCAGTGATCGCGCCAGTGCCGAAACCATCAAAGCCAACCAGCTGCGCTTATATCTTTCCTCGGTGGCTTATCTGCTGATGTGCGCTCTGCGCCGGCTGGGGCTCCAAGGCACAGAGCTGGCCGATGCGCAGTGCATCACTATTCGTCTGAAGCTGCTCAAAATCGGAGCTCAGATTCGAGTGTCGGTCCGTCGCGTTTGGATCTCACTGGCCAGCAGTTTTCCTGCTCAAGCGATATTCAAACGCGTGTACACGAACCTGCTTTGCTGATCTGTTGGCATTCCCGATCTTTGAAAACTTCTCATTCCGAGCTGCCAGCGGCGGAGCTTGGCCAAATTGTGGTCCCGATCCCTTCCAACTCCCCCTCTATGTATTCGAGGCGCACCCTTCTAGGTCAGTTCCGCTCCTTCCCGTCGTGCGGCATGCCCAGTGAGAAAACCGGACTAGCCTAGCGGCTACGGTCCGTCAACTGAATCTATCTCTTTTTTTTTGACGCGGCAGGCGGGGTATAGCCCAGGCTCTTGAGTGCGGATTGGGCCTTCGGAACGAGCGGGCTGTTCGGGGAGTTGCGAATCAACTCCCGGAACTCCTGCGCCGCTGCCGTCCTCTG
>DATACK010000056.1:0-5427 GCA_036259115.1 Gammaproteobacteria bacterium | reverse complement strand
CCAATGCCGGCGACTTCATTTTGGCTCGGTGCACCAACGCGCGGCTCTATGCGGCGGGCCTACAACTTGGCCGCGGTCCTGCAGACCCATCTGTTCGGCCGCCCTGGAAAGTTCCAACCGCGGCTCCATCCAGGCATCAGTATAGGGGGCGATGACACACCTGGCCTTTACGATCTGACACCGCTGCGAGAGCAGCTCACGGCGTTGATAGACTTTGAGCGACTGAATAACGGTGAGGTCCGCCTCAGCGTAGTCGCAACCGACATCGAAACGGGTGATGCGGTGGTCTTCGATACCGCGCGCGGCGCACGCATAGAGCCGGAGCATTTGGTTGCTTCCAGTGCACTCCTGCCCTTGTTCTCTCCAGTAGAAGTGGATGGCCGGTTTTTGGGTGACGGTGGCTTAACCGCGAATGCACCACTAGACGTGGTACTCGACGAGAGAACGACTGAGGAGCTAGTGTGCTTCGTCGTCGACCTCTTCGCTAGGGATGGCCGCCGCCCTCAATCGCTGATTGACGCAGTGGCGCGCGCGCAGGATCTCATGTTTGGCAATCAAACCAGCCGAATTCTTGAATGCCACCGACGGGAGCACCGGCTCCGCGCCATGATCGATCGGTTAGCGGCGCGACTGCCGGCGGAACTGCGGAATGATCCCGAAATAGCGCTCGCCGTCGCACAGGGCCAAGTGCGACCGACAACCGTTCTCCACCTCAGGCGTGCTTCAGCCGCTGAGATCGGCCCTGGTAAGCCTTTTGACTTCTCGTATGCCACTCTTGCGGAGCGCTGGGAGGCGGGCGGTCGCGACATGCAGATCGCGCTTCAAGCGCTCAAGTCGCTGTCGAGGAATGTAGATGCGGCAGAGCTAGTAGTCCACGAGATCTGACCTCGGATACATTGACTGTTCAGTTGAAATTGCCGCTGAATTAATCTAGAGAGTTTAGGAAGACCATACATTTTGGTGCTGGACGTGGCGCCAGACTGATAGGCAGTACCGCTAGACAGTGTCATCTTATTGCGGGTTTTATATCCGCAAGAATGTTTTTCGGTGCAACTAGATCTACAGGCTTGCTTAGATGGATATCGATGCCGACTTGTTGAGCGCGACGCTTGTCCTCAGACTGAGCCCAGCCGGCTAAGGCGATCAACATGACCTCATGCTGTGCTGCCTGCTGGCGCACGCGGCGGGCGACTTCGTAGCTATCCATGCCAGGCATACCGATATCAAGCAATATGACATTCGACTGCCAGGCTTCAAAGGTTTTTAAAGCGGCCTGACCGTTGTGAACGGCCTGCACTTCATTGCCATACAGGCCCAACATCTCAGTCAGCGTGTCGGCCGCGGCGGGATTATCGTCCACGATAAGAATTTTATGCGCCCGGCTTGGAATTTCGATTTCAGCCGGAAGCATTCCCTTGCAGGTATGGATTCGGTAGCGGCAGGTAAACGGACAATGAACTCACTGCCTTGGCCGAGACCTTGGCTATGAACTTCAAACTACCGCCGTGCAACCCGACCATATGCTTGACCAGCGTCAGGCCAATACCTAAACCGCCCTGCACCCGTGCGGATAATGTATCGACCTGCGTGAATAAATCGAAGATCTTGGGCAGTAGCTCCGCTGAGATGCCGATGCCGGTATCCCGCACGTGTACGACGACGTTATCGCCTTCACGTGCAGTACTCAGTTCGATATATCCGGTATACCAGTATATTTAACGCCCTTGTTTAACAGGTTCGCGATGACCTGAGTTAATCGTGCGGATCGGCATCGACATACCGAGGCCGGTACGAGGTCTTAATGCTCAACTCATGACTGCCCGCATCGATGAGCGGACGACTGGTCTCGACCGCACTTTGCACGATCTCCTTAAGATCGAGCCGCTCGCGGCGCAGTTCAATCTTGCCTCGCGTAATGCGAGAAACCTCCAGTACCGGCGCGACTCGAGCCAGTCGAGCAGATCGCTCTCCAAATACAGCGCGCTGCACGCGACTTTGTAGTACGGCGGCACGCCACCATCCCACCATCCCATCTCGATCTTTCCATCCAGGCAGTGCTCTTTCCCAAAATGTAAGCGGCTTGTCGCTGGTCAACAAAGACTCGAGGCTAATTCATCTTTTCACTTCACTTACTTTGAAACAATGCGCATATTTTAAGTGAGTTGCGCAAGTACGAGGCGGAATTAACAAGGAAAACCGGAAAGCCCGGCAAGTTTTTCCTTATGCTGTCGACATGCGGTCTCCGCGCGCCGTTTACTGGAATGCTGGGCCGACCACCCTTAGATGTAGACTGAAGTGGCATAACAACCCGTGCAGACTCGGAGTCAAGATTGCGTACCAGTGCGTTATTTCGTTTTGGATACTGATATGCATCATGCCGAGCGCTTAAGACCAACATCGTATATGGAAAGCACAGGCGAGATTGCTGTGGTTCATTATCGGCCACCACTTGCGCTCCATACCTCGGCATCCGTCGGCACTCGTAATGGATAGCCGCTCGCCGTGGCTGATGATGGAGAAATCGGTGCAAAATCGCAAAGCGCGAAATCTCAGCGATACGACGTCAAAGCGGCAAAGGTACACCAGCAAATTCGGGGCTGAACTGAGCTGACTTTTCGATAGGAAACCGTTTTTGTAAATTGGAAGGATCGGGAAGCACCAAGCGCATGGCGCTCACAAAATGGCCGGATGGGCGATGTTGAAGCAGGATATGCGCAGAACGCCGATCGTATTCATCACTTTCCAAGTGATCGGAAATAGATGATGATCGGCGAGACGGGTGTCTTCACAGTAGACCTGATAGCGCAGGCGAAATACCTCGTGCAACAGCTGTGCACTATCTGCAAGCACGACCCTAAAGTATCTATTAAAAGCGAGAATAACTTCGTTCATATTATCTTTACCCTTCCCCAGACAGGATTGCCCGGTAGTCTTTAATAATCTGTTTACGGTTAGCGCCGCAATTTCGTAGCCACCATTGTATGTTCGAAAAACCTCAATGTGATATAGGAATTTATTCAGGCAACCCGACTAAATCCATTCGGCGGTGGTAATCCACTGTGTCGGGCGATCAAGGCACCGGACCAGGAATGAAACAGCGGGACGTAAGGCTATATCAGTACGAAAAGACGAGTCAGCGCCCGAGTGACCGCCGATCTTTACCACTCAAGATACTAGCCATACCGGTGCCGCAGCTCACGCTGTCGTGGATGGGCTCCATCGTATACCTGAGCCAGAACATGATTAATGGCGTCGGCGACTACCTCGGGATGATCCTCCGGCACGAAATGCCGGCTCTTTAAGATGTAGTGAAAAGTAGCGTCGAGATCGCGCGCAAAGCGAAACCCATAGTGCGCGGGAAACTGTCGATCGCGCGCACCCCATATAACGCTCACCGGTACGTTGAGGTTTCGTAATACAGGAATGAGTTCGCGGGTATCACGCAAGTCCAAATAGCGCGCCTGCTGCACGAAGGCGCGGGCGCCATACCTTGCATAGTATGGCCAGTGCACCTCGAAGGCTTGGGCGGCGCGATGACGATCGACGTGGCCCATGCGCAACAAGCGGCGGAAGAAAAACCTAAACGCGCTTTCTGGCATTCGTCCAATCAACCCAGGGAAGCGGCGCGCAAACTTGACGTCCGCTGTCGGCCAATTGTCGTAGCCAACGCTGTTAATCAACACGAGTCCAGCGCAAACGGTGGGGCTATTCTTAGCCGCGATCTGTACCACGCCGCCGCCCAATCCGTGGCCGACTAATACAGCGCGCTTGATCCGCAGAGTCTTGAACCACTCGATCAAGTAGTCCGCCTGCCGCGCCGCAGAGAGGTCAAGGTCACGACCTTGCGGAATGGAGCCGCCGTACCCCACCATCTCCCAGGCCAGGCAGTGAGCGTTCATGATATGGGGCATCACGTAACGCCACAAGGAAGGCGAAGTCGCAATGCCATGCACCATCACTACTGGCGGTCCCTTGCCAGCTTCCCGCCAGTGCATCCGAATGCCCCTGACGTCGTGATACCGACGTTTCATGCCTCCGCTTCCCTAATGTGGCTTGTACGTGGACGAATGAGACAATGTACATACCATAGCCGCACCGATACCGCCACGGCCGCAACATGGATCATGCCCGGTGTCGTAATGCCTACGTGTGAAAAATGTACATGGAAAAAGTTACACGATTTTAAAAAGGACGTTGAAAGAAAATTGAGGATTGCACGCAGCTATAGCCCCTTATGCACCTAGGCCGCCGGTATCAACTGCACCTTCATCCATCCCGGCTCACGCCTGTCGAATGCCCGATAGCCTTCGAGCACATCGGTCAGCGGTTCGGTGCGAGTGAGAACGTCCTCGGGACTGTTGGTGCCATTATGAACGTCCTCGACCAGACTGGGTATGTAATGCCGATGGTTGCAGTTGCCCATGCGCAAAGTCAGGTTACGGTTCATGGCCATGCCAATCGGAAACGAGCGGAGCTGAGGCGGATAAACGCCGATAATGGACATCGTGCCGGCCTTAGCCACCGCCTGCACCGCCCATTCCAAAACCTGCGAAGGCGCATCGCCAGGCCGCCATTGATCCCCTTGCGGATCAGTCTGCGGCGCTACGGACTGAACCTCCTGCTTGAATTGCTGCGACCGCTCGCGGGCTTGTGCAGCCGCCGGGCCTTGGCTAGGGCTTACTGCATCCACACCAACCGCATCGATCACGCGATCCACGCCGATGCCACCATACAGCTCACGTATGCATTCCACTGAATCGTCCTGATTGAAATCGATCACTTCAGCACCCTGCGCGCGCGCCATGTCCAGCCGTGATGATACGCAATCTACCGCGAAAACGCGACCTGCCCCATCAGCATTGCACTCATGATGGCAAACTGATCCACGGGTCCGCAACCGAACACTGCTATTGACCGATTGGGCTTGATATCGGCCACGTCGGCGCCGAAATAACCAGTGGGCAGGATATCCGAGATCATGATGGCCTGATCATCGCTAACCTCCTCGGGCAATTTAACCAAGCCGGCGCTGGCATAGGGCGCGCGAATGTATTCTGCCTGCAAACCCTGGAAAGCGCCTGTTGTCTGTGGGCCGCCAAAAAATGCGGGACCGGCGAGCCGACCATTTGGATTCGCGTTGTCACACTGTGCATGGTAACCAGCGCGGCAGTACGAACAATAACCACAGGCGATGGTCGACGGCGCCACTACGCAATTGCCTTGAGCCAAATTACGTACATCGAACCCAACCTCCTCGACCACACCGACCGCTTCATGCCCCAGGATCGTTCCGGGATGCATGCCAGCCACGGTGCCGCGCATCAGGTGCAGATCGGTGCCGCAGATGGCGCTGTGAGTCACGCTCAAGATCGCGTCCGTCGGTGCTTCGATCTCCGGCTCTTCGACATTGTCCAGCCGGATATCGCC
>DATACK010000055.1:0-2141 GCA_036259115.1 Gammaproteobacteria bacterium | reverse complement strand
CTGGCTGCATAAGAAACGATAGAGGATTCAACTAGCGCAGCATTCTTGCTTATCAGTTCTCCCATTGCGGGCTCCTCGTGAGCCTGAACCGTTTGATCGCCTCCTCTTCCCCTCCCCACTTGATCGAACGGTTTTTTTTGCATGCAATATAGCAAATGCAAGATGGGTTTGAGCTACACGAAGTGCTAAGTGCAGAAGCGCGTAACCCTCCGAATTACAATCAAGTGGCGGCGATCAGATCCACGGCGCTTTACCGTTGGCTTGTGAATTGCAGTGTCTATCGTTAATTAATTGATGGTGCCACAATGTGTATACTGGTGTCGTTGGCGTCTTTCATTCAGATAGTTCATCGATCCTACTATGCAGAGGTAAGATGTCATGAGTGATAAATCCGATACCGCGCGTGAGGCTTTGTCACATGCCGCCCAGCGCGCATCCGAGGCAGGCAAACGACTCGTGGAAATTGGCTCGGCAATGCAGGAAAAAGCGCAAGATGCGCTACGCGTAACGCGCCGCAGCTCAAGATTATTCCAATCGTGTACGTGACTACGTAGCAGACTATCCGTTTGTATCTATCGGTATTGCGCTAGTGATAGGCGCGCTTGCATCCGTACTATTCTCCTCCAGACGGTAGGCGCGCTTGCTGCTGGCGATTTAAGTTGTTGTAGAAATCCGGGGGTAAGGATTCTTTTACCGCCCCCGTCCCAGCTTCTCGCGCAAGGCTTTCTGATCCGCGGCAAGCTGCGCGCTAATTCCTACGGAGTAACCCGGCTTCGCCGCTCCTAATGCCCTTATCGCAGCGGGCAAACCGCCGATCTGAGCATGGGCATGCGCGCGTTGGGCAGGGAGATCATGGCCCTGATCCACGAGTCGCCGACCGTTACGCATAGCCAGCAGCAGTAGCGGTTCGCCGTCTGATCGCTCATCGAAACGGGTGATTACATCACCTGCCATACAACCATCTCGCCAATGTCGGAACACTTGTTTGGGTCCAGGCAGAATCATCTTTTTGCTCGAGGTCTTCATACGGGGTTGGCCGGCGTACTCCACCAGCTTGTACGCAAAATCCAGCTCCGGTGCGTCGCGCGATACCGCTAGGTGTGTACCAACGCCGAAGCCGTCTATCGGCGCACCGGCTTTAATCAACGCCTGAATCTTGTTTTCATCCAGCCCGCTGGAGGCGATGATTTTAACCCGCGCAAGGCCGGCCTCATCTACCAGTCGGCGTGTCTGTCGAGACAGATCATCCAGATTGCCTGAGTCAAGGCGTACGGCGTCAGTTCTCAATTTCCCCTCGGAGGTTTGAATTAATTGAATGAGCTCACGCACCGCCACCAAGGTGTCATAGGTATCGACGAGTATCGTGGCGCCGGGAAATTCCTGCATAAATCGCTGAAAAGCCTGGCGCTCCTGCGCGTGCGCCTGGATATAGCTATGCGCCATGGTGCCCGATACGGGAATGCCATAACAGCGGCCCGCCTCGACATTAGAAGTCGCGGCAAACCCTGCGATCCAACTCGCGCGTGCAAGTTTGAGCGCGGCGTCGGCTCCGTGGCTGCGGCGGGCACCAAAATCGATGACTTCGCGTCCCTCGGCGGCGGTGACGATGCGCGCCGCCTTAGAAGCGAATACCGACTGACAATGGATCTGGTTGAGTATCCAGGTTTCAACCAGCTGCGCCTCGATAATCGGCGCGACCACTTGCACTACAGGCTCGTTTGGAAACACTAGCGTACCCTCGGGCACCGCATACACGTCGCCGGTAAACCGCAACCGCTCAAGCCGCTTGAGGAATACAGCGGAAAAACGTTTTAGCCCCTGCAGATACTCAAGATCACCGCGGGTGAACTGCAACTCTTCCAGAAATCGCAATACGCTCTCCAGTCCACAGGCCAGCACGTAGTTGCGAGTTGGCGGCAACTCGCGAAAGAACAACTCGAAGGCAGCGATGTCTTCCATGCCCTCGGCCGCGTAGGCCTGGGCCATAGTCAACTCATAGAGGTCCGTAAACAGTGCGGAGTGGCCGAAGTTGGCGTTCATCGTCCTATAGATCACCCGCGTACGTGGTCATAGGTCATCACTTACCAAGCGTGCGCCCGCCTTATGAATCTCGTCGATCGCGCGCTGACCGTCGCCCGGCT
>DATACK010000054.1:0-7947 GCA_036259115.1 Gammaproteobacteria bacterium | reverse complement strand
CACCACATCCGATGGATGGGCAGCTTGTGGAAACCATCCTCGCAGGCGTATACGGATAAGATGAGGATGGACGAAAGTATGGCCGCCAGCAAACCGCAGATCACCGGCGAGATCAGTTCCGGGCTGTTTACCGCTCGGTTTCCTGACATAGGAAATGAGTGGCCTGAACTTAAGAAATGCGGCCGCAGTGCCACACCCACCGCGCATGCCAGCGCCACTGGGATGAGGCTGCGCGGTCTAAGCTCGAACAACAACAGCTCGACTGAAAGCAGTATTGCGGCGATGGGCGTATTGAAAGTGGCCGCTATGCCACCTGCCGCACCAGCTACAGCAGAATGCACCGCTTTGGCGGTGAGCATAAAGACCTGTGACACTAGCGAACCCACGGCACCACCAGTCATGATGATAGGCCCCTTGCGCCAAACGGCCTGCCGAAGTCGATGACCACTGCTGAGCAGAGCGGCTTGAGCGCCGCCAACTTGGGTTCCATGATGCTCTTGCCAAACAGAATAGCCTTAAACGCCTCTGGGATTCCGTGCCCGCGGATGTGTTCGGAGCCGTAACGTACCATAAGACCGACGATGATCCCGCCGATTGCTGAGATCGGTAGCACCCCATCCCAGGTGGTTATCCGCTAGGAAACAAAACTTAAAGATAGACGCTGATAGAAAAACAGATTGGTGCCAGCTCGATGAGGTGTACTAGCATCCAGGTCACCACTGCGCAGAGCGCACCCACAAATAGCGCGATAAGCGAGATGTGAAGCATCCTCGGCTGGAACGTGAAGTTACTTTTTCTGATTTTTGCCGTCGCGAGACGATTCCTTATGAGTATCGGTCACCGGTCCATGTCTTGTACTTCTGCCCTCCATAGCGGAAGGTATAACCCACATCGGCCGCTGGTTCGACCTATATATCCCGTAAAGGAGTCACATATGTGTTTAGCAATGCATCGGCAGCGGTTCATGTATGGCAGAACGCTTGCTAGAATAATGATCTATCCGCACATACGTGCGGCCATTATTACAAATATCGGAGGAGTCAAGCCATGGCAACCGCCATGCCAACCAGGCGCCGCAAGCATCGCGGCGAACAACGCGGCCGCAGCGCCGAGCCGCAAGCGCTATTCGAAATTCGCGCGCTGCTCGGCGGCGATCCTAGACGTCGTGACCTTGTGACTGAATACCTGCATCGAATCCAGGACACGTATGGTCATCTGTCCGCCGCACACCTGACGGCGCTAGCACATGAGATGAAGCTATCGACTTGCGAGGTCTATGAGGTCGCCACTTTCTATGACAGCTTCGACGTGGTCAAGGAGAACGAGAATCCGCCCCCGGCATTAGCGGTCGGGGTCTGCGATTCGGTCACCTGCGAGATGTTCGGGAGCGATTCGTTGATCGATGCCTTGCAGCAGGCGGTTGGCGATAAGGTACGGGTGCGACGCGTCCCTTGCGTAGGGCGCTGTGCGATGGCACCCGTTGCGGTAGTCGGCCGTAAACCCGTTGACTACGCCGATCCCGACAAGGTCTTGCAAGCGGTAGAGCTTGGGGAGACGGAGCCGGATATACCGGATTATGTTGATTATCGACAATACCGTGAGGCCGGCGGCTATAAAACACTGCTCAACGTGGTCGAGGGCTTCATCTCGCGCGAGCAAGTATTCAAGACACTCGAGGATTCCAACCTGCGGGGCTTGGGCGGCGCAGGCTTTCCCGCAGGCAAGAAGTGGCGCACAGTAGCTGAGCAACCCGCGCCGCGCTATGCAGCAATCAATATCGACGAGAGCGAGCCGGGAACGTTCAAGGACCGCTATTTTCTCGAGCGTGACCCGCATCGGTTTATAGAAGGGACGCTAATTGCAGCGCATGTGATCGGTATCAAAGAGGTCTATTTCTATTTGCGTGATGAATACGCCGCCTGCCGAAAAATCCTTGAAAAAGAACTGGCGGCACTCAAAGCCGACCCGCCATGTGAACTCCCACCGCTGTATCTGCGCCGTGGTGCCGGAGCATACATCTGCGGCGAGGAATCAGCCATGATCGAATCCATTCAGGGCCGCCGGGGCATGCCGCGCCTGCGGCCACCCTTTGTCGCCATCAATGGTCTTTGGGGTCGCCCGACTTTGGAACAGAACCTCGAGACCATGCACTGGGTACGCGACATTCTGGAAAAAGGCCCGGAATGGTTCGCCGAAGGCGGACGGCACGGCCGCAAGGGCCTGCGTGCCTTCTCCGTCAGTGGGCGGGTTAAAAAACCTGGGGTGCATAGAGCGCCGGCTGGCGTCACGATGCGCGAGCTGATCGACGAATACTGCGGTGGCATGCTGGATGGCCATGAGTTCTACGGTTATCTTACCGGCGGCGCTTCCGGTGGGATCCTGCCGGCATCCTTAGGTGATATCCCGCTGGATTTCGATACCTTGCAGGAGTACGGATGTTTCATCGGCTCGGCCGCAATGATTGTGCTCAGCCAACACGATACGGCCAAAAAAGCCGCATTGAACACTATGCGTTTCTTCAATCACGAATCTTGCGGCAAGTGCACCCCATGCCGGGTCGGTACAGCCAAAGCAGTCGAGCTGATGGCAGAGCCCCACTGGGATCAAGAGAAGCTTAACGACCTGGCTACTGTCATGGTGGACGCCTCGATCTGCGGCCTCGGCCAGGCAGCGCCCAATCCCTTGATGTCGGTGATGAAGTATTTCCCAGAGGAGCTGAAAAATGGCAGCTAACCCCGAATATCTCCCCGAGACTGTCGAATTCACCTTAAATGGCAAGCAGATCTCGGCCTATGAAGGCGAAACCATCCTGCTTGCCGCCCAGCGACACGGCATCGAAATTCCTAATCTATGCTATATGGACGGCTCGCCGGACGGCAACTGCCGCTCATGCATGGTGGAGATCGAGGGTGAACGCGCGACGCAACCTTCCTGCTACCGAAAGGTACAGGCAGGGATGGTCGTCCAGAGCAACAGTGAGCGAGCACTTAAGGCGCAAAGGATGGTGCTAGAACTGCTCCAGTCCGACATGCCCGAACGCGATTACACGCTCAACAACCAACTGGATCGGTGGTCGCAGTTCGTCAACCTGGGCAAGCCGCGCTTTCAAAGGCGCCCCGAGCCGCCACCGGATCTTACACATCCGGCCATTGCAGTCCATCTCGATGCTTGCATCCAGTGTACCCGCTGTGTGCGGGCGTGCCGCAACATCCAGAACAACGACGTGATTGGCTATGCCTACCGCGGCGCGCGCTCGTTACCCGTATTCGATTTGGATGACCCTATGGGCGACAGTTCTTGTGTGGCCTGCGGCGAGTGCGTGCAGGCCTGCCCCACCGGCGCGTTGATGCCTTCCGGCGGGGTCGGCCTGATCAAGCCCGATAAATTGGTAGAATCCGTATGCCCCTACTGCGGCGTCGGTTGTCAGCTTACCTTCCACATCAAGGACAACAAGATCCTGCACGTGCAAGGCCGCGATGGCCCATCCAACCACGACCGCCTGTGCGTCAAGGGTCGCTACGGCTTCGATTACGTCCACCATAAAGGCCGTCTGACCAAGCCACTCATTCGGCGCGAGGACGCACCTAAGAACGGCGTGGACATCCATGCCATCAATCCGAATGATCCATTGAAACTCTTCCGTGAGGCGACTTGGGAAGAAGCCTTGGATAAAGCGGCCGAAGGACTGCGTCGCATCCGCGACGAACATGGACCTTCTGCGCTGGCCGGTTTTGGCTGCGCCAAGGGCTCTAACGAAGAGGCCTATCTGTTTCAAAAGCTGGTGCGCGTCGGCTTTGGCACCAACAACGTCGATCACTGTACACGGCTATGCCACGCCTCCTCCGTGGCGGCGCTAATGGAATGCATCGGCTCGGGCGCGGTTTCGAATCAGGTAAGAGATGTAGAGGACGCCGAGGTCATGATCGTGATCGGTGCTAACCCCACCGAAAACCATCCGGTAGCGGCAACCTTCATAAAAAACGCCGCGCATGCCGGCAAAACCCTGATCGTGATCGACCCGCGCAATAATGAAACACTGACCCATCACGCGCAGTATTACTTGCAGTTTAAGCCAGATACCGATGTCGCATTATTGAACGCAATGATGCATACCATCATCGAGGAGGGGCTGACCGATCCTGAGTTTATCGAGAAGCGCACAACGGGCTTCGATGAACTCAAGGAACATTTAAAGGAGTTCTCGCCTGAGAAGATGGCGCCAATCTGCGGCATTTCAGCCGAGACCATCCGCGAGGTCGCGCGCATCTACGCTAAGGCCAAGGCCTCGATCATCTTTTGGGGTATGGGCATCTCGCAGCACATTCATGGCACCGATAACTCACGCGCCTTGATTTCGCTGTGCCTGATGACGGGCCAGATTGGTCGTCCCGGCACCGGCTTGCATCCACTGCGCGGTCAGAACAACGTGCAGGGGGCGTCTGATTCCGGTTTAATCCCGATGGTATTTCCCGATTATCGGCAAGTAGAGGATCCGAAGGAACGTGAATTCTTCGCAAAGTTCTGGAATTATAAGCCGGATCCGAAGCCGGGTTTAACCGTCGTCGAGATCATGCAAGCAATCAACCAAGGCAAGTTGCATGGCCTCTACGTCATGGGCGAGAACCCGGCCATGTCCGATCCGGATCTGAATCACGCGCGCCAGGCGCTAGCTGAACTGAAACATCTGGTGGTACAGGATATCTTCTTGACCGAAACCGCCTACTACGCTGATGTAGTGCTGCCGGCTTCTGCATTCCCGGAGAAAACCGGCACTTATACCAACACCGATCGGCGCCTGCAGCTGGGCCGTCAGGGACTGAATCTGCCCGGGGATGCACGCCAAGATTTGTGGATTATTCAAGAGCTTGCACGACGTATCGGCTTGGATTGGCATTACGAGGGTCCGCGCGAGGTGTTCGAAGAGATGCGCCAGTGCATGCCCAGCATCGCCGGCATCACCTGGGATCGTTTAGAACGCGAGCATGGTGTCACGTACCCGTGCGAGAAGGAAGGCGATCCAGGCGAAGGGGTGGTGTTCACCGAGAACTTTCCCACCGAAGATGGCCGGGCCAAGTTCGTGCCCGCACCGTTCACCAATGCAGATGAACTGCCGGACAAGGAATATCCGTATGTCTTCATTACTGGGCGCCAGCTTGAGCACTGGCATACCGGCGCGATGACGCGTCGCGCAACCATGTTAGATGCCATCGAGCCGGTGCCAGTAGCGCAGATGCATCCCGTCGAGCTGGAAAAAATAGGCGTAAGGCCCGGCGACATGATCACGGTGAGATCACGCCGTGGCGAGGTCACGTGCTACGCGCGCAGTGACGCTGCATTGCAAGACGGACAAGTCTTCATGCCGTTCACCTACCGTGAAGCAGCTGCTAACTTGCTGACCAATCCGGCGCTTGATCCTTTCGGTAAGATTCCGGAATTCAAGTTCTGTGCGGTGCAGGTCTCGCCTGCCAGCCTACAAATGGACGCCAAGAGCCCCGATAGTGATGTTGTCGAAGAGATACGGGCATGACGGGATTGGCTCATGACTGCTTACAACTTAAATGACGCCCGACTCGTGTCTCAAGTGCGGGTAAATGAGCCAAACACAGGCGGCGGACGAACATGCGCCGCCTGCTATATGGTTGGCCTGAAACTACGGACATCAAATCCGTGGCATAAATCGACGTCCACTTCGGCCTACAAGTAAGATGTCAACTGGGCTACCTTGCGCGGTCGCGGTATCCAGCCTGACTATTGTTGGAGCGAAACATCAATTTGTGGCGCATCATTGGGTGGACGATACCCTGCTGCGAGGACAATGATCTTCATGCGGGGCATCGCACAAGGATCGCTGAACAACTGGTCGCGCTGGCTTCATCCCTCGCCCAGCGGCGCAGTGCTATACTGTAAGCCTGGCGCCAGGCAGTCGCCATTGACCCTGAACTGACCACCGCCACCACACTCTCCCGCACACAGTTCCAAGACCGCATTCCGGTAGTGCTAGATGATTTTGAAGCGAGGCTCCACCGGTACGCAACAGCAGAAGAAGCCGAGGAGGATGCGGCCGCACATGGCTTACACCCTTGGCAGCAGGCCTTTCAGCTGCGTGAAGTAGCCCGCGAATGGGGCCATTTACATCTGTGCTTGCGTGACGAACTGGAAGGCTATGCCTTAGCCCATCCAGAATGCGAGCGCGAAATCCTACCCATTGCGCGACGGATGGTAGTGCAGCTTTGCATCCAGGGCGTCGGCGAGAGTGCGACATATACGTCAAGCTACAGCAGGCCGAGGCCGCGGGGCACGTCCGAGATCTGGAACAAGCGGTGGCGCACGCGCATGAACTGGAACACCGGCGTGCGGAATTGTGGCGGCAAGCCGTGCACGATTTAGGTGGTAATCTTAGCGCGACCAATGCGACTTTTGGGCTGCCACGAGAAAAGATACCGGACGCGACGCGCCATGAATTGCTCCACTTGTTGCAAAAAGAGGCTTGTCTTCATTGCACTCCATGCTGGCCCTGTGACGAGCCTGGCGCGCCTGCAAGCAGGACAAGAACAGCGGGAGGTGGCGCCGTTTGATGCTGCCGAGTTGTTGCGGGAGTTGAGTGAAAATCTGCAATCCTTCGCGAGCGAGCGCGGGTTGTACTTAAAGGCAGATGGGCCGGCCACGCTGCCGGTGGAAGGGGATGTCATTAAGACGCGGCGAATTGCTCAGAATCTGCTGCTCAACGCCCCGAAATACACGCAACAAGGCGGCGTAACCATAAGTTGGGAAGACAGCCAAGAAGATGACACTGAGCGTTGGATGCTACGTGTGCAAGACACCGGCCCTGCCTTTCATGCAGGGCCGGGCGCGCCATCGGTCGGAGCATTGATAGACGCCACCATCAAGGCGCGCGAAAAAAGAGAGCGAGGCAAGGAGAGGAGCGAGCCAGCGCCGAACTTGTTCCATCATCCAACCTCTCCCCAAACCACCGTCTACCTCATCAAGAGCGAGGCGAAAGTATGGGCCTATCTATCGTCACGCGCCTGTGTGAATTGCTGGACACAAACTTAGAACTGGAAAGCAAAATCGGAGAAGGCACGATGCTGCGCGTGTATGTGCCCCGCTACGATACCGCTGAAGCAAAGTGAAAGCGTAGGATATTTCGATTTGGGTACATCGGGGCTTCGGCAAAATCCAAGGCCTCAAGTTCTCCGCGGTACAGGTCTCACCTGCTGTCTTCCAAATGGATGCCAAGGGAAGCGAGCGCGAGGTTACCTAGTTGCGGGTGTGAAAGAACCGGCTGAGCGTCGGCTTCCGCGCTCACGCTCAATTATCGCCAGATCCACTGCATTCGTTGAAACCGCTCAAGTTTTTCGCCCAACATGCGCTCTTTGATATTTGAGGTAATGATGAGGAATCAGGTCTCACGGTAAGCCACTGCGATGCGAAGTAATGGTGCGATCTAAAACCAGCCTTTCTTGTTGAATAGTGCGCGTGCAAATGCCTTTAATAACGCGTGATCAATTTTGACACCATCAGAATTTTCTTTAATGTAGTCTTTAAACGCGAGCCAACGCAGCATCTCGCATGCTGTCGTTAGCCTATAGCCACAGGCAAGACGTTGTTTCTGTGATAGGTGTTTCAGCTCGCGCGTCATGGCCAGCATGCCACGATTGAGTGGCCTATCGGTAAACGTAATCGTCTGTTTTGTACCTACTGCTCGTCAACGACCGTGACACCCATAGTTTCAGGATTATTTGCCGTTATAAGCATGAGAAAGTTATGTGGCTGAAAGTAAACATGTCATTAATGAAGCTTGGCTTATAATACCCGCATTGCTACCCGCATTATTTCCTGATACTTATACTTGCATCGCCCTTATTCGCCTGCCTAGCTGGCATGAATTTCATGCGCCTAGATGTGGGATTTCTGCTGACCTTTTTGCCCTGACAACTACTCTAAACC
>DATACK010000053.1:0-1965 GCA_036259115.1 Gammaproteobacteria bacterium | reverse complement strand
CCGCGCAATACGAGAGCTGGTCGCTGCCGCTAGCGATCATCCTGATCGTGCCGATGTGTCTGTTGGCCGCGGTCAGCGGGCTGCTGCTGCGCGGCATGGACGTCAACATCCTGGCGCAAGTCGGGTTTGTCGTCCTGGTCGGGCTGGCCGCGAAAAACGCAATCCTGATCGTCGAATTCGCGCGTCAGGCCGAGGTGGAAGGCAAGGACAGGTTCGCGGCCGCGACCGAAGCCGCCCGGACCCGGCTACGGCCGATCCTGATGACCTCCCTCGCGTTCATCTTCGGTGTCGTACCACTTGCGATCGCGACCGGAGCGGGAGCCGAGATGCGGCAGTCGCTCGGCACTGCGGTGTTCTTCGGCATGCTCGGCGTGACGATCTTCGGCCTGGTTTTCACACCGGTGTTTTACGTGTTCATCCGCGGCCTGCTCGGCTCCCGCTCCGGCGTGGCCGCGACGAGCCCGCCGCGCGACGATGCATCTGTCGGCACGCCAGCACGGTGATCCGCGAACCAGCGCCTTTGGACGGCGACCTCGGCCATGAACGGCGGCCGTGGCGGACGATCTCTCTGGGCAGCCTACCAACACTGGCACCCAGGCACAGTGATGGTCAGAACTTTTGTTTAACCCCAGCTATGGATAAGCCGTGATTTGTTGTGCTGTCAGTGGGATGGAGGGCTTGCCGGGTCTGAACGCGTAAGCGACGAGGCAGGACAGGATATGGACCATGGCGTTGATGACCGACCTGTGGCGTGAATGTTCAAGCCCCATTTCGGATTTCAGGGTATCGAGCACGGTCTCGATGACGAAGCGTTTGCGCAGCATGATCTTGTCGGCCAGGGGCATCAGATAGTTCCTCATGTTGCGCCGGATGCGGGTGATGAGGTGTAGGCCACGCCGCCAGAGTTTGTGGAACAGTTCGCGGCCGATGTAGCCCTTGTCAGCGTAGAGCTTACCCGCAAGATGGCGGGTCATCTGGTCCAGCACGGTGCTATCGGCGGTGTTGCCGGAGGTGATCTTCAGCGCCATGATCTGGCCTTTGTGGTTGATCACGAAGTGCAGCTTGAGGCCGTAGAACCATCCCATGCTGGTCTTGCCGCGCGCGGCCAGGCCATCGAAGACCTTATGGCGGTGGATGCGGCGATTGTGGCAGACGGCGAGCTTGGTTGAATCCACGAAGTAGACGCCGGTTTGCTCGCCGCTGAGGCCGTGCAGCAGCACCATGAGGGGAACAAACAGCCGAGGCATCAGGCTGACGAACCGGTCATAGTGCGGCAGCTCGTCAAAACAGGCGCGATACTGACCGCCGATGCCGTAGAGCTAGAATACCTTGAAGTTCTTGTAGGGCGAAAGGTGAAACAGCACCACGATGAACAGCATCTCGGCGCGCGACAGCTTGCCGGAGCGCTGGCGTGTCTGCTCCGATGGGAGCAGCCGGTGCGCTTCCCAATCGGCAAACACTTTGCAGAAGTCATCGAGACAGCAGTAGAGCGCTGTGATATCCACCGCCATTAAGGGGGCTCCGGAACCTGGCTTGAGGCTCAGTCGTCGCAAACCGATGCTGTCAAATCCTTGATCCGTTGGGAATCCCCTCACCCCTTATCCATAGCTGGGGTTAGATAACTGACATTACTGTTCAAGAATTTCGTTCGGCTTCCCACGCCCAAGTTCCTCAAGGGGTTAGGGCGTGCAGAAGTCAGGTGCGAAATATACCCATTAACCGAGCGGGCGACGGCACCGCAACCTGTCGCGTCACGAGGCGGTCCTCTATCAGTGGCCAAGAGAGCTTGCCCGTTAACCGTAATTTTCCAATCTGTCGGGCGGCTAATTTCGACAAAACACAAGGAGGAAGCGTGGCCCGACCTCGCGCCGCCGACGATTTCACCGCGATCCGGGCCCGCATGGAGGAGCTGCGGCGCGAGCGCGCCGGTGTGCCGGCAGATGAACCTCGCCGGCCCGGCGGCCC
>DATACK010000052.1:0-15698 GCA_036259115.1 Gammaproteobacteria bacterium | reverse complement strand
AAATCAGTCGGTGCACGGCAACAAAATATACCTTTGCAGTTTAGCGTGCCAATGTAATAAGCTGATGCTCAACCACTCTTAGGCGCTCCTGTACATAACTTTTACTTACTCGACTTATTACTTACTCGCGATGCCATCGTGAATAAGCCAGACAGCCTTGAATCCTGCACCGACAAAGAACTGCGTCAGCGCGTGAAGCTCTACGGAAACCTGCTGGGCAATGTGCTGCGCGCGCACGCCGGTGAAGGTTTATACGCCGCAGTCGAGACCTTGCGCACCGGCTACCTTAAGCTGCGCGAAAGGGAAGATCCGGACAGCCGCCAGCGGTTGATGGAGTACATCGACTACCTGGATCTACACATCTTAGAACAGGTTGTGCGAGCCTTCTCCACGTACTTCAGCCTTGCCAATATCGCCGAAGAGGCATTCTTGCATCGTCAGCGCCGCGTGCAAGTTACCACTGGCAAGCCCTTATGGCAGGGCTCGTTCGACGACACCTTGCGCGCGTTTCACGATCGCGGTGTGAACGCTGAACAATTACAGACGCTGCTAAACAAGACGGTATACATCCCCGTGTTTACTGCGCATCCCACTGAAGCCAAGCGCCGCACCGTCATGGAATGTCTGCGGCGCATATTCTTGATCGGCGAAGAACTCAATAATACGCAGCTTAGTGATTATCAGCGCGGTGAGATCATCGAGCGCTTGCAGGCACACGTGCAAATCCTATGGAAGACGGACGAAGTCCGTTTGAATAAGCCGACGGTGGAAGACGAAGTCAAGAACGGGCTTTATTACTTCCGCAACGCGATCTTCCAGTCCGTGCCCGACGTTTATCGCAACCTTGAGCGCGCGATAAAAAGGATCTACATGAGCGATGGCGATCATGTGAAAGTGAGAGTGCCGAGTTTCCTGCGCTTCGGCTCTTGGATAGGCGGCGATCGCGACGGCAATCCCTTTGTTACGCCGGAGGTCACGCGCGCGGCGTTACGCCTGCAATGCGGCACCGTATTGCAAGCTTACATCGAGCGGGTACAGGCACTTGAGAATATCCTTACTCATTCCGCACAACTTGTCACGCCCTCGGCCCAGTTCATCGCTTCGCTGGAGCGAGACCGCCTCATCGCACGCACGGCGTTCAGAGACAATCCGGATCGCTTCGCAAAGGAGCCTTATCGACGCAAACTCGCCATCATGGCGCACCGACTGCAACGTAATCTGCGGCTCGTGGACGAACGTTTGGCCGGCTATCTGCACGGCGCCTTGGGCGAGGGCTATGCGTCAGAACAGGATTTCCTGGCGGACTTGTACGTAATACGCGATTCGCTGCGCACCCATGGTGATGCCAACTTAGCGGGTGGTAGGCTCAAGGATTTAATTCGCCTCGCCGAGACCTTCGGATTCTATCTGGCGCAATTGGATCTGCGACAGGAGTCCAGCGTACACACCGCCGCCGTCGCGGAAATCCTTGAACGCGGGGGAAAAACACGATCATATCAGGACTTATCTGAGGAGGAAAGGCTACACCTGCTGGATGAATTGCTGACCAATTCCAGCGCCCCATTTCCGCTTAGTGAGATGAATCTCTCTGAGACGACGCGTGGCGTGGTCGAAGTATTGTATGTAATGGCCGAGATGCGCGACGAGATCAGTCCAAGCGCCTTTGGCAGCTATGTTATCTCCATGGCACATACTGCATCCCACGTGCTGGAGGTCATGTTCCTGGCGAGCCTGGCGGGACTCGCAGAGCGCGATCCACAAGGCGACTGGCACTGTCACATCAAGATCGCGCCGCTGTTCGAGACTATAGAAGATCTCGCGCACATCGAGGTTGTATTGATGAAGCTGTTTGGCCAGCCAGCTTACAGTGAACTGTTGAGTGCCTCCGGCAATCTCCAGGAAATCATGCTTGGTTATTCGGATTCGTGTAAGGATGGCGGCATTTTGGCTTCAGTGTGGAATCTGTATCGGGCGCAGCAAACGATTACTGCCATGGCCGACCGCTTCGGCGTCAAGTGTTGTCTCTTCCATGGCCGCGGCGGCACCATCGGCCGTGGCGGCGGGCCCACGCACGAGGCAATCATGGCGCAACCGCCTAACACCGTGCAGGGCTGCATTAAGATCACCGAACAAGGAGAGGTCCTATCTTATAAATACAGCAACACCGAGACTGCGACTTATGAATTAACCATGGGCGCCACTGGGTTGCTCAAGGCCAGCAGCCATCTGTTGTTCGCCCAAGATGAGCATCTTGATGAGCATCTCAAGACTATGGACTCCTTAGCCAAGCTCGGCGAGAAAGCCTACCGTGAGTTGACCGATTATACGGAAGGGCTGCTTGATTATTTCTACGAAGTCACGCCGGTGATAGAGATTGGTCAGCTCAATATTGGCTCCCGGCCTTCGCATCGCATGCTCAAGGATCGCTCCAAGCACTCCATTCGCGCCATTCCTTGGGTATTTGGGTGGGCGCAGTCGCGCCATACGTTGCCTGCTTGGTATGGCATCGGATATGCCCTGGAGACGCTACGTGCGGAGGAACCTAAGCGAATTCACTGTCTGCAGGCCATGTACAAAGAATGGTCATTTTTCCGCACCTTAATGGATAACACGCAGATGTCGCTCGCAAAAGCCGACATGCGTATCGCCAGGGAATACGCCGACTTAAGCCATCAACCACAAATCGCCGATAAGATTTACAACATGATCAAGGCCGAGTACGAGCGCACCGTAGTGCAGGTGCTCGAAGTGGCTCAAGTTGATGTTTTGCTACCGGAAAATTCTATGCTCAGGCTTTCTCTGCAGCGGCGCAATCCATACCTCGACCCGCTCAACCACATTCAGATCACGCTGCTGCGGCGGCACCGTCAATTGACACCGGAGCAGCAAACGCAAGACGTATTGCTACACCCCCTGTTGCGTACGATCAATGCTATTGCTGCAGGCATGCGCAATACGGGTTGAGCCACGAACGACATGAACCAAGGGCAGCAAGCGGTATACCTCGCCGGACCTGCCGCTAGATAAGCGCACCACTCCGCGGTGAGAAAGCGGTTAACCCGCGATCATCTAGATTAAGGCGACGGCTAATTAGCCACTGTCGTGTCTCCCAGGCCAATCTGGCGGGGACGACTGAAAATCTATGGACTAAGCCGCTTGCACCGGTGTCACATTCGCAGTGCGCGCGATTCGATTGGCCTTGTCCAGATAAACGAGGATGGGTTTGAATCGGGCGAGCTCGTGCTGATCTAGCTCAGCATAGGCACAGATTATCACGCGATCCCCTGGTTTCGCACGGTGCGCCGCGGCACCGTTGACCGAGATGATGCCGCTGTTGGCTTCAGCGCGAATCGCGTACGTCGTAAAGCGCTCACCATTGGCCAGGTTATAGATCTGTATCTGCTCATATTCGTGGATTCCCGCGGCATCCAGCAGATGGCTGTCGATGGCACACGAGCCCTCGTATTCCAGCTCAGAGTGCGTCACCCTGGCTTGATGCAGCTTGGCTTTGAGCAAGGTCAACCTCATGTTGTGCCTCCTCGGCGTACCTCAGGGAGTTATGTCAACAGCAGAGGGCAATCAATTATCGGTGATTAACGATAATCCATCAATGTCAGACGGATATTGTCGATCAGGCGCGTCCCACCTAGCCATATGGCGCCTAGCACCACCAAATCTCGATCCCCTGCGTCTGGCAACGCAAGATCATAGGCACGGCGAGTGCTAACGTAATCCGGCCGCAAACCCGTCGCTTGCAGTTCATGAATCGCCTGTCGCTCAAGCCATGAATAGTCACTCCTGCCCTTGCGGATATGATCACCAACATCTAGCAGCGCCGCATGTAATCCCGGCGCTAGTGCACGTTCCTGAGCGGTCAGATGGCCATTGCGTGAACTCATCGCAAGACCATCTGGCTCGCGCACTGTAGGCCGGCCAACGATCTCACCTGGCAAATTTAAGTCGGCGACCAAACGTTGAACTATCAACAACTGCTGATAATCCTTTTCTCCGAATACTGCCATATCTGGCTGCACGATGGTTAATAACTTGGTCACGATAGTCGCAACACCGGCGAAATGTCCCGGTCGGCTCGCGCCTTCGAGAATGTAAGCCAAATGTGGCACTTCCACGCGCGTGATGTTTTCCATGCCGCGCGGATAAAGCACGTCTACTGTCGGTATAAACGCTAGATCGGTATCGAGCGCCCGTAGCTGACAGCAGTCTTCCTCTAAAGTACGCGGATAGGCCGCTAGATCTTCGGCGCGATCAAACTGCATAGGGTTTACGAAGATGCTAACCACTACGCGCGTGGCGTTCGCCCGCGCGTACTCGATCAAGCTCATGTGCCCGGCGTGTAGATTGCCCATGGTGGGCACCAAGGCGATGCTTGCCGCCTGCCGCCGCCAAGCAGCAAGCCGTGCGCGCAGTTCAGAAATATTGGCGATAGTCAACATGATTGCATTATGTGCAAAATAGCGCTTAGAAGACGTGTGCTGTATCCACATGCAGACTGGGATATCAGAAGCTGTGCTCGGCGCCCGGGAAGGTTTGATCTTTGACCGCACTGACATAGTTTTTTATGGCGTCTTTAATGCCATTGGCACCAGCCAGAAAATTGTGGGCGAACCGCGGCGCCCTATCCAGGCCGATGCCTAGGATGTCGTATAGCACCAGGACTTGGCCATCGCAAACGCCGCCTGCGCCAATGCCAATTACCGGGATGCTGACTTCGGCTGTAATGCGCGCGGCCAGCACGGCGGGTATGCATTCCACTAGCAGCACTTCCGCGCCCGCAGCTTGCAGCTCGCATGCGGTATCTAACAGTATCTTTGCGTTGGTATCATCCCTGCCTTGCACGCGATAGCCGCCCAGCTTATAGATAAACTGCGGTTGCAATCCGAGGTGTGCGCAGACAGGGATGCCTCGAGCGCTTAATTGATCCACGATCTGAACCTGGATTTCACCGCCTTCGAGCTTGACCATCTGCGCCTCGCCTTCCTGCATTAAGCGCGCGGCGTTATTGATCGCTTGCGCGGGATTGCTATAACTCATGAACGGCATATCAATGATACGCAGCGCCCGGCGCGCACCGCGCGCGACGGCGCGCCCATGATAGATCATGTCGTCCACGGTCACAGGCACCGTGGTATCGTGACCCTGGATCACCATTCCTAGTGAATCGCCCACCAGAATCACATCCACATGGGCTGCATCCAACAACGCTGCAAAGCTGGCGTCGTAAGCGGTCAGGCAGGCGATTTTCTCGCCCTGTTGCTTCATCTGTTTGAGGGTGCTGACTGTAACCCCGCGCTGCCCGACATGTACGCTCATGTATCGATCAAAGGCAAACTATTAAAAAAGTGTCAGCCGCCGTGGACAGCACGGATCTGCGCCAGCAGCGCCCAGAGGTCGTCCTCGTAGCGACGAAGTCGATCTCTAGTGCGTTGATCATCAGCAGCGGCGCGTCTGAATAACTGCTAAAACAATCCGCATACGACTGGCAGACCCGCTCCAGACAATCCGGTGCTAGATGTTGCTCGTAGCTACGCCCGCGCATGCAAATCCTCCGCAACAATACGCCACCGGCGCTTGCAAATACACCCCCAAATCGGGCGTTGGTGCGGTGACCTTTACATGCGCATAAAGCTGTTCATACAGCTCTAACTCGGCACAATTTAAAGTCAGGCGCGCAAACACAATTGATCCTTCTCCAGCATGAAGGCCGCCACCCATGCCCGATCGAAGAGATCCCACTGGCACAGCAGATCTAATTGCCTAGCCCGCTGCATCGGAAAACACAGCTGCACAGGCAAGGTATTTTGCCGCGGATACTCATAAAAATGATTGAGAAAGGAATTTTTCTCTGGTGCCTATAACAGTATCTTTGCATTGAAGTCGGTGGCAATCCGTATAGCAAGGCTGGTCTTGCCGACGCCAATGGTACCTTCTACGACGATGTAATACGGTGATCGAGATTGCACTAGGCGACTTCCAGGCGCCTCAAATCGCCGCGTGGGCAGCGGGCGATCAGGGCACTCAACCTGCCTTGACCTGGTACCTCAATGTCGCCGATCAGCTCTTGTAACGGATAAAGCACGAACGCGCGCTCGGATAGCCCCGGATGCGGCACGACAAGCCGCGCGCTGTCAATTTGGCAATCCCCATACAGCAATATATCAAGGTCTAGCGTGCGTGGTCCCCAATGTTCGCCGGTACGTACTCGCCCGTGTGCGCGCTCGATTGCCAACAGATCATCTAGCAGGCCCAGTGGATTCAGGGCCGTGCGCAGCCGCGCTACGGCATTGACGTAATCTGGCTGATAGCGTGAACCCATGGGCGGGCTGACGTAGAGGCTAGAGTGCGCGACATGTTCAGTATCCGGTATCTGGCCCAATTCACGCAGGCCATGCATGACGTGATCGATGGGATTGTCCAGGTTGCTGCCAATGCCGATGTAGGTGTCCACCCGCAATGCGCTCAGTACCTCAGGCATCAACTTTTGCGTGTGCAGAAGCGGCGCGCCAACGGCGGCGTGGGCGAGATCGTTTACGCGCGACGCCTGCCATCTTCATCCGCACGTCTGTAGCTGCCTGCTGTACATCAGTCCACCACTGACATACATCTTGCAACTCTTCACCTGCGGCGCTACGTAGACATAAAAAATCATAGGCCGCACGAAAGCGCGGATGGGTTAGTAGACGCAAAGGACGCTTACCCTGGCGCTCACGGAAGCGCGGCTGCAACAGCCAGATCTCTCTCATGGGCACCCTATACCGCTTGGGTAAGGACGTGTATCTGACTTGTTGCGTGATGACTTCTTGGCTAGCAAGCTGTAGCGCCTCGAACCCACCCATGCCCCGCGCCATGAGCGCTTGCACCCGCTGGCGTATGGGCTCCCACAACAACACCGCAAAGAGAAAGGCCGGCGTCACCGGTTTGCCGTCGTTGATGCGAGCGTCTGTATCCTCAAGCGCCTTGGCTACGAAGGTCAACGGAAATCCGCCCTCCTCTTTAGACAGTGCCTCCTCAGTCATCGGAAATAGATAACTCAACAAGCCATAATGCCGCAGCAGCTCAAAAGCCTCGTGGGCATAGCCTGCGTGCAGCATCTTCAAAACTTCGTCGAATAGCCGCGCAGGCGGTGTGCCGGCAAGCAGATTTCCGAGTTCTACCAGCGGCGCTTCGGCCTGCGGATCGATCTTAAATCCCAACTTGGCGGCGAAGCGCACGGCGCGCAGCATACGCACCGGATCCTCCCGATAGCGAATGCAAGGATCGCCAATCGGCCGTAAGACGCCGGCCTTGAGATCGGCTATGCCGCCCGTATAGTCCACTACCGAGAAATCGCGTATGTCATAGTACAGCGCGTTCACCGTGAAGTCGCGACGCCAGACGTCCTGCTCAATGGTGCCGTACACGTTATCGCGGATGATGCGGCCCTCTTTGAGCAAGATTTCGCCGTTGTCCTCGCCGTCCAGCAACGCTCGAAACGTCGCCACTTCGACAATCTCGCGCCCGAAGTGCACGTGCGCTAAGCGAAACCGTCGCCCAATTAAACGGCAGTTGCGAAAGAGCCTGCGCACATCTTCGGGGCGCGCGCTAGTTGCGACATCGAAATCCTTCGGTTCACGGCCTAATAGCAGGTCGCGCACACCACCGCCTACCATGTAGGCCTCGAAACCCGCATCTTTCAGTCGATATAAGACCTTGAGCGCGTGCTCACTGATACTAGCCCGCGAGATGCAGTGCTCCGCGCGGGTGATAACGGTAGGCGTGCGACTGGGCCGTTGAAAGCTTTCTGTTATACGCACTTAAGCTTAGTTATTAACAGGCAGAGAAGTTATGATATCATTTTGCGTTTGCGCGTGCGGCCCACGCTCCCTTCGTCTAGCGGCCCAGGACGTCGCCCTCTCACGGCGAAAACAGGGGTTCGATTCCCCTAGGGAGCGCCACCCAATACAGCGACTTATGGTACAAAGAGAACGGCGCAAATACGGGAGTCGAGAATATCCCTAGAATCCAAGATGATCAAGGACAACGGGCTCAGGCATAAGCGATGGCTGTACACCCACTGTCGAATATCGCTGTCCATCTGTTCCATCTTGCGCATCTTCACGGCAGTTCAGACAGCCCCGCGCGGACCGCTTTGCTTCGCCCGCTTTGCTTCCAGGCGTTGTATGGGGCTCGCGCCTCAGGGCATCAAGGCTGATGATGTAGAGCTCATGCCTACCCGTTCCAATGGACTTGCGACCTGCTAGATACTGCGCCCCTGAAAAAGGTAAATGGTAAGAGCACCACCAAGTATAGCAACAGCAAGATTTGCGAGCATGCCCAAATTCACGAGATAACCCGTCGGGATCTCAATGGGTTTGAGGGTTTTAAGTACCTTTCTATACTGGATGATTCCACCAACCGAAGTTAAGGCACCCAATCCTATAAAGGCAACACCCACCCAATAAGAGACGCCCCTTTGCGGCAGATCGCCACCCTCAGGCGAGATCAGATGCAAAAATAGACCAAATCGTTCAATCACAAATCCAAACGCCATCAATGTAAGGCTGGTACGATTCCACGCCAACAGCGTACGCTCAGCCGCAAACAAAACTCTAGGATCATCTAGGTCAGACATTTTACGGAGATGCTCTCAGACGTAGAAGAAGGCGAAGTCAAGGATAGCATACATGCCGATCAGCAGCGCGCCTTCAAGCCAATTGCTCTCCCCGTCCAGGCTGGCGATCGTCGCTACGATCACGGCGGCGATGAGTGCAATCGTCTCGAACGTCGTGAATACCAGATCCATCCACTTCGGGCCGATAAACAGGCTAATAAAGACTAGCACCGGCGCGACAAACGGTGCGATCTGAAGGCTGCTCCCGAGTGAGATCGCAAGGCTAAGATCCATCTGGTTCTTATAAGCCACTTGCACTCCTACGATGTGCTCGGCGACATTACCCACGAGCGGGATAATCATGACCCCAAGGAAGAACTCAGACCAGCCTACCTGGCGGTCACGTGTTTCACGGCCCGACGACGAACTCGCTCATGAACACAATCGCAATGGTGGAGATGACGAGTACTAGGACGGAGACAGACACGTTCCAGGAGTGATCATGGTTGCTTCCATGGCCCGGCGCAGCTCGGCCACGTTCCCCCGGTGCTCGATTCCCTGTTCACATGGGGTCGCGTCTCGCCGGTGCGGTCCAGGCACTGGGCAGGGATCTCGCTACCGACACGGCCGGGGCCAGGGCCAAAGATGAAGCTGTACCCGAGATACGCGAGGTATATAATAATCATGACCGCGGCGACCTCTTCGCTCAGCGTCATGATGTCCTTGCCGACAGTCCTGTCGAACAGCGTAGGAACGGCCATGGCGATCACGGAGAGCAGCATCAGGGCCGCAATGGCGCCTGCCTGCGTCCTGTTAAACCGCTGTATGCCGTTCTTCAATCCACCGACCAGCAGGCTCGCACCGAGGACGACGAGAAGGTTAGCGAGTATGGAGCCAGTGATCGAGGCCTTGACGAGCTCAACCAGACCAGCATTAAGCGCCACGATCGCGATGATAAGCTCTGCCGCGTTGCCTAGCGTGGCGTTCAACAGCCCACCTATCCGCGGTCCGGTATGAACCGCAAGTTGCTCCGTCGCTTTGCCCAGCACAGCCGCGACCGGGATGAGTGCCAGTGCGGAAATGACGAAGATTATGATTGGGGAAGGGCGGATCAAGAACTCTAGGATGAACGCTGATGGAACTAGGATGAGCAGCGCATAGAGATATTTCAATTTCCGGTACTCCTACATCAGGTCTGACGGCAGTCTAAACCAACCGACGCCCGGATTCTGCCTTGGCAGTACCACGGTTAGACCCTCAAGTAATCGACATTTGACGGCGGGTCTGGACTTATGTTGCCGAACGGAAAATCCAGCTTCTAGATAGCTGAGACCAAGTTGCGGTTTCTGCGAAAACGCTTGCGAGCTCAATTCCGAGTTAAGCCCCATTATTATCCCATCAAACTGGTGAGCTCGGTATAGCGGCGGAACAGCACGGCAACGGCTCAAGGGCGCAGGCGTACGTCCTCTGTCCCCCGTCGGGCAGATAAGCGGCGTCCACGGCGCGGTCGAGCGTAGCGTGCGGCTTAGCTAGATTGGGCGGCATGGCGTTCGGGTCGTAGAGTTGTGCAAGAGTTGCCCTAGGATGCGCTCTACGAGCATTAAGCACGCCCTACGCGGGCGCTTCAATGGCGTCGCGGCGCTTATCTTCAAGCTTTTACGGCCGGGGAAAGTTATTGTAGACGGTTTGCGTCGAATAGCGAAAACCGCTCTTCAACCCTCCCCAAACGTCGCGCACCCAGGCATGTGCAGAGATAGCCTCCGCCGGCTATCGCACTGCTGTCAAGCACTACAGCCATGGGAGCCAGTGGTCTCGCGCGGCTTGCCAGAATAACATCCCGGGCATCCACTAAATACGGATTGATGTTCTTGGCGGCTATCCCATGTTCTTCTCCATCCACTTCCGCGTATTCAAACAGGCACTTGCGGTCAACATCGCTTTGACCAAATCCGATGATCAAACGGTATGCCGCAGCCTTGCGAGGCGCTTGATTCGCCTACTTGAAGGTCCTGTGCGTAGAATGAATCTTGATCCCGCGCCGGAGTAGCTCACTCCACAGCACGCTTAGGTGCTCGCCCTGTGTGATGTTCTTCGTGGGGACAAAGCCGCAGCGAATGTGCTTACGCGCTTCTTCGTTCACTCTTCCTAGCCCACCACATGACCAAAGCTAACGAGCGCTGCATCAAATATGCAATTACCAAGACATTTGACATAAGTCACATCAAGTAAACAAGCGACCCGAAGAATGGCTTTCCACCTATGCATAATGGAAACTATTGTGTCGCCTATATTCTTATGCCGCGAGCGCAACGCGGGCTCTGTTGTACGCAATCTCGAGCTTATCGTCGTAGCCGTTCTCGCGATGCTGTTCATCGTTATAGCCGAATACGAAACCCGTCCAATCCCGCTCGCGCAGATACTCAACCAGAGGTTTTCCGCGCGCGTGCGTCTTTTCAACGAACTTGCAGAAGGCCTGCAGGTGTGCTGCTTCATTAACGTCCATCGCTGTCACAAAGTTCATCACACTGTGGTAACCGAGTCGCTGGGAATGGTGCCCCATGATCTGGAAGAGCCCCCAGGAAGTTGATTCTAGGGCGGCTTCCTCGTGGATCTGCCGCGCGCGTTTAAGCCGATCATATTCCCGCAATCCGCCCGCGTAGTGCTGGTTGCTCCAGTTCTCATAGAGAATGTCGTCGTTACCCGCTCGGAAGGCCTCAGGATCAATCCCATGTGTTTTAAGCCTTTGCCAGAACACGTAACCCTCAAAAAGAATTTTGGGTCTTGTACCCACAAAGCCGACGCCGCCGGATTGGACGTCGTAGACTGCTTTGATTGTTGGAGGCTCTACTTGCAAGGCCTCGGCCGCCTGATTGAGATCGTTCTGGGTGAGCCATTTGGTTGAAAGGCTTTCGAACACCTGCGGAGCCAAAGCGAACAAAGTGGTCCACGTCTTGTCGCCTACGCTCCCGTCGGCCACCAAGCCTTGCTCATGCTGGAAACGCTTTACAAATGCCTCCGTGTCGGGCCCAAAGATTCCGTCGATAGTGTCTAAGTAACCCAGCTGTTTAAGGCAACTTTGGAGCAACGCAACGGCGCGATCGTTATCCGATCCGCGGCAGATCGTCGTCACGAGCCCGGCCTGCGGCTCATCGATGGCCGGCGGCACTGAGGAGGCATTGGCTCTCCCGGGTATTGTCTTTGCGGGGGTCTGAAGCCATGCCCCACCTGTGGGATCACGCTCGAAATGAGTCAGATGCCTAAATGTGCGCCAGTTGCCGCCCCATCGGTTTTTTGGATCTAGCGCCTCCCAATAGTTGCCGATCGGCTGTAAAAGGCTGATTTCGTAGATGAGTTCCAACTTGCCATTCCTGTCAGCGAAGAAATTAAGATCAATAGCACACCTGCGAAGATGCGGGCTATCCATCGTCTTATTGCGGCCGGTCTTGACGTAGATCTCCTGCAGCTCTGGTTTGCGCTCAAGCTCCCCACCGGTCACGATGAAGCCACAGCGGCTCGCATGCTGGATGAGCTTACCAATATCCTGCAGAAATGCTGCCTGTTCGCGTACGAGGTTCATTGCTGGCCCCCTGCTTATCCAAGATCTCATTGATGGCGCGCGCTTTCTCCGTACTGTCGTGCGAGCTGCCAAAGTAATAGCTGAAAATCTGAGTCAGTATGGCAGACAGCACACCTAAGACATACAACATTATCTCCTTGGCTACCGCATTAGCCGGGTCGGAATATTTGCCCAACCAAGCGAACACCGCGAAAAACACGAAAGTCAGGGCAACCGTGCTAATCGCTAGTAAGGATGGGGTATTGGCTGTCAGCCAGGAGGCCCTGTCACTTGCCACGATCGCCATTTGTCGATTGCGCGCGCTAGATAGGTCCTCAAACACAATTTTCTGCTCCTCTAGGCTCAGCCGATCGTCTTGAAGACGCAGCCGCAGAAGTTCCTCCTCGTGCTCCATCTCATATTTCTTCAAAGCTATTAGGTCCTCCTGGCTGAGTGCCTCCTTGTCCAAATCAACCCGAGTCTTCTCCTTTACGTATGCCTTGCCTCTGGCTAGTACAGCGTTAGCTATTAGCCCCAGTCCATTGGACACCAGTGTCTCGATCAATGGCAACATATCTGCCTCCTCTAGTTTGGTATTCCGCATAAAAGCCGTCAATCATCGTAGTATATGTGCTCGATTGCCTGAGTTATCCCGAATTCACAAGATGCCTTCTAGCCTACTGCTATTCATAGTCTTTCGGTGACAACTTGTTGTTGCATGCATGCTCTCATTCCGTATTGTAGAACATCTCGATATAATCAAAGACGCTCGCCCGAGTACCCTGCCGGTGGGATAGCCCTTGCAATTGATCCGTTCCAGTCTCTGTAGCTTAAAGAAGGCTCGGCTACTATGTTGTCGTATAGTTGCCACGTTGGAGCATATCGCCCATCAAGTTGTGCTGCTTGAGCAATGCTTACCAGTTATGGCTGGTGAATCGACTGTTCTGGCTGGCTGCACCATAACCGGCCTGCTAAAGCCTGTATGGCCATACTGCCGCCAGTAAGGCCCGCAGCACCAAGTGCCAGTCGATTCGGGACTGTATCGACCAGCGCACGACCTACCGTGAGAACAGAACAATCATCACTGCCAGGCATACCAGCTCTCCTAGATGCGGGATATTATAGGGGATAGCCGTCAGCCTAAGCCTGGTTCGGCGCACCTATGTCGACCTGCTGTTGCAGCCGGTTCGGCGCCACGATAGCCGGGCGCGTCTGCCACGCGCTCGACGCCCTCCGTAACCGAGATCTGTGCTTTAAGGCTCGACCACCCGCATCACTACAACGTTTCCCCGTGCAAGCAGAGCACTTAAAGCTATGATTATCGCTCGTACACTGGCGCGTTGTAGGACGCCTCAGCCAGACCAATGCTATTGAGACAATTATGCTTGTGCCAATACCATTCTGCAGAATTGGCAATCGCCTTGTGGTTGGTGGAAACTAAAGACCAATACCAATACCCTTTGTGATTTCTATAGATCACATAGTACATGTTTAAAAAACCCAACGTTAACGATGAGTTTAAGAGCTACCTATTCAGCTACAACTACAATGGTAGTAAGTGGAACTTCGAGATATTGGCTGAGATTCCAGATAACGCACGTCAACGCGTCTCAAGACTGGCTTTCGCTTCCTATGATGGTGAGATAATAACGAAAGTCCCTGCCAATCTCGGAGGTTTGGCTCGCTTTCTAGCGCCCTCCCGGAACTTTGGCCGTAGAGTTCATGAATTATTGTCATCCTCAATCTCTGCAGCCATAGTTGGTCTATGTTCAGTGGTGGACAGATACCATCGTCACGGCATCCACAGCCGGACTGCCGGTAACTAGAGTATTACTCTGCGTGGAACCGTCATTGGCTGTCGTGCCATTGTTCAATACCACGATCACTCGACCCAGCGTGCAGCTTCCGCCTACTCTGATGGTATACGTTTCCATTGGCATCGCAGATTTCGCCCCATGCGAGATGGCAAGGTCTTAAGTTTCTCGTAATGCTCTGCAAAGCTTGGCAGCAAGCCACCTTCTCTATGCGAGAGTGCGTACTTCAAACTTGCGTTGCGGATTGCCCTAAGCTCATCTTGCCAGGCGGACAGCACTGCTTGATCAATGATGCAGGTGAGTGCTGTTTGTATCGTTGTGTTGCCCCAAACGGTGGTAGCCCTGTTGCGTTTTTCTCAGCACAGTCCTTCTGAACACCTGCTAAGTCTATCCGAGTGCAGATCCGTTGCTCCCAGACGTGGGTAGTGCACCAATCTTGCTGTTCTTCGCCTCGCGTTCACAAAGGCGCTTCGCCTCCGAGATCTTCCTACCACCGAACTTCGGCTTCCAGCGGTAGATTGTGTTCTCGGCAAGGCCGTGCCGGCGCGACAACTCAGGCACTGAGACTCTGGCCTCGTGCGCCTTCAACATCGCCATGATCTTTTCTTCTGTGTATCGCTTGCGCTTCATCCTAGAACCTCCAAAAGCCAAACTTACGTGGAAGTCCCACATCGCGCATGGCACAGATTACAGGTGTACGGTGAAGGCTTCTTGCATACGCGCGTACATTTCCGATAATTCCGGATCGTTCTCTGCCGTCTTTACAATAGTTTTATATCTTACTTCCTAACCTTGTTTAGCTAACTCGTCGCAGATCTGTTTTAGGTTCCTACCATCAGCCATGTCGGGTTGGAGTTCTTTTATGAACTCGTTACTGTAATTCTAAGGACGGAAACGCTTGGTAATCTCAGGTTTTTTCTTAACCGTCGGCATAATTATCCTGCTACAACATAACTGGCGGCGTCCAGGCAAGACCGCCTGAGAAGTATTTGCCATAGGTTGCAACTGCTCGGCCTTGAAACTCTTAAAGGCACCGCCTAGCACAACATAGCTTCCATGTCAGAGCCCTACGTGCTTTCCTGTGACCTACAAGTGCTGGGCGGACCAAGTAGCAGTGTAAGTCAGCAAGGACTCGCCCCCCACGGCCGCCAGTTCCAGGTTATTGCCGACTGCCTTGCTCGACGCTTGGCTGTCCCCCCGATACTGTGTGCGTCATGGCATGGAACCTCCAATAGTTCGTTTGTCATTTAATTTAAAACTTCCCACATGAGAGATTCAGGCCTTACGATTGTGCATTGTTCCCCTGCTGCTGTTCGGCAATGTTGGCTCGGCAGACGAACGTGGCCTGCTTAGGGTATTCCGGCTCGATGAGCGTTTCCAGCGTTTTACGACAGTGCGCTTGCGCTTTGAGTGCAAGGCGTAAGTAACGGTTCAGGTTGTTCATGTATCCGACACTGATCGCCCGCTGCGCGAAATTGTTATAGATCGCATCACCCGAATGCGCCTGAACCATTAACAGAGGCTCAGCACGAGTTAAATCGCCATCAACCACCGCCCGTACTTGACGTACCAATTCGTTGCTTAATCCGGTAAGATTAAGCTCACCTTGCCTTTGAGTATTGCTGAACAGTTACTGCACCCCTGATGTTGCGCTCAAGCGAGAGCTGTGCAAGATTACACGGATTGCGTTTAGAAGTGAGCTGACGCTTACGTTTACTCA
>DATACK010000051.1:0-2430 GCA_036259115.1 Gammaproteobacteria bacterium | reverse complement strand
GAAGCTTTACAGCGAGGCGGTGGGGCTGTACGGCCCTATACCGACTCTGATCGAGTGGGATACGCATGTCCCGCCCTTAGAGGTTTTGTTGAGTGAGGCAGCCCAAGCCGACCGGATCATGAACCGATACAAGGAGCGGCGCGATGTACGGGTTGCGTAGGCTGCAGCTGGCATTTGCTGAGGCGGTGTTCAGCCGTGCCGATGCACGCGTGGCGGCGCGCATACGTGCTAACCGGCTTGATCCCACGCGGCGCGTGCAGGTATATCGCAACAACACATTCGCGGGACTGACGAGCGCGTTGAAGGCCGTTTATCCGGCCGTGCAGCGCCTTGTAGGTGCGGATTACTTCCGTTTGGCGGCGGAAGAATACATCCGCAATCATCCCTCTCTATCCGGAAATCTGCATCACTTCGGCGATCGATTCGGCGAGTTTCTGGTGACGCTGCCGAGTGCCGCGGGACTGCCTTATCTGCCGGACGTGGCGCGGCTTGAGTGGGCCTATCATGAGGTCTTTCATGCTGCATCCGGTGCACGCCTGAATCTGGAGGGGCTGCAGAGCGTACCGGCGGCGAATTGGGGACGGCTTGGTTTCAGCCTGCACCCCGCCAGCCGACTGATTGCATCAAGCTATCCGGTGCTGCGCATTTGGCAGGTCAATCAGGACAACTACGAAGGCGATCAGCGGGTAGACCTTGGTGAAGGCGGTGTGCGCGTGCTGGTGCTACGGAATGATCTTGAGATCGCCATGTACAGCTTAGGGTTTGGGGAGTTCGCATGGCTCACCGCGCTGGCCACAGGATACGATATCACTCGGGCTTACGAGCAGGCCTGCCTAGTTCAACCTGATTTCGATCTGAATACTTGCCTTCAATGCCACGTAATGCGGGGCACGCTCGTGGACTGGCATTTAACCGATGGTAATCCGTCATGCTTTACGGATCAGGTAGAGAGATCCACGACATGTATAGCGAATAAGTCACACCACTTCTCAGAGAATCTAGTTTGATTAATTGATTGGAGGTAAATATGCACGCAACTAGCCAAATTCAGATTGTCCGATCCGGCGGCTTTGGCAAGCTGAACGGGCTCGTCAGATCCACCGTCACACTCGCCAGATCTGTCGTGAAGGCGCTGAACTTCGCTGCGCCTGTCATCGACCTCTTAGTGCGTTTTTGGGTCGCAAATGTTTTCTGGATGTCGGGTCTCTCGAAAATCCAGAGTATCGATAGCACTTTGCTGCTTTTCCAGTACGAATACCACGTACCACTACTGCCGCCGGCAGTCGCCGCCTATTCATCCATGTTCACTGAGCTGACGTTTTCTGTCTTGCTCCTGCTGGGGCTGGCGGGACGGTTTTCTGCCTTCGTACTATTTTTCGTTAACTTCGTGGCCGTCATCTCTTATCCGGCGCTGATGGAAGCTGGCTTGCAGCAACACTATCTTTGGGGATTGCTGCTGTTGGTGCTCATCGTTCACGGGCCCGGTAAGCTGTCGCTCGACCACCTTGTTGTGAAGTGGTTCGGTTTTGAAAGATCCTGATGGCACCTCCAACCAACCTTCAATTGGAGACACCTAGATATGACAACTCAACAGGTACTCGAGGGGCAGAAGGCGCTGGTGACAGGCGCCAATTCAGGGATAGGCGCCGCCATCGCTAAGGAACTGGCTACGGCAGGCGCGGAGGTCGCGATCAATTACGTGACGAACCCGGACGCCACAAACCGACTCATCGATGAGATCGAGTCGGCCGGCGGCCGGGCCATTGGGATCAAGGCCGATGTCAGCCAAGAAGATCAAGTGCAGACGATGTTCCGGGAGGTGATCGATACCTTGGGGACTCTCGATATTCTGGTCAACAACGCCGGCCTGCAGCGCGATGCCCCCGTGCACGAGATGACCCTGCGGGACTGGGAGCTCGTGCTGGGAGTCAATCTCACGGGGCAGTTCCTGTGCTCGCGCGAGGCGATCAAGGAATTCCTGCGCCGTGAGGTTCCGCGCGAGTGCTCTTGCTCGGCGGGCAAGATCATCTGCGTTTCGTCCGTACACGACCGCATTCCTTGGGCCGGTCATGCTAACTACGCGGCGTCTAAGGGCGGCGTCATGCTGCTGATGATGACCATGGCCCAGGAGTTGTCCCGCTACAAGATTCGTGTCAACAGCATCTCGCCAGGCGCCATTAAGACACCCATCAACCGGGCCGCTTGGGAGACACCTGAGAAAGAAGCTGAGCTGCTGGAGCTGATTCCCTATGGGAGAGTCGGCAAGGTGGAGGACATCGCGAACGCCGCCGTATGGCTGGCCTCTGATGCATCAGACTACGTCACCGGTGCGACCTTATATGTGGACGGTGGCATGACCTTGTACCCCGGCTTCCGTGAGGGCGGCTGAAATGGAATTGCATGGCATTAGCCAGAACTGGTCGCGGCTGG
>DATACK010000050.1:0-2300 GCA_036259115.1 Gammaproteobacteria bacterium | reverse complement strand
TGGTGAGGGAGCACCGCTCATATGTTCATCGATTAACGGCTCCCCGATTGATACCAAATCCAGCTTCCATGCTCATTGCGCCTGCTATGGCTTCTTTCTTGAGCATCTAGAATTATCTACTCCGACAATAAATCTTCGTTTGCATTAGCACGATTTCGGACTATAAGAGGCGTGTAGGTAAGGCGCGGTCCATCAGTACATACAAGTGCCAATTCATGTCATAAATCTCTGTAGTGCTATCGTCCGGTTGCTTGATGGACTGACCTTTTCCCCACCAAGGTAGCCAAGACCACTGAGAGATTTCTCGTTAAATTGAACGATGGGAGGTCTCGACATGAAGGTGAAGCGCTACACGGAAGAACAGATCATCGGCATACTTAAAGAGCACGAGGCGGGTGCAAAAGTAGCTGACCTGGTGCGCAGGCACGGGATATCGGAGCAAAGCTTCTACCGCTGGAAGTCCAAGTACGGCGGCATGGAGGTGTCGGAAGCCAAGCGGCTGCGCGGATTGGAGCGTGAGAATGCGCGGCTGAAGAAGTTGTTAGCTGAGGCCGAGCTCGATAAAGCAATGCTGAAGGACGTATTGGGAAAAAAGTGGTGAGGCCGGCCGCGCGCAAGCGGCTGGCCGACTATCTTCAGGAGGTTTACGCGATCAGTGAGCGACGTGCCGGCCAGCTCGTGCGCATCAGCCGCAAGGCGCTGCATTACCAAGCAGTGCGTCCGATGCGCGACGCTGCCTTAGTCGCGCGACTGAAGACGCTTGGCGAGCAGTATCCACGCTATGGCTATCTGCTGCTGCACAGCCTGCTGCGCGCCGAGGGTCTGGTGCAGAACCGCAAGCGCACCTATCGACTGTACAAGACGCTGGGGCTGCAAGTGCGCACGCGACGACGCAAGAAGCTGGTGCGTACGCGCCTTGTCATGACCATGCCACAGCGTCCGAACGAGCGCTGGTCAGCGGACTTCATTCACGACCAGCTCGCCGGTGGCCGACGCATCCGGATCCTGAACATTGTCGACGACTATTCGCGCCTGTGTATTGGACAGCTCGTGGATGTTTGTATCTCCGGCGCCAGGATGGTGCGGTGGCTCGATGAGATCATCGCGCGTCGTGGTCGACCACGCACACTGGTGCTCGATAACGGTCCGGAGATGACCAGCAAAGCCATGTTCTTCTGGAGCCACAAACGCGGGGTCAAGCTGCATTTCATCCAGCCGGGCAAGCCCACCCAGAACGCTTTTGTTGAAAGCTTCAACGGACGCTTCCGAGACGGCTGTCTGAACCAGCACTGGTTTAAGGATCTGGCCGACGCTCGGCGCATCATCCGCAACTGGCAAACTCACTACAACCAGGTGCGTCCACATAGCTCGCTTGGCTATATCGCCCCTACCGCATTCGAGCAACAGATGGCCTGATACAATGACAACCCTCTCAATGAACTTGGCAACCCCAAAGGGGAAAGGTCAACTTGGAATGGGTTTCGCATTGGACTTGGATTTAGGCACGCGGGGGTACCGCTAGGAGGCAATCCTTGAAGAACGGCTCCGATCTACTGATCATCGAATCCACGCCGTTGCGCTATATCCTCTCGCTTCCTGCCGGGCGTGACCCAAAAGCAGAGGCAGCGCCGCTGCTGTGTTTCTTGCACGGCTATGATGAAGCCGCGCCATTGGATATTCTCCAAGCGCTCACACGGCATGGTCCGCTGCGTGCGGCAAGTTGGCTGGGGGCCGTCGCTCGCTACATCATCGTGGCCCCGCAGTTGCCCAGGGGCGGCGACATTTGGCATCGGTACGCGGACCCCGTGCGCGAGATCGTAACCGAAGTGCAGGACGCCCATAATGGCGATGTACAGCGCGCCTATTTGACCGGCTTTAGCTATGGCGGCAACGGCGTTTTCGATCTGGCGTTAATTCAACAGAATCTTTGGGCCGCGCTCTGGGCGGTTGATCCTACGCGGATTCCTCATAAAGATCCACAGCGTCCGATCTGGCTTTCCTTCGGTGAGGTTTCGAGATATCAAAAGCCTGGCTTCATCCGCCCGCTGGATCTCGAACCCGCTATTGAGAATGCCGAGGGGGATCGATTCTACCTCGACCAAGGGCAGGACCATGCCGGCTCTGCCGCGCTCGCTTATAAAGATGAGCGGATTTATGCTTGGCTCCTGTCGAAGCGGCTACACTAATGTAATCCATCCGCAAGCCGCGGGAAGAGGCCCTATCCAGGAGACGAGCTGATCAGCACGTCGCGGTTGCTGGCCATACTTACCACCATCGATAATCCCTTGCTTCAAAAGGAT
>DATACK010000049.1:0-25626 GCA_036259115.1 Gammaproteobacteria bacterium | reverse complement strand
CGGGCATAGGTGTCGGCGCGTTTGACACAGGCGGCTTCCTCGTCGATGGTGGCCGCAGTCCTATCGACCGGCCGCCGCCCATTATCGCGCGACTCGAATTCCCGGCGCGGTGGCGGATCGTGCTGGTGCATGATCGGCGCGGGCAGGGCTTGCACGGCGCACGGGAACTTGACGCTTTCGAGGCTTTGCCGCAGTTTCCGGCTGAGCAGGCCGCGTCTCTCTGTCGTCTGGTGTTAATGCAGGTGCTGCCCGCGCTGGCGGACGCGCATCTGCCCACTGTCAGCCGTGGTATCAATGAGATACAGAAGATCGTGGGCGATTATTTTGCGCCCGCTCAGGGCGGCCGATTTACAAGTCCGGCAGTAGGCGAAGTCCTCGCATGGTGTGAGGCGCGCGGTATCTCCGGCGTAGGTCAGAGTTCCTGGGGGCCCACGGGATTTATACTGGTGGGGAACGAGGCGCGGGCGCGTCTACTCGTACAAGCCGCCAAAAATTATTTTGCCGATGACGCCGTACACTTGCAGATCGTACGCGGGCGAAATTACGGCGGCATTGTTGAACGTTATCAGTACGCGGAGGTGGCACAAAGTGCGACGATGCGGTAATCGACAGTGTTGCGGAATGTAGTTCATCGAGTCTGATTGTGATCCAAAGCGGCAGCATTGTTTTCGTGTGAACTGATATGCCAAACAGTATTTGAACAGGATTTTCAAGCATGGCCAATTCCTACATCCTGCACATGATTACACCTGCTAAGAACTTGAGTCCATTTGACGTCAATATGGCTGTCGATGCAGGCTGGCAGGTTGCAATCCCCTACACCTCCGTGAAAACTGAGGAAATCCGTGATCTGGTGCAGGACGCGATCTTCTCGCGTGGGCCTAGTGGCGTGAAACGCACCGGCATCTTTTTGGGCGGACGCGATCTGCACATGGCAATGGACATGCTCAAAGCCGCTAAGGAGGCCATGGTGCCACCGTTCGAGGTCTCAGTGTTTGCCGATCCCAGCGGTGCGTTTACTACCGCGGCTAGCATGGTCGCCAAGGTCGAGCAGCATCTGAGAAAAAGGCACGGCACTAAGCTCGACGGCCAATGTGTGCTGGCACTTGGCGGCACCGGCCCGGTCGGCGCAGCCGCTTCGGTGCTAGCCGCTAAGGCGGGCGCGAGAGTCAAGATCATCGGTCGCCAGGTCGATAAGGCAAAAAATGTGGCGGAGCTGTGCAATCGCCGCTACGGCTCCAACCTTACCGGCATCGAGGGTGATGCCGACGATCACAAAGCCGAGCTGATCAAGATTACTGACGTGGTGCTCGCGACGGCCAAGGCTGGCGTGGAAGTGCTGAACCGGGAATTAATCGCGTCCGCCCCTAGACTTAAAGTCGCTGCCGACGCCAACGCGGTGCCGCCGCCTGGCATTGCGGGCGTGGACGCCAAGGCCGACGGAGTCGAGGTCGAAGGCTCTAAGAGTGGGGCGGTCGGCATCGGCGCACTGGCCATTGGCGACGTCAAGTATCATGTACAGCAACAGCTGCTAAAGCAGATGGTTGAGTTGGATAAGCCCGTTTACCTGCATTTCGAGCACGCGTTCAAGATCGCGCGCGAGTATGTCGAAAGATCCTAATCCGCTGCTGGTCGTTGCGCGCTCCGGTCGTGCGCTGGCCCAGTCGGCGCGCCGCGGCGGTTGGCATCCGCTGGTGGTCGATGCCTTCGCCGATGTTGATACGCGAGCCTGCGCACAGGATTTCAGGCAGGTGAGCGTGGATGGAGAAGTACTGCATGCGCGAAGTTTACGGGATGCGATAACAGCGCTTACTCCTACCGCCGCGAGGCTCGGGCTCGTCTATGGCGGGGCCCTGGAGTCCATGCCCGCGTTGCTCGAGCGGCTCAGCGCGCGGTACGAGATCATCGGCAATTCGGCCGACACACTGCGCGCGGTAAAAGATCCAAATACGTTCTTCCCGACCTTGGATGCGCTCAAGATCACCTATCCCGAGACGCGCCGCACGGCTACGCAGGAGATGCTTGAGCAGGGCGGCATTTGGCTCGTGAAACGCGCCGCCGGCGGTGGCGGTACACACGTGCGGGTGTGGGATGGTGCATCCCGTGTTGAATCCGGGCATTACCTCCAGTGCTATGTGCCCGGGCCGGTAATGTCTGTGTTGTTTGCGGCTGACGGCGCGCGCGCGCGGATGATCGGCTACAACACGCAGTGGACGGCCAGCCTAGCTTCTCGGCCGTTCACCTATGGTGGCGCTGTGAACCGGGCGCAGTTAACACCGCGGCAGCGTCAAACCGTCGCCGCCTATGCCGAGGCGCTGACGCGCGCCTTTGGCCTGCGCGGGCTAAATAGCCTGGATTTTATTCTCAATCGCCGCAGACCATTAGTATTGGAAATCAATCCTAGGCCGACTGCGACCTGCGAGCTTTATGAGCCGGATACGCGCGACGGTATGCTTGCGCTACACGTGCACGCGTGCGACGGTGAGCTTCCCGCGCGTGCGTTGGGCACGTCCAAAGTGCGGGCGCACACCATCGTGTATGCACAAGTCCCTTGTCACATTACCGCAGCTGTGCAGTGGCCACAGTGGTGTCGCGATCTGCCGGTCACTGGTGCTCAGATAGCGGCCGGCGAGCCGGTATGCAGCGTATACACCGAAGGTGACGATGTCGATTTTGTAAGACAGCTGAGTGAGGCGCAGGGTCAATTCGTGCTGAGTTGGGTGGAACCGCGGCCAATGGCCGCTTGACGATATGAGCACATGATGACTAATACAAATGAAGCCGCTGTCACATCGGTGGGCGCTAAGCCCAGCGTCAATCGTCTGTGTGCACCGTTGGTGGAGCGCTTGCTGGCTGATGCCAATGTGCTTCGCCTTGGTGTTCAACGCCTGAAAAACGGCGCCACCTTGGTGGATGCAGGTATCGAATATACAGGCGGACTCGAAGCCGGGCGTCGGATCGCGGAGATCTGCCTGGGTGGCCTGGGATACGTCAGCCTGACTGCAGGCGGCGTGGCCGAGCGCTGGCCGGTGACCTTGCACGTCCACACCAACGATCCGGCACTTGCGTGCCTGGGCAGCCAATATGCGGGTTGGAGTCTGTCGCATGGTGAGGGCAAGAAGGCGTTTCACGCGCTGGGGTCCGGCCCCGCACGGGCGCTGGCCCAAAAGGAGCCGCTGTACAAAGATCTCGGTTATAAAGACGATGCCGACAGCGCCTGTCTGGTGCTGGAGGTAGATAGTCCGCCGCCGCTATCGCTAGTCGACAAGATCGCACGCGACTGTGGTGTGGCGCCCGAGGCGCTGACCTTAATTCTCACCCCCACGCGCAGTCTCGCTGGCAGCACGCAGGTGGTGGCCAGAGTGCTCGAGGTGGCCATGCACAAAACGCATGAGCTCAAGTTCCCGCTTGAAGATATCGTGGATGGCTGCGGGTCCGCGCCGCTAGCACCGCCGGCGCGGGATTTCATCAAGGCCATGGGCCGCACCAACGACGCCATCGTGTTCGCAGGCCAGGTGCAGCTCTACGTGCGGGGCAGCGACGAGGCCGCCAAGCGACTCGCAGAGCAACTGCCAAGCAGTGCGTCCAAGGACTACGGCCGGCCCTTTGCGGAGGTGTTCAAGTCCTACGAATACGACTTCTTCAAGGTCGATCCGATGCTGTTTAGCCCTGCCAAAATCGCGGTGACGGCAGTGGAGAGTGGATACACTTTCCATTCCGGACATATCGATTTGAAGCTGCTCGAAGTATCGTTCGGAGGCTAAGCAAGGTGATTCAGCGCGTCGCCATCTTTACCGACGATCCCGGCTGGCATGGTGCCCGTCTGCGCAAGGCATTCCTTGCGTGCGGATGCGATGCGCGCTTCGTATCACTCAAGGACTGCGCTATCGATCTTTCGAGTGATGCGCCACTCTGTTTGCCCGGCTTTGAATCCTCATTGCCGGATGCGGCCTTTGTGCGCGGCGTGCCGGGTGGCAGTTTAGAACAGGTGGTATTTTATTTAGACGTGCTACACGTGCTAAAAAACTTGGACGTGCCGGTTTATAACGATGGGCGCGCGATCGAGCGCAGCGTCGACAAAGGCATGACCAGTTTTCTCTTGCGCCGTGCAGGCGTTCCGATGCCTCCCACTTGGATCACCGCCGATGTTGATCATGCGCGTTCCCTAGTCATGCGCGAACTGGCCGCCGGGCATGAATTGGTATGTAAGCCCCTATTTGGCGCACAGGGTGTGGGCCTTAGGCGTGTGCGTGCAGGCGATTCACTACCACCTATCGAGACCTATCGAGGCATCTACTACGTGCAGCGCTATATCGATACGGGCGAAGGCGCGTGGCATGACTGGCGCGTATTCGTCATTGGTGGCCGCGCGGTAGCGGCCATGCGCCGCAACGGTGTTAGCTGGATAAGCAACGTTGCCAGCGGCGGACGCTGCCAGCCGGCCGTTCTGGATGAACCCTTGCGCGACTTGGCCGAGGCGACGGTGGCCACGGTCGACATGAATTACGGCGGGGTTGACATCATCCGCGATACACAAGGCGGGGCATGGGTCGTGGAGGTCAATAGCATTCCTGCATGGAAGGGCTTACAGAGCACTTGCAACGTCGATGTGGCGGAGTTGCTAGTCAATGACTTCCTGCGGCACTGCGAACAAGGCCGCGTCGTGGAGGTGGCCGGATGACAAGCGACGCCGTGGTTAGCGCGCAATTTCGAGAAGCGCTGGCCGGCGCTTATCTGCATGCCTGCGAAGTGGAATTGCGGGCGCTCAAGCCGGGCAATGTCGGTATCGGCGCCCCGGGCCATGCCATGTGCGCTGAGGATTTCATGACCAGCGCAGCCGTGAGTGTCAGTGCACTGGTCGCACCCGATTTGGGCCTGGGCGAGCGCATTTATCGGGCCGTGGCGGCGACCAGAGAAAAGGTTGCGTGCAATACCAATCTCGGGATTGTATTGCTATGTGCGCCTCTGCTGCACGCGCTACTCATCCCGCTGTCTGAGCGCGACCTGCGTGCGCGCTTGCGCTGCGTGCTGCGCAGCGGCGCGGGTGTAGAGGACACGCAATGGCTTTATCACGCGATACGGCTGGCAGCGCCGGGTGGATTGGGACGCAGCTGTACGCATGATGTCAAGGATACGCCGCATGTGGCGGTGGTGACAGCTATGCAGGCTGCGGCGCATCGCGACCGTATTGCGCTTCAATATGTTACGGCCTATGCGGATGTGTTCGACTACGCGGTGCCTCTGCTATGGCAATACCGCGGGCGCTGGAACAGCGATACCTGGGCGGCGGCGGCCGTTTTCTTGAGCTTGCTACGGCGTTTCCCCGATAGCCATATCGCGCGCAAGTACGGCGTGGCCCGGGCCCGTGACGTGAGTCGTATAGCGGCGGTGCTCGAGGCTGAGCTGTCGCAGGCAAGCCAGCCCGAAGAGATTACTCAGCGCCTTAAGGAAGTTGACGTTGAGTTCAAGAGTGCCGGGATCAATCCGGGAACCACGGCGGATCTCACGGTAGCGAGCCTGCTCGTGTACTACCTGGAGAGACTGCTCAGCACAGATGGCAAGGACTTGCCCTTATCAATGCTGCAGGGAGATCGTTGTCCGGACCGCAAGGGTGCACAAGCGCTAGGCAGCAATGCCTACGCTGCCCAGGCGTCCACCGGGCCGTATCGTGTATCAACTAAAACTCTAGGAGTAAGTAAAAATGGCAGTTATCGATAAAGTGCTTACTGGCGAATACCTGGCCGGTGATGGCAACGAGGTCGCACATATCGACCTTATCATGGGGCCGCGCGGCAGCGCCGCTGAGACGGCATTTTGCACCGCATTGACCAATAACAAGGAGGGCCACTCTACACTGCTGGCTGTAGCCGCGCCAAATTTACAGGCCAAACCCAACACCATTCTATTCAACAAGGTCACCATCAAAGGCGCAGAGCAAGCCGTACAAATGTTCGGTCCCGCTCAGCGGGGCGTTGCTATGGCCGTGGCCGACTGCGTGGAAGACGGCACCATTCCCTCTGACGAGGCGGACGATATCTTTATCTGCGTGGGTGTGTTTATCCATTGGGACGCAAAAGATCATGGCAAGATCCAGGACTACAACTACGAGGCCACCAAGCAGTCGATTAAGCGTGCCGTAGCCGGCGAGCCGAGGGCGGCCGACGTCGTAGCCAAGCGGAAAGACTCCAAGCATCCGTTTGCTCATCATTGATGAGTGGTTGCATGATGCCCCGGCTTACGGCCGGGGCGCCTTGAAGTATAGGCGTGATCTGGCGCAGGAAGAGGCCGCTGATGCGGCCTCTAATCGTACGCGGCAAGGATTGATGCATCGATTACTTGCGCGTGCAAGGCGCTTGCCACTAACGCGCCACTGGCACCTGTCGCAGCCAGAGCCTGAAGGTCGTGGGCACCGCGCACCCCGCCGCCGACATACCAGGCAGTTGTGGGCGAGCGTGCCGCGAAGCGCTGTAGACGCTCAAGCTCCGGGCCTTGGTTACTGCCTACGCGCTCAAGCATCATCAGGATGACGCGCTGTGGCCACAGGCTGGGGGTTGTGGCCAGCTGTGGCGGCCCGAGAAATGTATCGCCCTGAAAATCGAGAGATAGTATGACGTACCCCGTTGGATCGAAGACGGGATGGCGAAGGCAATGTACGCAGGACAACGATTCGCTGCCGATTACGGGATGATAGCGAGCGCCGGTTCGACGCCAGTGGCTAATGGCGCGGTCATCGCGCAGACCCGCATCGATCCATAGATCAAGGTCAGGATGATCGCGGCCGATCGAACAAATATGAGGTGAGTTGTCGCCGCGGCCCAGGATCGCATCGAGATCGGCGATGTATAGCGTGCGAAAAGCATGCAACCGCATGAGCGCATTGACGACTTCTTGCGGCTGGCTAGAGCTGCTGAGCTTTGAGAGCAGCGGACGGTAACGCGAGCGATCGCCTTGACGCGCATGCACGACATGACCGCCCATCAGGTCTATTACGGGTATGATCTGCAAGGTGTAACGGTGCGTATCTTTGTCTTCGAGTATGTTACCGGCGGTGCGATGGTGAATGAAAGCGTGCCGCGCTCGCTGGCCTATGAGGGCAATATGATGCTGGGCGCGCTTATCGAAGACCTCGCAGCACTGCCTAACATCGAGGTGATGACGCTGCGCGATGCGCGCTTTGGTGAGCCGGAGTGGATCGCCGATGTCCGCTACGTGCGTACCGAGCATGAGTTTCAACGCGGCTGGCAGAGGCTGTTGGCCGAAGCGGACGCCGTGTGGCCAGTTGCGCCGGAAACCGGAACTCAACTGGAGCGCTTAAGCCGCAACGTAATCGGTGCCGGTAAGCTATTGCTGAATAGCCGTCCCGAGGCGGTGCAGGTCGCAGCCAGCAAAATCCGTACCGCGCAGTGTTTGGCTGAGCACGGTCTTCCTGTCGTACCCACTTGCCGGCTGCTGGATCATACGTTGGATACGGCGCGCTGCTGGGTTGTGAAGCCGGATGACGGGGTTGGCTGTTTGGGCGCGCGCATCTGCCGCAGCCTCGACGAGCTGGAGGCGATGGCGTACGCGCTCGGTGAGTTAGAGACTTATGTCATTCAGCCTTTCGTCAAGGGGACTCCTGCGAGCCTGTGTATGTTATGCCGTGATGGCGATGCGCGGTTATTGAGCTGCAACCTGCAAAGGGTCGTGGTCGCCAATGATGAGTTCCATCTGTTGGGCTGCATCGTCAACGGTATGGCAGGCGATCGGGCGCCATACGCGCGGATGGCGCGGCAGATAGCGGCGGCGTTGCCGGGTCTCTGGGGACTGGTCGGCGTGGACTTTATCGCCAGCGAGCACGGTCCGCTACTGTTGGAGATCAACCCTCGGCTTACCACTTCCTATGCCGGTCTGAAATCCTCGCTGAAGGAAAATCCGGCCGCGCTCGTGCTAAGACTAATCGATGAGCAGGACTTGGCGCCCGAGGCAATGATCTCGCCGGAGGCGATCGATGTGTCCTTGGAGGTGGGTGATGTCGCGTGAATCTATCATCGGTTGGGATTTAGGCGGCGCGCACGTCAAGACTGCGAGCTTAGGGGTGAATGGCGCCGTGCATCATGTTATCCAGCGACCTTGCCCGCTATGGCGTGGTTTATCGCAACTGCGCACCACCGTGCGTAGCATCCTGGAGGACATGCAAGTCGGTGAGGCCGCGCATGCCATCACCATGAGCGGCGAGCTGACGGATATCTTTACCGACCGTACTCAAGGCGTGAGTGAGCTGTTGACCATCATGACGCAACAGCTTACGAATTTTCCGCTGCTGGTGTATGCGGGGGTGGCCGGCTTTGTGTCACCCAGTGTCGCAGTGCGCGATGCAGAGCGGGTGGCTTCAGCGAATTGGCTGGCTGCCACCACCCTGATCGCCATGCGGATGTCGGAAGGACTGTTTATCGATGTTGGCATCACCACTACCGATATGCTGGCCTTTTCCGGCGGGCGAGTAGGTGCACGAGGCTACACTGATCATGAGCGCCTGGCCCATGATGAGCTGATCTACACCGGTGTCGTACGCACGCCGGTTATGGCCGTGACCGACCGGGTGGCCTTTGCTGGCACCTGGGTCAGCATGATGGCGGAGCAGTTCGCCACAATGGCCGATGTGTACCGGCTCACAGATGATCTGCCGCAGTATGCGGACATGCTGCCGAGCGCCGATGGTGAAAATAAGACCGAGGCCGCCAGCGCCAGGCGGCTGGCACGTATGTTGGGGCGTGATGCGCAAGCAGGCTGCGACGGAGACTGGAAGAGGGTTGCGGAATATGTGGCGGAATGCCAGCTTATGCGTCTACGCGCGGCTTGCGAGACCACACTCTCTCGTGGGATTCTAAGCCGGCAGGCGCCGCTCGTTGGCGCCGGCGTCGGCCGCTTCTTGGTACGTGAATTGGCGACACGCTTGCAGCGGCCATTCGTGGATTTCGGTACCTTCTTCCCGCCCGACCGCATTCCCGGCGGCGTAGCAATCGCCGATTGCGCACCAGCGGTCGCAGTCGCGCTGCTCGCCAGAGGGTATTTGAATGACCATGACCACAGCAGCACACGGCAGCTGACTGAGCTGCAGGATGATAACGTCTAGCGTGTAGGGCGCACGCAAACGCCATCTAACACAACGCGGGCACAGGTGTCCAATTGTTATGAGCCTGATTACCGAGCTGCCCTACTGCCAGAATAGCGCGCAGCTTTTCGATGGCATTGCCGATCGCCGATGGGCGGTGTTTCTCGACAGCGGCCGCCCGCACTCGCGGCAGGGCCGCTTCGATATCTTGAGCGCGGACCCGAGCGCCATCGTGTGCACTCGTGGCGCGATGACCGAGGTGCGCACGCGTCGAGGCTCAGAGCTGTCGCCGGAAGATCCATTCGATGTCCTACGGCGCTGGATACAGCCGTATGCGCGAGCGCCTTCTTATCCACCGTTTTGCGGCGGTGCCATTGGTTATTTCGGCTATGATCTGGGCCGCCGCCTCGAGCGTATGCCAAACCTTGCTCAAGATGCCGAGAACCTGCCCGAGATGGCGGTGGCTATCTACGACTGGGCCTTGGTCGTCGATCACCACGCAAGACAAAGCTGGCTGGTCGGGCAAGACCGCGATCCCGCCACACGCACGCGATGGAAAAACCTCATCGAGCGCTTTCGAGCACCGCGGGTGCCGCTTAACCGAACACCCTTTCAAGCCGTCGGTGGGGTAAGATCCAATATGGACCGCGTTTTCTATACAGCGGCCTTCAAGCGCATCAAGCAGTACATCTGTGCCGGCGATTGCTATCAAGTCAATCTAGCGCAACGGTTCGTCATAGAGACGCGCGGGGACCCATGGTTGGCCTATCAGCAGTTGCGCCGGATCAACCCCGCGCCGTATGGCGCCTATCTCAACACGCCTTATGCACAGATTTTAAGTGCCTCGCCGGAGCAGTTCCTCAAGGTGCACAACGGTTTGGTAGAGACCCGGCCCATCAAAGGCACTTCCGCGAGAAGCCCGGATGCGACGCAAGACCGACTCGCTGCCGCAAGGCTTCAAAACAGCATCAAGGATCGGGCGGAGAACCTCATGATCGTTGACCTGCTGCGCAACGATATCGGCAAGAATTGTGTGCCTGGCAGCGTTAACGTGCCAAAGTTATTCAGCCTGGAAAGTTTTGCAACGGTACATCACCTAGTCAGCACCGTAACCGGGCGGCTGGTACCGGGACGCGATGCGTTAGATCTGCTACGGGGCTGCTTTCCCGGCGGCTCGATTACCGGCGCACCCAAGCTGCGGGCCATGGAGATCATCGAGGAACTGGAACCGCATCGTCGCGGCGTGTACTGCGGCGCCATTGGATATTTCGGATTCGATGGTCGTATGGACACAAATATCGCCATCCGCACGCTCGTTCACAATAAAGGTTCGATGCGGTTTTGGGCCGGCGGTGGCATCGTGGCCGACTCGAAGTTAGAGGCAGAATATCAGGAAACCTTCGACAAGGTAGCGGCCATGTTGAGACTGCTGGAACAAAAGCATGAGTTTGTCACCTATCTGGGTTGTTAAGCTCGGCGGCAGTTTGTTTGCGGGACAGTATCTACGTCCCTGGTTGGATGTACTGGCGACACATGGCCGTGGTTGCTTGGTGATTGTGCCTGGTGGCGGGCCGTTTGCTGATCAGGTGCGCGCGGCGCAAAAGCGCTGGTGTTTCGATGACGCAATAGCGCATCGCATGGCGATGCTAGGCATGGCGCAATACGGCCTGATGTTAGCCGGTCTGCAATCCGAGCTGACGCCCGCAGTCGATGAGGCCGAAATTGGTAGCGCGTTGCGCGCGAATAAGATCCCGGTGTGGGTGCCAGACGGCGTACGATCGCTGGAGGTGCCACGCGACTGGTCGGCAACCTCCGATTCCCTGGCCGCGGCATTGGCAGCGAGGCTGCGCGTCAAGCGCCTGGTATTAGTGAAGTCGATAAGGCTTGCCGCCGAGCGGATCAGCGCGCGTGAACTCGCCAGGCAGGGCGTGATCGATCAGACATTTCCCAGGCTGTTTACCAAAGCGCGCTACGCCTGCCGAGTTCTTGCCGCGGCGGATTATGCCACGCTGCCAGCGGCGCTACACAGCGCTGCTACGGGTGGAACAACGCTGACGCCTTAGTATGATCATTGGACGCACGCGTCTCAGGCGTGTAATCGGCGATCTGCTTTTTTAGCTTAGTCATCAAAGCATTAAAGCCGCCGGTACGCAGTACTCCGATGTAGTCGGCGCGCTTGAGCGCCAGATCGCTGACGCCATCGACCACGATATTTACAATGCGCCACTGGCCTTGGCTGCGGCGCAAAAGGTAATCGAAATGGATATCGTCGCCTTCAGGTTGCCGAAATATGCTGCTGACCGAAGCCACGTGCGGGCTCGCCTTTTCACTGGATTGGATTTCGAAGGTTTGCCCCGAGTAGCCATCAAAGCGGCTTGCGTAGGTCGCAATGCTGAGTTTTGTGAACGCATTGACTAACTTATTCCGTTGCGCCTGGCTAAACTGGTCCCAATAGGGTCCCACAGAGATCTCGGCGATCGCAGCCAAGTCATGGCTTGCACGCACCGCGGGCGCGAGCCGATCATAGCGGCTCTGGTAGCCTAGCCGCTTGGCGTTCTTCATTACCGATAGCAGCGTGTTTTGAAATTCCTCTATGATAGCGGCGGGGGTTTCTGCTTGCTGTGCCGCCTCCGTCAGCAGCGGTATGGTGCATATCAGCGCCAATAGTGACATTCGTGCTGGCGTAATCATGAGGCGGGCTTTCCACAGTATAGCCGGCCCTTCCAGCAAGCGCGCCGGCCGCGCCAATACCCGATTGCCGAACCCCAGGTCATAGCGAGATAAAGCAGGCCTATCAGCGGCATAGTCAGCGCCCATGCGGGTGAGCGGCCATAAAACTTTAGGATGGGAAGATAGGTGGCCATCATAAACGTCAAGATTGTGAGTGCAGCGAAATGGATCGCAGCATCGCGGTATAACAGAGCCAATACCGGCGCCCAAAATGCAACGACCATAATAAGCGTGCAAACACCGAGCCAGCCGCTTGAATAATTGAGCTGAGTAAACGCCGTGCGCGCCACCATGTGCCATATGTCCACGAACCTGCGATTGGCCCTTAGCATGCGCGCGTCGTGGCTTAAACCAAGCCAAATCTTGCCGCCTGTAGACTTGATACACCTTGCTAGCGCACAGTCGTCGATCAACTCATCTTTAATGGCGCTAAAACCGCCGATCCTAGTTAGCATTTCGGTCTTGATAAGAAAAAAACCACCGGCGGCGGCCGCCATACGCGAGCGCGGAGATGCACAAAGCCGAAAAGGATACAGCAGCTTAAAGAAGTAAACGAAAGCCGGCATCAACAGCCTTTCCCACAGGCTATGCAGACGCGGCGCTGCGAGCAGCGAGACTGCATCAAGCCTGTCGGCGCGCAGCTTCGTGCAGGCGGCAGCGATAATGCCGGGGCACAGTTCGATATCGGCGTCTAGCAGCAGCGTAAGCTCGGTGGCAACTCGTCCGCGGCCTTGCTCTAAGGCCCACAGTTTACCGCTCCAACCGGCGGGTAGTGGTGCCCCTGCGACGATGGTCTGTTCCGCATTTTTCACATTACGCGCTGCCCGCACGGTGTCATCGGTTGATTGGTCGTCTACGATGATGATCCGCAAGCCGCTCCCCTGGCGGCTCAATGCGTGCAAACTGCGGCCGATGTGCTCGGCCTCATTGCGAGCTGGAATCAAGACGGTTATGTCGCTTAGGTCTTCATCACCCGTGGTATGTGGCGCATCCAGATACTCACGTGTACTCCACGCACTCCACGGTGCCAGGAGTATGCTTATCCAAATGAGCGCTCCGAAGATGAGCGGCAGTATTAGCAAGTAAGCCACGATAAATAGTGGCGGCAGAACGATCAAACTCCCGACAGTCGCCGAAGAGCGATCCCTGCACTGGCTCTTAAGGAGCGAACTGCAGCCGTCGTTGTCGGAGAATATTGATCGTGCTGCGTTGGAGTAGGTCGCATGATAACCTGGGTGCACCTAAGCCGAAAACGTATGTGTAAAGGCAATCGGCGAGGGATCGCAGGCGTACGCACGAGGCATGGAAAGGCATGTAAAATGCTGCCTTGCTCCCCGCTTATCGTTTTGCACAATGGCGAGGCAGCCCTACTACGAACTGCCGCGCCCATTGCTGATTGAGTGAACCGGAATCTTGACTGTATCGTAGTGCTGCGTCCGCGCATATAAGATCGGCAGCTCCGGCGCCATTTCGCCTTCGGTGCAAGGGCCCAGCATAGACGTTAAAAATGCCTGCGCCGGATGCGCGAAGGTCTCAGCAACTGCGGTCGGCTCATAGCCACAATGCGCCATACAGTTCGCACACTTGGGATTGCGGCCTGTGCCGTAACGATCCCAGTCTGTTTCCTCCATCAAGGCCTTGAATGTGGGCGCATACCCCTCATCGACCAGTAAATAGCATGGCCTTTGCCAGCCGAATATATTGCGCGTCGGATTACCCCAGGGCGTACATTGGTACGCCTGATTGCCGGCTAGAAAATCTAGAAATAGACTGGAGTGATTAAACCTCCACTTGCGGGATTTCCCGAGCTTGAAGATGTCTCGGAATAATTGCTTGCTCGCTGCACGTTGTAAGAACACTTCCTGTTGTGGGGCATGCGCGTAACTGAATCCGGGCGACACCGTGATCCCTTCCACGCCCAGTTCAGTTACGAAATCGAAAAATTCGGCGACCTCTTCCGCCGATTCGCCCTGAAACAGCGTGCAGTTCACAGTTACGCGGAAACCCTTGTCCAGGGCAAGGCGAATTGCGCTTACAGCTTGGTCGAACACACCCGCGCGGCATACTGATGCATCATGACGTTCTGGATTGCCATCGAGGTGGACGGAAAAAGTAAAATAAGGAGAGGGGCTATAGTCATTGATGCGCCTTTTAAGCAGCAGCGCATTGGTGCAAAGATATACAAACTTCTTGCGTTTTATGATGCCTTCGACGATCTGCGGCATTTGTTTGTGTATCAAGGGCTCGCCACCAGCGATAGACACCATGGGTGCGCCGCACTCATCGACTGCAGCCAGACACTCATCCACGCTCAAGCGCCGATCGAGAATTTCTTTGGCATAATCGATCTTGCCGCAGCCCGCGCATGCCAGGTTACAGCGGAACAAAGGCTCAAGCATTAACACCAACGGATAGCGGCACACCTTACGCAAACGCTGTGTGAGGATATAACGTGCGACACGATATTGTTGACGTAAAGGAACACTCATAAGCGGCTTAGATTTAGCTGTTATTTAAGAAAGGCAGGGCTACAAAGCAAAGCCCCACGGAAGACGTCTCAGCGACTAGGGCGCTGTAATGACAGTACAGATGACGCAATGACTTGCAGTCTGTATTGCAAGACCCGTTCCACTGCAAGCAACGCTCATGGACAGGCGTGGGCAAGTATGACCTCCATGGTGCGGTCTTATGCTTGTTGTCGATGACCGCCGTAACGCCGGTCTCATCTAAGGATTAAGGATGGCTGCCTGTATAAGGACAAAATGTCTACCTGGTTGCAAAGATGTAACATATAAGTTTCATCGGCGCAAACTTGTTGCTACGATAGGCGCGCCTTATGCCACGAACTAACGCATTGATCGTTGATCTGCAATCGCGCATGTCTGGTAAAAATTACACGCCGCAAAGGGCTTGGTCGCGTCTGAGGCATCTTCCCGCCTCGACGGACGCCCGTAGCCGCGCATTGGCCGGCTATGACTAAGGTCACGCAGGCATCCGGCGCCAGTGCGCCGCGCGACTACGCAGCAACTATGCGGTGCGATGCGGAGGGCCAAGCTGCAGACCTGCGAAGTTTACAGCAGCATTTGCTACTGGGGGTGTCGCGCACTTTCGCGCTTACCATACCTCAGTTACCCGCCGGGCTGCGCGACGTGATCTCGAATCATTACCTGTTGTGCCGCATTGTCGACACCATTGAGGATGAACCGACACTTGCTTTCGTACACAAGCGTCATTTCTGCGCGCAATTTGTAGAGGTGACCAGCACCGGCCGTGGTGCTCGCCAATTCGCAGAAGCGCTCGCGCCTAAGTTGTCTGCGCACACCATAGCCGCCGAGCACGAACTTATCCGCGCGACACCGGCCGTCATTGCGATGACATTAAGCTTTAATCAAGCGCAGCGCGACGCGCTCGCCCGCTGTGTGCGCGTGATGACCGAGGGCATGGTCGAATTCCAGGCAGCTCAACGCCCCGCCGGCCTTAAAGACCTTGCGGAACTCGATAGATACTGCTATCACGTCGCCGGCGTGGTAGGGGAAACCTTAACCGAGCTGTTTTGCGAATATTCACCAGAAATCGCGGTCAACAGGACACAGCTGATGAAGCTGGCGGTATCGTTCGGCCAGGGCTTACAAATGACAAATATCTTAAAAGATTTATGGGATGATCGGCGCCGTGGGGCCTGTTGGTTACCGCAGGATGTATTCAATGAGGTTGGTTTTGATCTAAAGAAGCTGGCGCCGGATGGTTACGTGGACGCTTTTGGCCGTGGGCTGTCGCGCCTGATCGGTATTGCGCAGGCTCATCTGGACAACGCAATAGACTATACCTTGCTTATCCCAAAACACGAAAAAGGCGTCCGCTCCTTTTGCCTATGGGCCATCGGCTTTGCGGTGTTGACTCTGCGCAAGATCAATCGCCATCTCGATTTCAGTGCCGGCAGTGAGGTCAAGATATCCCGTCGCAGCGTGAAGTCGACGATTCTGGTGACGCGCCTCACCATGACGCACGATCGCCTGGTTCGATCATTATTTCAGCTAGCCAAACAAGGCTTGCCAGTTGCGCCCACAGGCGGGGCCTGAAGATGCTAGACGGCATCACACAGCTTGAAAGCTCGCTAGGCGCTGAGCGGTATGATGTGCTGCAGAGCCTTGAGACAGAAACCCTGGTCGGCGCCGTGCGCGCTGCGCAACAGGCAATGCTGACATCACAGCACGCGGACGGATACTGGTCTTTCGAACTGGAGGCAGACTGCACGATTCCGGCCGAATACATCCTCATGATGCACTTCATGGGGGAGATCGAGGCCAAACTGCAGGCCAAGCTTGCCAATTACATACGCGCGCACCAGACTGCGCATGGCGGCTGGCCGCTTTACCACGATGGAGACCTCGATCTCAGTTGCACCATCAAGGCCTACTACGCACTCAAACTCGCCGGCGACAGGCCACAGGCTCCACATATGGTGCGGGCGCGGCAGGCTATTTTAGCGCGCGGTGGGGCGGCTCATGCGAATGTATTTACGCGTATTGCGCTGGCCTTCTTTGGACAGCTCCCATGGCGCGCGGTGCCGTTCATGCCGGTTGAGATCGTTCTGTTACCGCGCTGGTTTCCATTTCATATCGACAAGATCTCGTACTGGTCGCGCACCGTGATGGTGCCTCTATTGATCCTGTGTAGCCTGAAAGCACGCGCAAAAAACCCCTTAGGCGTGGGCGTGCAAGAACTCTTCACCACGCCTCCGGAAGAAGAAACCGATTATTTCCCGGCGCGCTCAAGGCTTAACCGGTTGTTTCTTGCGCTGGATCGGACCGGACGTTGGCTGGAACGCCTGGTTCCAGCCTCAATCCGCGCCCGCGCTATACAACGCGCGGAGGCTTGGTTTATCGAGCGCCTCAATGGTCGCGGGGGCTTAGGCGCGATTTTCCCGGCCATGGTCAATGCCTATGAGGCCCTGGCGTGGCTTGGCTATCCTGCCACGCACCGTTATCGCGTGCAGGCGCGCGAGGCGCTGAAGGAGCTGCTGGTAGTCGAGGATCATAGCGCATATTGTCAGCCTTGCGTGTCCCCGGTTTGGGATACGGCACTGACCTGTCTCGCGCTGCAGGAGGCGCGTGGCCATGAGCAAGTTGTTGATCGCGCGCTTCAGTGGCTGCGTCAAAGGCAGCTGGGCGCAGAGCCCGGCGATTGGCGACGCAATCGGCTGCAGGCGCAGGGTGGTGGTTGGCCCTTTCAGTTCTACAACAGCTACTATCCCGATCTTGATGATACCGGCGCTGTGGCCTGGGCCATGCTGCAGTCTCAAAGCGATGATTTTGATGCGCCTGTGAGACAGGCTGCGGCGTGGGTGTACTGCATGCAGTCGCGTAACGGCGGCTTTGCCGCCTTCGACGTCGATAATACCTATTATTACTTGAATGAGATCCCGTTCGCGGACCATGGCGCACTGCTCGATCCGCCGACCGCAGACGTGAGCGCGCGTTGCGCCGTGGTGCTGCATCGCTTCGCCGCTGAAGATGCACGTTTTGGGCGTGCGCTACAACGCTGCCTGGATTATTTGCGCGCGGAACAGGAACCCGATGGCTCGTGGTTTGGTCGCTGGGGTACGAATTATATCTACGGCACGTGGTCTGTGCTGGCCGCGTTTGAGCAGGTAGGTGTAACGCCGGATGATCCTGCGGTACGACGCGCTGTACAATGGCTCAAGGGCATGCAGCATTCAGACGGCGGCTGGGGCGAGAGCAACGAGAGTTATTTTGATGCCGTGACGGCAAGGTCATTTAAAAGCACCGCATTCCAAACCGCCTGGGCCATGCTCGCGCTGATGGCTGCCGGAGAAGGCGCCGACTCGCTGGCGCTTAAGCGTGGTGCGGAGTATCTCATGTCCACGCAGCTTGAGACCGGCCTATGGCGGGACGAGGCATTCACCGCACCCGGCTTTCCGCGCGTGTTTTACCTGAAGTACCACGGCTATCAGAGATACTTTCCGCTGTGGGCGCTCGCGCGCTATCGTAATCTGCGTTTGGAGCACTATTGCCAGCATTCGTGTGCAGGCCCGTAGGTTCAAATCTTAATGAATCAGACGCTGAGACAGCATACATGGAATGAAGGCCGCACCATACCGCTTGTGCTGGGTACGGCGGAGGAGTAGATAAGCCCCGAGCGGTGTTGAGTAATTCTGCAGGGCGTGCGATGCAGTTAGGCATAGTTGCGGCGTTTGACCGTGAGGTGCAAATGCTTGTCGGACGTACTGGTTCAATGCCCGATCTGCAAGGTCAAATGCTGGTAATGGTCGCCGGTATGGGCGCAGAGCGCGCGCGCGCGGCAGGTGAGCGCTTGCTCAATAGCGGGGCCACGGCGCTGCTGAGTTGGGGAGTGGCGGCCGCCTTGGATCGCGGGCTTGAGCCTGGCAGCCTGTTGCTGCCACGCACTATCGTGGCGGCTGATCTGAGCGAACGCGCTGTGAGCCTAAACTGGCATCGCGACCTATGTATCCGCCTAGCAGGGAAATTTGTCATACATACGGAACCTTTGGCCGAGAGTACGCTGGTATTAAGCACCTCGGCGCAAAAGCGCGCCTTGTTGCTGCGTTCTGCGGCAGTCGCCGCGGACATGGAGTCCGCCGCATTGGCCGCGCTCGCACAGACAGCCCACGTGCCATTTGTAGCGATACGCGCCGTCTCGGATACGGCTGATGAGCGCGTGCCGCAGTGGTTGAGCGACGGTATTAACGATACCGGTCGCGTGTCCTTGCGGTACGCAATTAAGGGCCTCTTGCTGCATCCTAGAGACTGGATTGTCGTCTCACGGCTTGCATTCGGTTTTCGCGCGGCACGCGCGACCTTGACCGACGTCGCACGACAGGCGGGCGAAAGCCTGGTGGCAGCCGCTTCCTAAGACAATATTATGCAATCGAATCTTTCAACTCAATCAAGCTACATACCACTTGAATCAATGATTACGGATCAGGACGTGCAAACCTTTCGCGACCACGGCTTTATCGTCAAGCGCAGCCTTCTGACGGCTGAAGAGGTACGGCAGATCGCCGCGTGGACGGATGAAATCGCCCATTGGCCTGAGATTCCGGGCAAATACATGATGTATTTTGAGACCAGCCTCGTACAGCCGGATGAGCGGCTGTTGTCGCGCATCGAGAATTTTTTTCCCTATCATGCAGGCTTTCACACACTGCTCACCAGCAATGCGTTGCTGGGCGGGGCCGCCCGGCTGTTCGGCGAGCCGGCCGTGCTATTCAAGGACAAGATCAACTTCAAGCTTCCAGGCGCGAATGGCTTCAAGGCACACCAGGACGTGCAGGCCGGCTGGAACGCTTACGCGAGCCTACATCTTACGGCCATGGTCACCATCGATGCGGCCACCATCGAGAACGGCTGCTTAGAGATCGCCTCCGGGCATCATGATCGCGGTCTTATCGGCCGTATGTGGGAGCCGCTCATTGCGGACGACACCGTCGGCATGACGTTTACACCGTGTATCTGCCAGCCCGGTGACGTGGCTTTTTTCGACTCCTTCACACCCCATCGCTCCAGCCCCAATCTAAGCAACGAGCCACGGCGCGTGCTCTATATCACCTACAATCGGCGCACCGAGGGCGATCACCGCGTCCAGTATTACGCGGATAAACGCAGAAATTATCCGCCAGACTGTGAACGGGACGTGAACAGGGAATATCGGTTCAAGGTGTGACGTGCGAAGCGCGCAGTCGTCTTTCCATTCTTTGCTTTATGAGTCCAGGGTTGAGGCGATCTATGTGGGGCCTGAGAGCACGTGTGCATGGTCGAATTGGCGAACGATCGTTCGCCGCCCAGGAACGTTTGATAGAAGCGAGTTGAACACGTCTAGACGCTGCTGTGGCGCATCACCGTGCTAGTTCTGGATGCGCACGCCACGCGAAATGGCTGGCGGCGAGTCTATGGAAACTAAGGCATGCCAGCCAGGTCAGCGCCCCAACGAGACTACGGACTATTAAACCGTTATGGAGAGCGCGAGATTGCTGCGCGTTGATGAGGACGTAATAGCGTGACCACCTTAGTCAGCGGCGCTTCCGGATTTGTCGGCGCGGCAGTGGCGCGTCGCCTGGTGCAGGCGGGCCATAAGGTACGCACGTTGGTGCGGGCGACTAGCGATTGTCGCAATCTGCAATATTTACCAGTGGAACGCGCAATCGGCGATCTCACCGACCGCGGCTCGCTGGCCCAAGCGCTTACCGGATGCAAGGCCTTATTCCACGTTGCGGCGGATTACCGCCTGTGGGTGCCAGAGCCCGTCAAGCTTTACACATGCAATGTCGATGGCACACGCAACATCATGCTGGCGGCCTTGGAGGCGGGCGTGGAGCGGATCGTATACACCAGCAGCGTTGCGACCTTGGGACTCAATGCGGACGGCACACCGGCCGACGAGTGCACGCCGGCCTTGCTAGACGACATGATCGGCCATTACAAGCGCTCCAAGTTCCTCGCCGAGGAGGTGGTACGCCAGCTCGTGCGTAGCCATGATCTACCGGCCGTGATCGTCAATCCTTCAACCCCAGTGGGGCCGGGCGATATCAAGCCGACGCCTACGGGACGCGTGATCGCCGATGCGGTTAGAGGTCGCATGCCCGCCTATGTGGACACCGGATTGAATATCGTGCATGTGGACGATGTGGCAATGGGACATCAGCTCGCATTCGAGCGCGGAGAGATTGGCGAGCGCTATATCCTGGGCGGCGAAAACCTGTCGCTTAGGCAAATATTAGAAATGATCGCCGGCTTGTCCGGGCGCCCTCCACCACGCGTGCGTCTGCCGCATGGCCTAGTTCTGCCATTCGCCTATCTCGCGCAAGGCTGGGCGCATGTGGCGCGCTATCAGACCTTAACGTTGACCGTCGATGGCGTGCGCATGGCTAGAAAACGCATGTATTTCAGCAGCGATAAAGCACGACGCGAGCTTGGCTACAATCCGCGTCCCGCGGCCGAAGCCCTACGCGACGCGGTAGCGTGGTTTCGCAAAGAGGCCCCGGCCTGATATGTTGTTAAGATTCGCCGTCTATCTCGCCTGGACCGCGGGCTTGGCCCTGTTCGCCTGCTTGATCGTCTATCAGGGCTTGGGCGACATCATGACGGTACTGGCCAGCGCCGGCTGGGGCTTGGCCATAGTCACCGGGTTTCACTTGGCGCCGCTGGTGGTCGATGCGCTTGGCTGGCGCGAGCTGCTGACTGCATCTCAACGTCGTTCTATAACTCAGCTCGCCTGGATACGCTGGATTGGCGAATCCGCCAATAGCTTGCTGCCGGTTGCGCAGGTTGGCGGTGAGCTGCTGAGGGTACGATTACTAAACCGCGCTGGCGTGTCCGGCGCGATGGCTGGTGCCAGCGTCATTGTCGATATCACGGCTGGTATGTTGACGTTAATCGTTTTCGCGCTGATGGGGATTATTCTGCTGCTGGCCGAGGGCGGGGCTACCGAGGCCGTGGCGGAGCTTACTATTGGCATTATGATATTCAGCGCGCTGGGCCTGATATCTTTGCTCGCGCAGCGCGCTGGAATCTTCCTTGCCGTCGCGCGCTTGGTGGAGCGTACAGCTAAGGGGCGTGAATGGCGGGTGTTAACGGGTGGCGCTGCGGCCCTGGATCAAACGGTGATCCGCTTATATCGGCGCCGATGCGCGGTTTTCATAACCTGCGGTTGGCGGTTGCTCGGATGGCTGCTAGGCGCCGGCGAGGTATGGCTGGCGCTCTATTTTCTGGGGCATCCCGTCGGCCTGCGCGAGGCTTTAATATTGGAGAGCCTCACGCAGGCGCTGCGCAGCGCGGCTTTTGCCATTCCAGGCGCGCTGGGGGTGCAGGAAACCAGTTTTATCGTGCTTGGGGGGATGCTGGGCGTGGGTGCCGATACCGCGCTTGCGCTGTCGTTGATGAAGCGGGTGCGGGAACTGGTGTTGGGCGTGCCGGGTCTGGTCGCATGGCAGATCACTGAAGGTCGGCACGCGTGGCGTCAGCAGATGTCCGAATCGTGAGTACTTCGTGACGATAAGGGCCGTCATACTGGCGGCTGGTATAGGGCGACGCTTAGGAAGCGAGCGCCCTAAGTGTCTGTTGGAATTCGCGGGCCAAAGTCTCTTACAACGCCATTTCGAGATCCTTATAAGCCTTGGAATTGATGAGATTGTCATTGGACTTGGGCATCGCGCCGCGGAGATCGAAGCTGCGCTGAACGCTTGTAATATCAGCGCCCGCGTCAGCCTGGTTTACAATCCAGATTACACGCAGGGCAGCATAGTAACCCTTTGGCATCTGCGCGAGCGCCTGGCCACTGGAGACGACATACTGCTCATGGATGCGGACGTGCTGTACGACTACCGCATGATCACGCGGCTGCTTGAGTCTGAGCATCGCAATTGTTTCCTGCTGGATCGAGAACTTGAGGCCGGCGAGGAGCCAGTGAAGTTGTGTGTGCGCGATGGACGCCTAGTTGAATTTAGAAAGCATGTCGAGGTCGCCTGCGACTACTGCGGGGAATCGGTGGGCTTCTTTCGTTTATCTAGTGAGATAGTCGGCAAGCTGACCGGCACGGCCGCGCGCTATATCCGTGCCGCGCGGCTGGATGAGCCTTATGAGGAGGCCCTGCGTGACGTGCTGCTCGCCGAACCCGAGGCCTTTGGATTCGAGGACATCACGGGTCTGCCGTGGATCGAAATCGATTTTCCACAGGATGTGGAGCGCGCCCGGACACAGATCACTCCGCTTCTAATGCAGCACGCCGACTAAATGTGGCAAGTTCCCTTACCTGTGCGTACGCGTAGCATGCTTGGAAAGATGAGTATCCAATATGTTAGAAGTAAGATGGTCAAGCTAATAAGCTGATAAACAGTAACTTGTAAGCGTTGCGCGGTTAACTTGCTTTATGTGAGTCACCATAAAGTTACCAGCCGGATTAGTTTGCCGCCTTTTTTGCTTATCCATTTTTAACCCATATCACCTATTTTGCGGGTTTGTGGCGCATCTATACGACGTATCGTACGGCTGTCTTGAAGTTGTTCTTCGCATGATGCAGCCACACTGAGCCAGATCCCGCAGGCGAGATGTTCAAAGGTAAGCCTCCTCATGGGCTATCGCACCTGACCAAAAGCAGGCTGTTCCATCGCCATCTCGACCACCGCTGCTTCGATCTCTGCAACAAGCGGTTCTTCAACAGTGGCTTGTGCAGGCTGATCTCCTGTAGCGCCAGCGCACCGTCATTCTCATAGGCTCCTTATAATCGATAAAAGCTGTCGCGGCTGTAGTCCATTATCTGCAAGGCTGACTCACATTGCGTAACTGTTAAGACCGCCTCCCGCCCACTTTGGCGCGGATTACTTATCTCATCTTTGGTCATATAGGTTCTCCTCTTAGCTATGGATAAGCCTATACTAATCGTCAGATTACATTCTAATTTTCGCAAATTCAGCTACGCTCGCGGATCTAACGGCTTAATAGCAATAAAAGATTTACTAAGCCCCATGAACCGTTCACTCAACATTTGGGCGTCAGGAAATAAAGACCGCATGTCCCTCCTTGTCAGAAGATACCAGTCGGGTATGGTTTTTTTGATCCAGAACTGATTTGTCAAAGCGAGCGTCGGCACCAACACTTCACGGGGCAACCATCCAAGGAGCGGCAACCAGCTGTGGGATTCTATGGGAAACCACCTACTGGGAGTCTGCACAAAATAACCTTTGCCAATCCGGCTAATCTCGGCGGCAAACTGTCGTTGAGCTTTCATGGCGTGCGTTCTGAACTTCCATCCGGAAGTGAGATTCCAGGCTTCCTGCTTGCTTGGCGCCACATGTTCAATAACAGATGAGCAAAAAACCACGTCAAACGACTTATCATCGAACGGCAATGGGCCATGCTCAGGAATTTGAACAGCTGTGAATTTAAATCTCTGCTGACCAGCCCTAATCGCTCCCCAGTCTATGTCCGCTATAAATACATTCTTCGGCTGTATTTTTGTCTTTGAAACCACATGGGCAATATGTGATCCGTCTCCAGACCCTAAGTCGAGCAAGGTTGTCTGCGGTGTAAGTATAAAGTGCTTAAGAAAGAGCCGCGCCCGCTCTGTTCTCGCACGATCGCGTAACCGCCGTATGATGGATACTAAGCTTAGCTTATCTCGTGCTGTTAAGGTGCTTTGATTGCCGCGGTGCATTGGTACAGCTCCAAGTTAAACGGGTTCGTAGATTCAATGTGTTTTATTAATAACGGGTACGATTATACGTCATCGAAGAAACACCTAATCCATAACGATCGAGCTTCTCGTTCTTAGGAGTTCGCAAATTAGTTATGAAAGCCACATCATGATGCCTATACACCGAGCACTATGGACGGCCAAATTTTGTGCTGGAGGAATTGGGATGGAATGCGCCGGGTGTCACAGGCTCGGTAAGGTGCTTGGAATCAGCATCGAGTTCAGTGCCGAGCGCCTCCATCGAATTGAATTTGAATTCGCCTGATGGCGATCCACCGTCAGGTCTAGGCGGCGCCGATCAGGGCGGTGTACATGCGCTTTAATACCGTTCGCTCGCCAAAGGCATGCGAGTGATTTTGGTTCTGCGCGCCTCCTTGCCGCACAGGCGCTCTAAGGCGTTGGTTGTGCGGATCACTCGACGATGCGCCGTTGGCGCCGCGATTGGGCGATGCACACCATGAATTCATGCAAAGTACAGGGGCATGTAAAGGCAGATCTCATTGATAGCGCTTGACGAGCTTTTCTTTGACAAGACATGCGACCATGGGACTTTGTGCCTCGTGGCAGCCTAGCGCTGGGGCATTGACCTCGCGCCAGCGCGCTACAGAAATTTTGGATTGGAGGTCTAGGTTCCGCGCAAGATGCCGCGCTGGCATGGCGCGCGAGACAAGATCGCGTCAATGCTCCTTATCAGCCTGGTGCGCCGTTACTGATCACGGCTGCTAACCTAAGCATGCTGCGCGTTTGGCTTAAGCACAACCGCTCGGCCACGAGACTGGCCACACTCGCAGGTAGAGGGCGCACTGTCCAGCGGAAAGATCAGTTAGGCAGGCCCGGCGTCGCACCTCGATAAGCTCTGCGCTACATCTCAATGACCAGACGTCCAACTCCTCCGTGCGTAAGCTCCCGGCCGCACCCATCTCGCGCTGCCGAGGTTCGGCGGTGTCCGTCACCGGTGGCACGGCATACTCGACCATCGCCGCCGACGTGTTGAGGGAGCCCATCCGGTAGTTGTTGCAGTAGCCTCTTGAAGTACCACGCGCCCATGATAGCCGTGCCCCAAGACTTGTTCACTTCCACCTCTAGCGCCTTTGCACCAGCTCACGCTTGTCAAATCCACCGCCTAACAACTCACGCACGTATTTACGCGTCGTTTCACTCACAGGCACGTTTACTATCGGGATGCTCCTCATAGATTGACGACTTGAACGCTTGGCCGCGCCAAACCAAAGGATGCCTCACCTTAAACATTCAGCAAGCCAAGACATCACCGTGATGCCCCACATAGGGCATAATCCATGTCTTCACAGCCACTGAGCGTACAGCAGGAGCTAACCTGTGGCATGCACTTAAAAAAGATTGAGTGCTTGCGCATTCACCAATGCCGCGGTCTTTGGCTGCAGGTTCGTGGTAGAGGTAGTATTGAAGTTCCTATCGGCAAACTCTTCTACACCCTATCAGAGTTCAAACCAGTCACAAGGAGGCCCGATGTTTACTATCACAGACACTCTCATCTCCTGGCTTAAAGATGCTCATGCCATGGAACAAGCGGCGATCTGTATTTTGGACATGCAGAG
>DATACK010000048.1:0-3955 GCA_036259115.1 Gammaproteobacteria bacterium | reverse complement strand
CTCACCGGCTAGTTGCGTATTACGCGTAATGATCTGATCTTGCCAATGTCGCCTATGCTCTAATCGGCTCTCGACGTCGGCCTGCGCGCGATGCGCCCCGTTGACTTCAGCCTGCAGTTGCTCGCGCGCGCGCTCTAATTCTTGTAGCGACTTCTGACTACAGGCCAGTTCGATTTGCAGCTCTTCAACACTTCGATCCAAGCTAGCCGACTCGGTTCGTAACCCTTTGATCTCGACCTCGCGCGCCAGCAAACAGCCATGCTCATCACGCTCGTGCGTCACCTGCAGCCAGCCATGCCCAACCCAGACGCCATCCGCTGTGACCACCGATGCCCCCGGCGCAAGTGCTTGCCGCATGCTCAATGCCTGGGACAGACTCGCTGCCAAGTACACTTGCGCAAGCATATCCTTCACCGCGGGCGGCGCATCGACTTTGCTCGCCAAGGTGTCGCCAGCGAACGCCTGCGCGGCTGCCAAGACTCGGCCCCTTGCACTGGTATCCAAGAGCTGCAGCTGGCCTTGGCGCAAATTCACAAGCGCCGGTATAACATCCTCCAAGTTTTCCACGCAGACCGCCTCTAAGCCATATCCTAACACCGTCTCTAGCGCCCGCTCCCAGCCATCGATTACCTTGAGCTGCTCGGCGAGCCGCGGCGCCCGCTCAAGCCCTTGGCTATGGAGCCATTGCACCACCGCCTGCTCGTGTTTGCCCAGCGCGGCCTCCTGCAGAGCCTCCAACGCGCTAAGTCGACCACTGGCCTGCTGCAGCCGCTTGTGCATCTCACTCAGCTGCTGGCTTAAGATTCGATCATGCTCGCGCCGCTCTACGACAGACGCCATTGTAGCCTGTAGTTGCTCTTGGCGCTGTGCGACCTTCGCCCGAGCTTCGGCGGCCTGCCGGCGCAGTTGCTCAATTTCCATCTCCACACTCTCCACGGAGAGCTGTCGTTGCTCTTCGATCATGCGAATCCGGCGTCGATTGAGCTGCGAAAGTTGTCGTTCCAGATGCTCGATACGGGCGCGTTCCACCTGCGCGGCCTGCTCGGGGCCGGCGGTCAATCGGGCCAAATCCTCAGATTGCGCCTGCCATTGCGCCATAGCCTTCTCAGCGTCCGTCAGCGCACCGGTGTGGGTGTCGAATGCAGTCCGCGCGCGCGCAAGCTTCGGTTCAAAGTTTGCGATATCACGCGCCAATCGCGCCAAAGCCTCACGATCACGACTAAGCTCGATTTCCGCGGCTTGCCGCGCCTGGTTTACTTGTTCGAGTTCCTGTACCTGACGATTCCGCAACGCTTTTTGGTGCTGAATCGCCTGTTCGATGCGCGAAATATCGCCGCCAACGCGGTAGTAGCGTGCCTGTACATCGTTGACCGCCTCATTGGCCTCGGCATGCCGCGCGCGCAGCTTTTCGATCTCGGCCTCTGTGCCGCGTAGTTGTGCTACCGCTGCCTCCTGTCGTGTGTACTGTTCGTTGACGAGGCGCTCGCGTGTGGTCGCTTCCTGCTGCTGATGACGCCAACGCAGGCCGAGCAGGATCGCCCTTGCCCTGCGTTCTTCTTGCTTGAGCGCCTTGAATTTCTCCGCCGTCTTTGCCTGGCGCTGGAGATGATCGATTTGCTTATCCACTTCCTCACGCAGATCGTTCAGACGACTCACGTTCTCACATGCGTGCCGAATACGGTTCTCAGTCTCGCGGCGGCGCTCATTATACTTTGATATACCCGCTGCCTCTTCGAGGTAGACGCGCAGGTCCTCGGGCCTGGCTTCGATCAGGCGCGAGATCATGCCCTGCTCGATGATCGCGTAGCTGCGGGGGCCCAGACCTGTGCCGAGGAAGATATCTGTGACATCACGGCGTCGGCAGTTGACGCCGTTCAAAAAATATTTTGACTGGCCGTCACGCGCGAGCGTGCGGCGCAAGGCAAGCTCGCGGTACTTGGCGTATTGACCGGCCGCGGCACCGTCGCTGTTGTCGAACACGAGCTCGATCGAAGCCTGGCCCACGGGTCTGCGTGCGGTGGAACCATTAAAGATTACGTCTTCCATGGTGTCGCCGCGCAAGTGCTTAGAGCTTTCCCCCATCACCCAGCGTACGGCATCGATGATATTCGACTTGCCACAGCCGTTGGGCCCGACCACACCGACCAGATTCCCAGGTAAACGGATAGTAATCGGGTCGACAAATGATTTGAAACCCGCCATCTTAATCTGGCTCAGACGCATACGATGCGTTCCTTCGATACAATGGTTTTGTAGTTGATAATTTTAAGTGGAGGATAGGAGTTTAAACGATGCCAAGCCAGTCGAGCACACGGCTTGAAACCTTCGATAACCCCGAGATCGGGCGCGATTATACCATCCGCATCCGCGTGCCGGAGTTTACCTGTCTCTGCCCTAAGACGGGGCAGCCAGACTTCGCTGAGTTGCTCATCGAATATGTCCCGGATCGTCGCTGTGTGGAGTTAAAAGCACTGAAGCTGCATATGTGGTCATATCGCGACCAAGGCGCATTTCATGAGGCAGTCACCAATAAGATCCTGACCGATCTAGTAGCAGTCACCCAGCCGCGCTTCATGCGCATCACGGCTGCTTTCAATGTGCGTGGAGGCATCTATACCACGGTGATTGCAGAACACCGGAATCCTGACTGGCAAGCGCCTCAGCGCGTCGAGCTGCCGTAACGGCATGACGGTATGGCCTATGGTCATTTTTCCCCTTTGATGACGCGACGAAGCCAGCTGGCTGCGGTTTAGCTGTTCATCTCCCGGGCAACGACTACGTCCTCGCGGCGATGATTTCCTGAAATTCAGGATTCAGATCGGAATAGAAGGTTTCGCGATCGCCAATATGAATTACCGGACTAGCGACGACGGATCTTCATTCGAATATCGCATGGTCATTCGGGCCAGCGGTTCCATGTCCACTGCTTGCCTCGCTGAGGCATTGCGAGAACTGGAGCAGGTACGCGAATTCCGTATCCTGCCGACTGGCGATTGAATCGCATAGCCTGACCAAACTGAGCCAGTACCGAAAATACAGGTTTATTGATACATCAGTATTTCTGTGGTTCGAGTGCGTCCGTATATAGCATATATATCAATATGTTAATAGATTCCCATAGCCCTCAAATTTCTAGTAAGTCACCTATAAGTCACCAACCGGATCAATTCCCCGCCTTTTGCTTACGCTTCTGTACGACGTGTCACTCGGCTGCCTAGGAGTCGTTCCCCGCAGGCTGAGCACTTCCAAGCGATCGGTTGCCCCGTAAGAATTGCTCAAACTAGGCCGTTGTCGCCGGCAAACATTCGAGGGTACGGTGGCTCTAGTCGACCTGCACCTTCACGGGCCTTAGATTAGGCAGGCTCTTACGCAGCACACCGATGCCGCTGACACTTGGCACGACGTCATATCGCAGTCGAAGGCTTTGATTAATCAGCCAATCCATCAACTTGCTACCCCTGATCTTCTCGCGGGTTTGAATAGCTGGCCTAGGGTTTTCTAGCCGCTCTATCTCACGCACTGTAAGGAAATCACATTTCTGGTAAGTTATTGATATACCATGCACTTAGATAACTGACTTGTTTGCTCAAATTGTGCCTGTCTTGACCATTGCATCTGCTCGCAATGGCATAAGCCATCGATTAGCAGATAATCAGAAAATACCCCGCAAGCCGCCTTACGGCCAGTACGCCACCCGCCAGTTCCCTCTAGGCCGTCTCCACTACTTAATCTGGATAGTTTCCCTGTCCGTTAGCTCTCTGCAATCCGTATACGCACCGCCTGTATTTTTGCAGGCGAAAAGAGTCGCGCCAGCGTGGAAGGAGCCCGGACGGAAACGCTGGTTCCGGTCGGGCAGTCCTTCAGTGATCAAACTTGTGCCGGCCGTGACGACGACTTTGACGGTTTGGCGTGTTCTGTTACAGTTCTCGATCTCTTGGGTACGACGACCCACCGC
>DATACK010000047.1:0-2042 GCA_036259115.1 Gammaproteobacteria bacterium | reverse complement strand
CTTGCCCAACCTGCGGGCGAGTTCCGTCGAGTACCATCCCACAAAGGCATTGCAGCAGGTCACCTGAGATCCTCCTGCCCACTCCTCTTTCAACCTTGCCTGCGTCCAGCCGGTATATTGGGTGAACTCCTTGGGCTTGCTGTTGGAACCAATGGGAACGAATCTCTTCACTTCATCGAGAATTGCGATGGCGGTTTCGCGGATTGTGGCCATGATCTTGGGACTCCAGTGGAACAACAAATCTGTTCCTGATTGACACGGGTGACGAGTGACAGCTAAACGCTCTGACCTGGCGGCGTGCGATATTGTTGGCGCGCGATGGTGTGGCGAGTGCCAACATTCCCGCGCCAAAGGATGACCCTTTATCGCGAGCACGCGGATCGAGTTGTGAGAAAACCCCAAAGAATCGTGGGCCCAGTGGAACGTGCAGCGGATGAACCGCCTTGACGAATTGGTCCCCGCCGGTCCGGCGAGTGGTGACCCCGCGGGTGTGGCATCGGTTAGCCCGGATTATTCATGGGCTTTGGCCGGATTGCCTTGGGTTGGCCGTTCTGTGGTTGGTAACTCATTGGCGGTGAATTGGGACAGAACTTCCCCTTACCCCGTCTTGCTGGTTCTGCAAGGGAGGTTGTGGTCGGGGAGGTTGGCTTGCGAAGGGTCCAGAATGATGTGACGGCCAGCGGCTATGAGCCGGTCAATAACGCTTGCCCCACATCGCGAATGTGGTTCAGGTAGGGCCAACTGCCAGAGAGTAGAACTTTCACGTGACGAGCACGCACTTCAATCCGCGCCGCTACTTTGATCAACAGCATCCGCCAAGTGCAGGCGTGGCCCTCGCCCAGCGGGTCGGCTTGACGGCGGCGATTGTGCTGCTGACGCCGCTCGCGTCCGCTGCGGGCTTCCGGCACTACGGCTGCGGGATCGATCGGATGGTCTGCGATCGGTTCCTCGGGCGGCGCCGCAATCTGTCGCCGCAATGACACCAGCATGTTATGAGCCAGACAGTGCAGGAACATGCGGAAGCAGTTGGCCATGTATCGATGATCGCTCAGCCGATCGGTCGATAACTCGCATTTCAATTCTTTGTTGCGGTTCTCGCTTTCGCCCCGGTCGGCATATTCATCGTAGGCGCCTTGCGGCAGCACGCGGGCTCCGGGACGGTTGCTCACCACGGCCCGGCGGTTGGTTCCTTGGGCGTTCGCTTCGCACTTGATGATCGTCCAACGCGGCTGTTCCCAACTGCCCGCCTCGTACTCCAGCGCGGTGAAGAGTCGCTGGGGCTGGCCCGTTTGTTGGTATTGTTGCACTGCTTTTTGCAGCGTTTCCTCGCTGTTTCGCTTGAGGGTTTCATTCATGCCAATGCCGATCGTGAACTCGATCGGCAGATCGTCGCACAGTTCATGCAGCCACGGCTTGGAGTAGCCCGAATCGGCGCGGATGCGAATCAGCACGTCGGGAAACTTGGCCCGCAAGGCTTTGACGATCCGACGCAGGTCAGCGCCCAAGGCGAGCGCTACATCGGCGGTGCCGTACAGCAGCGCGGGCAGCACCACCATGTCGTTCTCGGCACAGGTGATCACCCGCACCAACAACTGATGCTGTTTGTAGTAGCCGTGATAGAAAACGAACTGTTGCTGACCGTGGGCGGGATCATCGAACACGTCGATGTCGAGTGTCACCTCGCGCGGCTCTTCGCTGAACGACTGCACAAACCGTTCGATGAACCACTCCTCCAACCGCAGCAGCGACTTGGGGGTAATGTCGTTTTCGAACCGCGAAAGCGTGGGCTGGCTGGCCAGATCATCGTCGGTCGGCAAGCGATCGGCGATCAACTTGAAGATGGCGTCGGACCGCAAGGCGTCGTGATCGTTTTGATCTTCGTAACCGGCAATGATGCCGAACACACGGCTGCGCACCATTTCGAGCATGGTATGCCGCGGGTTGGAGCGAGGGTCGTCCAACTGTTGGGCGAATTGCTCGGTGAGGGCAAGTTGATGATCCCACTGGCGAACAACGAGCAAGCCGCCATCGGTCGAGATATT
>DATACK010000046.1:0-7165 GCA_036259115.1 Gammaproteobacteria bacterium | reverse complement strand
ATTAGTACATTCATGCACCAAGTATACAGGCTTTGAAAGACGAGCACCTTTGTCTCGTTAGTCTCACCGCAATTCATAGTAGCCAATGTTCTCATTGAGTGGCGAGTAAACAATTCAACCTGCGCGTCGATTAGCCGGATTGCTGTAGTCCAATCAGGCGCGTGCTCAATTGCCGCAGTCTACGGCGAGCCTCCTTGTCGTAGGCCTGAGGATTGGCACGAGCGCGCCGCTTGCCGTCAAAGTATTCGCCCGTTACGCCGTCGAGGTCTGGCGAGGTGGCGAGGTACACAACCGCATCGGCGCCCTGCTGTACGGTGGTCATCGACCTCCCAAAACACTCACGCACCATGTTCGTATCCATCAGGCTGGCGGGATGAAGGCTGTTGACCGTCACCCCGCTTTCCGCAAGCGCTTCGGCGAGATCGACCGTGAATATTATCTGCGCAAGTTTGCTCTGCGCGTACGCTCGAAAACCATCGTACGTACGCTCAAGCATCACATCATCAAAGTCGATAGGCCATTGTCCCGCCGAGGAAACGTTGACAATACGAGAGGGAGAGGACTGGCGGAGCAGGGGAAGCAACCGGCACGTGAGAAGATAGGACGCCAAATAGTTCACCGCGAAACATAATTCATGGCCATCCGTACTCTCGCGCCGAATGCGTGTACCTGGCCTCCCGCCGACTCCGGCATTGTTGATGAGCACATCGAGTCGGCTTTGGTCGGCGCGAAGTTCCTCTGCTAACCTATGCGCTGCCTTGAGCGAGGAGAAGTCGGCATTGTAATACTTGAGCTTGTCGTTGCCAGTGGCACTGCGAATTGTCTGCAGGCATGCCTCTCCCTTCCTAGGGTTACGTCCATGGAGAAGAACAGTAGCGCCTTGCTCAGCAAGATCGCGGGCAACCTGCCGACCGAGTCCATCGGTAGCGCCTGTTACCAGAATTACTCGATCCCTGATCGCTTGCATGTTACACCGCCGCTAGAAGTATGGAGTATGAACAGCTATCTAGTAACTTTATCCTCGCCTTATTGTTACCCATTGTCACGGCTGGGGGCTGATGGTGCCATGATCACAGCCGGCGCTGCACTCTCGTGATGCCGTCTTTGCTGGGCGGCTGCAGGCGCCTGGAGAGCAGTATCCACGCTACGGTTATTTGCTGTTGCATGGTCTGCTGCATGCAGAAGTCTAGTCCATAATAGAAAGCGCACATATCGACTGTACACGGCTCTGGGCATCTTGCAAGCACCTTTAGGCTTCCGGCAATCCCTGATGGCCTTCAAATCTAGCCATTGTCTGTATTTTTCTTGCAAATCTCAGGAGGCCACTCACTCTGCGGTGAATAGCGCATCAGTGCTATTGTCTTGGCCGTCAGCCTTAATGCTTTAGCTGTAAGTGCGCCCAATACCAGATTGGGAAGATCGTCGCCTGCTTCGAGTTCTTGGCGCAACTGCTCAGGCCTAAAGCTCCAGCCTTGTCCTCAATCGGATCACATTCAAGCGCTTTTAGCCGGTTGATGACGGTGATTAGGCGTGCCGTTGATTCTGACATCAGCTTTATATCCTCTAATCATTTCTACTTTGCTCCACTACAGATAAGTGCGGCCAAATCGCTAGACAAAGAACATGAGCATGTTCTACTAAATATCATGAGAAATGATCCACCGCAGGCGCTGCGCTTACCGACGAGTTCATCGCAGTCGCGCGTGCCTTAGTACGCCCCAGCGCGTAAGATGTGGGAGATTAACTATTCGACGGCTATAGTGCTGCCTGCAACCAGCCTAGGCCATGAAAAATGCTTGCGAATTGGTGTAAAGAGCCTATTGCGATCTCCATAGGTCGTTATGAACAAGTCTTGCCGCAGCACCTGTAATGGATAGCCGAGACCTTCCGGTGGGGGGAAGGCAAAAATGAAGTTCGGAGACGTTCGTGGACGTGGTGCATACCAGTTCATTGCATCCCATGCCTTCTGATAAACCTGTTCCAGACGCTTTTCAGTTTGTAATGCTTCTCCTCGTTTTAAATGGAGCCTTCTACTGAACGCTGCCGATCAGAAGATAATATACGACCCCTGCCGCCGAGCAGACAGCAAGCACCGGGATTATCGCGATCTTAAACCGGAATACCGCGAGCACTGCCGCAGCCGACAGAACCAGCGATGGGAGATTGATGCTGGCCAGAGTTGGCACGTCGATACTCATACCCAGCGTATGAATCTCCCGCACCTTGGCAAACAGGACATGGAGTGCAAACCAGATTGCGAGATTCAGAACTACGCCGACGACGGCGGCCGTAATCGCGGATAGAGCAGCGCTTAGCGCCCGGTTGCCGCGCAGCCTCTCAATGTAGGGCGCACCAAGAAAAATCCAGAGAAAGCAAGGCACAAAGGTGACCCAGGTGGTGAGCAGACCGCCCAGCGTGCCGGCTAGCATCGGCGGGAGGGCTCCGGCGTGGCGAAATGCGCCCATGAAGCCTACGAACTGGGTGACCATGATTAGCGGCCCGGGTGTTGTCTCTGCCATACCAAGACCATTAAGCATTTCGCCAGGCGCCAGCCAATGATAGGTCTCCACGGCCTGCTGCGCGACATAGGCAAGCACCGCGTATGCGCCGCCAAATGTCACCATAGCCATTTTGCTGAAGAAGGTGGCTATGTCCGTAAACACGGGATTAACGTTGAATGCGAACAGCAGGACGACCGGCGCTAGCCACAACACTAGGCAGATCGACGCGATTTTGAGCGACCAGCTTGTTGTCGGTCGTGCATGAATCGGAATGTGCTGGCCAAGCGCCGTCTCTGCATCCGCAACAATGTGTCCGCTGCCCTTGCCGTGCCCGCTACCTGCCTGAAACGCAGCAACCCCAGCACGGCCCCCGAGGTAACCAATGACGGCGGCAGCAAGAATAATGATGGGAAATGACACGTCGAAGCAGAAGATACCGATGAATGCCGCACCGGCGATCGCGACCATTACGGTATTCTTGAGCGCGCGCCGACCAATGCGCACGACCGCTTCCAGCACGACCGCCAGTACAGCCGCCTTGAGGCCGAAGAATAGGGCCTCGATGACGCCTACATTACCGAAACCAGCGTAGATCCAGCTCAGGATCATGATAGCGACCATGCCCGGCAACACGAATAAGGTGCCAGCAACTAGGCCACCCCTGACCTTATGTAGCAGCCAGCCGATATAAATAGCGAGTTGCTGTGCCTCGGGGCCAGGTAGCAGCATGCAGTAGTTCAACGCATGCAGGAATCGCTCCTCGCCGATCCAGCGCTTCTCCTCCACTAGGATTCGGTGCATAACCGCGATCTGCCCGGCCGGTCCACCAAAGCTCAGGCCGGCGATCTTAGCCCATATCTTGACGGCTTCCCTGAAGGGAATCCCGTGTGCCGGTGCTGCTTGCGACGATTCCACTTTACTGGCGCCTGCCACAGTGCATGTCATTTGATTTATTTCGTTACTCCCTTACAGTCGCCGAGCCACTATCCTCATCGCCCCTGAGAGATTTGCCCTATCCTGGCACGGGCGCGAATGCGGCATACAAGCAATCTAGTACTGGTGTCATTTTGGCAAGTAAGCGGTCATCATCTAGGTACCGCTCGCGAGCACCGGTTAGAATAGCCTCCAATCCAGGTGCTTCGGGTGTCGGTATGCCACCGACGTCTAGGTAATGCACGAGATGCGCTAGCTGTGCCAGCGCTGGATCGTCCTGCAGCCCGAAACTGGCTATGAGCACCTCGAAGGTGACTCGATCATCGACGTGGGTAAACGCAGCACCGTCGAAATCAAATCCAAGAGCATCCGATGGACAGTCTGAAGGTGCCGCAAGCCAGGTAAATTTCGCATCCGGATCGATGAATGACCGAATAAGCCAGGCGCTAGCCACACGATCGATCCATAGGCGTCTGCGCGTCGCCCAAACCCGACCTTGATAGTCCGCCTTGTTCAGCCGCCTGAGCTCCCGGTGTGCTGATTTTGGCTCGGCTGGTGAAAAGCGCCGCAGAACCAGCATCTCCGCCTCAAGCAGTGCCTGTCCAACCTGTTCTCTTATTGAACCGGGGAAGTAATCGATAGCGCCAACGTTATCGAAGTCGCGCCGAAGAGATTTCAGGGTACGCCGCACCTGCGGCTCGGTCCACTCAGGTAGCCGTTTGCGAAAGCGAACAATAGCCTCCGCCACCTCCCTATAGTCAGCACTGCGGTCAAACAGCGTTTGAAATGCTTGTTCTTCCTCAATGCTCCTTGCGCTGACGTCAAGCACATAAGCTGTTCCGCCCAACTCTAATACCGCCTGCGCCTGCTCCTCCAGCGCCTGGCGGAGTTGTGCACGCGCGGGCAACAGGTAAACGCCGTCACGCACCACCGCTGCACCCAAGCCCTTCAGAGCACGCCACAGTCGAATGCGCGGCGTCGTGCCTTGCCCCGGAAGGCTGGTAATGAACAAGAGCCAGGAAGATGCGCAGCTTATGTTCATGGAGCGTATACTACATGAAATGTAGTACATGTTTCAACTATGTCAAAAGTTGCTAGGCAATTTTTCTCCTTCTCGCTCGGCTAAAGGTATTGATCACCCATTTCGGATGTATGCGGATGACTTAGCGTGCTGTAAGTAGGGTGAAGTTATGGTCGCTGCAAGTAATCTGAATTCAAGGAAGTTAACATGAACCTAAAAATTAACCGTTTGTAATCGCACATGCTTTGCAGGCGGCCGGGAATTATCTGTACGAGGATATTAGTTGCCTAATTCATAGTCATTGTTCTAGTGGGCAGCTTGATTGCCAAAATCGAGATGAACACGGCGCCGCTCTCTGCATTGTCCTCGATTCTTACTGTACCGCGGTGCGCGCGCATAATCATGCGTGAGGTGCCTTGCCCCAGCGCCGGCACGCGCTCGCCGGATTGAAGAACGACCATTTCATGCGTCAGTCGTAGTGCTCTCTTACGCCGAACGATGCGCCTGCTAGTGCGTTGTGACCACGATCTTGCCGAACTGCTGGTTCGACTCCATGTAGCGATGCGCGTCGACGATATGATCGAGGTCGAAGGTCTTGGCGATGATGGGCTTAAGCGCGTCATCCTTAAGGCCGCGCCCAATGAAAGCTTGCGCGTTTGCAAGGCGCAGGAGATCGCTGGCCATTTCCATCATCACGTAGCCGCGCATCGTTAAAGACTTTATCAGGGCCACGACGGTAGGGAAGGGCGTTGGCTCAGGACTTAGGGCCCCATACACGAACAGTATGCCGTCGTGTGCCATGGCCTGCGCGAGCTTTACCACCTGTGGCCCGCCGACTGGATCGAAGACGATGCGCGCGCCACGATTGGCGGTAATTTGCATGATCTCGGTGGCTATATCCTGTTCTTCCGTGACAATCACATGCGCGGCGCCGGCCGCCTTGAGTGGCTCCTTCTTGGTATTCGTTCGGGTTGCCGCAATTGGTACGGCGCCGACCATATTCGCGATCTGAATCGCCGCCAATCCTACGCTGCTGGAGGCCGCCGGTATAATTACCGTATCGTCGCGATTGAGTCCGCCGATGTCGATCAGTGCGCCGTACGCGGTGAGATACGGCATCCACACGGCCGCGGACTCGACCGCGCTCAACCCCGCCGGCCTTTTGACTACGGACGCGGCTGGTACAAGCGCCTGGTCGGCGTAGACGCCATACTGATTCATCGAGAAGGTGGGCATGACGCAAACCTCGTCACCCGGCCTGAAGGCCTGTACGCCGCTGCCCGCGGCATCGACAGTGCCAGCCGCTTCGTAGCCGATTCGCGCCGGCAACTGCGGTTGCTCTAAGTATTGACCGGAGCGAAACATCACTTCCGCGCGATTGAGGCCAATCGCCTCTATGTTGATGCGGATTTCATCAGTACTTGGTTCCCCGACTTCGAGGTCTTCAATCTGCAAGACCTCGGGGCCCCCGGTCTGATGGAATCGAACGACTCGTGTCATTATGCGGTCCCTATAACTAATTCATAGCGTTTTTCCGTCGGCTCACATTCTAGTGCCGCTGCCTACTGGATAGCCCACGGCCGAACAGTTCGGCAAGTGCTAAACCGGCGCCAGCAACAATCGAGCCGGTGATAAACGGGTGCAGCATCGCCTTAGTGTACAAGCTGGAATGCGCCACGTAACCTGGATAACCACCCCGCGTCCTAAGTCCAAAGGTCGGCGTACGTAGCGCGCTACGCCGGCGGTGCGCTGGCTGCTTTGACTTCTGCAGATGGACAAAAGTGACTTCCATGATCTTATCCGCCAGGCGCGGCGTGTACTTGCCAAGTAAAGAGATGAACTTGCCGCCCAAGCCGACGAAGACATCACGTTTGGGGTGCTCCACGCAGTAGAGAATAGTTCTCGCCACCACGTCCGGCGAATAAAGCGGCTGTAGTAAAGTCGGTTCTCTCTCTATCCATGTAGTTTTCGGCATGCTGCGGAAACGGCGTGTGGATCGCGCTGGGCTTGATGAGCGTCACGGACACAGGCAATTCGTTTTTCTGAAGCTCGATCCTGAGTGCATCGGTGAAACCCTTAACGGCATTCTTGGAGGCGCTATACATGCCTTGAATCGGTATGGCGCGATCCGAGAACGTGGAGCCGAGATGAATGATCGGGCCGCCACGTTGCCGCAGATGCCGCGCCGTGATCAACGAGCCATACACGACGCTCCAGAAATTGGTCTCGAACAGCCGGCGAAGGTCTTCGCTCTTTATATCTAGCAATTTCCCGTAAATGGCCTTGGCCGCATTGTTAATCCATGCATCGAAGCCGCCGAATCGCTCCTGTACGATCCGCGCGATCTCGCGCACGTCCGACTCAACGCCACCGTCCGCCACCACGTATATGCATCGCCACCGCGTTGCCGGATCTCATGCGTAAGCGTCTCAAGCGCTTCCTTATTGCGCGCCGCGAGCACCAACCTGGCGCCACGCGCGGCAGCCATACGCGCCGTGGCGAAACCGATGCCGCTCGATGCGCCGGTGATCACGATAATTTGATCCCGCAGTTTTTCAGTTTTAGTTCATGCTGGTGCGCCTTCGTAGCTCGGTTCTATGTTGAACTCATACGTTTCGCCATGATGCAAGTAATGCACCTTGTTTCCGAGTCCCGCCGCTTCGACCTCGCGCTGAAAATCTGATAGTGGAGATTTCATGACATCGTAGTC
>DATACK010000045.1:0-14641 GCA_036259115.1 Gammaproteobacteria bacterium | reverse complement strand
CAAATTTGTGCTGTTGATGTTAACAGGTCCAGCAAGATAGATGGATGATACGAAGAACAGTACTGCAGCGAGGAAATTTCGAATAAAAGACATAGAAAGTCTCCTTATTAGTTAATTTAATTTCCTGTGGAAGTCGTAATGGCATGCCATCTTGATTGGCCATGCGATTGTGCGGTGCGGTGGAGATATTAACAAAACTTGTCGTCACGTAAGGTACTAAACAGAGGCACAACGACGAGGTGTCGATTTCGCGGATGATAGGCGGTGTTCTTTAAGGGGCCCGGCGTGAAAAATCGTAAGCCTGCGAGCTAGTACTAAGCCACGCTACAGCGATCAGAATCAGTAGCAGGAATAGAGTTAAGAGCGCCCAAGCAGCCGCGATATATCCGAACAAGTCAGGTGCCTTCATCATTGTCGACATGAGTGAATCCTGATAATAGAAAAACCACTCATGATTTGGAGGAAATATACGTGTATGCAGCCAATAGAACACTTTGATTGGATCTATGGTTATCATCGTCATGGTAATCGCACAAAGCGGCGCTATCGCACCTAGCGATAGCAAGATCAACGAGGGCATAGGCGCTTTTCGCCGGCGTATAACAAACAACAGTGCGGCGGTAACGATCACCGCGCCTAAACCTACGGGCCTTATCCGGTCTACCAAGCGCGCGACGTCTTGAAGATGCGTCACTTCAGGTTTCCGCAACAGGTATCCGAGCTGGCGCCCGGTGGCGTCGTGATAAACAAGCTTGCGCAATCCTCTGCCATGATTGTGAATAGCATCGACGATCGCCGCAAACAGGTGGCCGCGTTCGGCTTTAGATGTCTCTTCAAACCCCTGTCGATATCGATTTTGCGGGGCGTAGATCTCGATCGTGCGATCGATCTCGATCAGGTTATACCATAGCGGATAGAGAAAATTGGCCTGCGCCAGCGCAAGCCATGCGAGATAGGCGGCGGCGAGCAATGCCGCCAGTATGAACACAATCCACTGCACACGATTGAACAGCGCATCGGCTCGCAAGCGGCTGCCGCATATGGAATTAACTGCCACGGCAGCCCGATGTAAATTCGTCTAGTGTCCCGGCCAGTTTGCCGGCATAATGGCAGGCAATTGCATGGGTGGATCCAAACCGACGTAGCGCTGGAATTTCACGTGCGCAGCGTTCCGCGGCCCAAGGACAGCGCGTGCGAAATACACAGCCGCTAGGTGGAGAGGCAGGCGAGGGCAATTCGCCGCGCAGGACAATGCGTCGGTGGACGCCTTCACGATCTGAATCCGAAATTGGAACAGCGGACAACAAGGCGCGTGTGTACGGGTGCCCCGCGCGCTCGAACAATTGCTCGCGGGTCGCGTGTTCCATGACTTTGCCCAAATACATGATCAATACCTGATGACTAATGTGGCGCACAACGCTCAGGTTATGTGAGATAAAGATCATGGCCAGCTTCATGTCGGCCTGAAGATCTTTCAGTAAGTTGATGATCTGAGCTTGAATGGAGACATCCAATGCGCTTACCGGTTCATCGCAGATCAAAATTTTAGGCTTCACCACCACGGCGCGAGCAATGCCAACCCTTTGGCACTGTCCACCCGATAATTCGTGCGGATATCGTTGGCTGTACCGTCCAGACAGGCCGACCTTCTCGATTATTTCAAATACCTGCCGTCGCCTTTCCATCCAGGGTAACTCGGGATAGAGGTTAGCTAGCGGCTCGGCGATGCTCTCACCTATGGTCATCCGTGGGTCCAGACTTGCATAGGGATCTTGGAATACCATCTGTACCTGGCGGCGCAGCTTGCGCCAGCCCACCTTATTCAACCTCGTCGGCTCCTGGCCCGCTAGCCGTATGCTGCCGGACGTCACCGGCTGCAAGCCCACAAGCGCGCGCGCCAAAGTGGACTTGCCGCAACCCGATTCGCCGGCCACGCCTAAGGTTTGGCCCGCGTGCAGATCGAAGTCTATGCCGTTCACTGCTTTCGCCATGGAGCTTGTCTGCCACGGCCAGTCGCCACGCGTTTGATAATGGATGCAAAGCCGGCGCACCGACAGCAGGGCGTTGTTCAGGGCAGGCGCTCCAAATGACAGGCCTTGGCCCGGACTGGATCTAAGGCAACTAATTGTGGCGATTCATGCTCACACCGAGTGAAGGCATAGCTGCAGCGCGGCGCGAAACTGCATCCAGCTGGACGTTGGCCGATCACCGGTGGTCTGCCAGCAATGGTCGGCAAGCGCTGTTCGAATGGAGTATTCAAGCGCGGCATACAGGCCAACAATCCGCGTGTATAAGGGTGTTGCGGCTGATGAAAGACAGCCGCAGTAGGTCCTGATTCGACCACGCGACCGGCGTACAGCACCATCACACGTTCGCAGATGCCCGCTACCAGCCCTAAGTCGTGGGTGATCAGAATGAGCGCCATCCTCAAGCGTCGCCTAAGCTCACGCAGCAGTTGTAATATCCCCGCCTGCACAGTGACGTCCAATGCAGTGGTGGGCTCATCGGCGATGAGGATCTCTGGCTCGCACAACAGGCTCATGGCGATCATCACCCGCTGGCGCTGGCCGCCTGAGAGTTCATGTGGATAACGCTGCATGAGGCGCGCCGGGTCAGGTAGTTGCACTGCGGCAAGCCAGTCGATCGCGTGCTGGCGCGCGGCTTTGCCGGGTAGCCGCGCGTGCTGGCGCAACACCTCCAGCAATTGTGTCCCGACCTTCAAGTGTGGATTCAAGGCGGTCATCGGATCTTGAAAGATCATCGTGATCTTGGCGCCGCGCACGCGATTAAGTGCGCTTTCCTTTAACCCGATCAGCTCTTGTCCGCGATAGCACGCCGATCCCCACACTTGGCCGTTTCTGTCTAACAGGCCCAGCATCGCCAATACCGCCTGGCTCTTGCCGCAACCCGATTCGCCGACCAGGCCCAAGGTATCGCCAGTTTTCAGTTGAAGGTTAACGCCGTCGACTGCACGCACTGAGCCGTCTGCGGTGCGAAAATCGACAATCAGATCTTTTACCTCTAGCAGTGAATCCTTCCCTGATTCTTTTTGCGAGAGAGGTAGCCTCGAAGAAGCTTTATTAGCGGTCCCGCGGATCGAGGGCATATCGTAAGCCGTCGCCGATGAAGTTAAAACAAAACAGCGTGATAGCCAGAAAACTGGCGGGAAAGATCAATAGCCACGGGGCCGTTTCCATCTCCTGCGCGCCCTCGTTCACCAACGCGCCCCAGGATGTGGCCGGCGCCTGTACTCCCAAGCCTAAGAAACTCAAAAAAGATTCCACCAGGATGACCTGCGGGATGGCCAAGGTAACATAGATAACTACTACGCCCAACAAGTTGGGCACGATATGCCTGCGGATTATCTCCACGCCACCTGCACCAGCCAAACGTGCGGCCTCGATGAATGGCGCTTGTTTGAGCGAAAGCGTTTGACCACGTACCACGCGGGCTATGTCCAGCCAGTTGACGGCGCCTATAGCGACAAACATCAATACGATGTGGCGATCGAAAAACACCATCAACAGGATCACGAAGAATAAAAAAGGCATGGCATAAAGAATATCCACCACGCGCATCATGACAGCATCAAGGTGCCCACCAAAATAGCCCGCGGTCGCTCCATACGCTACACCGATTACCACGCTGACGGCGGTGGAAATCACTCCCACTAGGAGCGAAATGCGCCCACCGTACAAGGTGCGCACTAGCAGGTCTCGCCCCAGACTGTCGGTGCCGAACCAATGACCATTGCTGAGCGATGGCGGCGCCCACATGCGTTGCCAATCGAGTTGATCAAAGCGATACGGGCTGAGCCAAGGGCCGGCAATCACCGCCACCGTTAGTAAGATTAAAATCGCGATACTAATCATCGCAGCCTTGTTTGTGCGCAGCCGCCGCCAGGCATCTAGCCACAAGCTGCGGCCTTTGGTTTCGGTGTCGTGCTTTAATTCGATGCCCGCATCACGCGCACGTGCGACTAATACTTGATCCTGGGATCCAGCCATGCGTACAAGAGATCTACGATCAAATTGAGCAGAATCACCAACATGCCGTAAAACAGCACTATACCCAGCACCAAGGTGTAATCGCGGTTAAGTGCACCATTGACAAAATGATGCCCGAGACCGGGAAGTCCAAAGATCGCCTCGACCACGACCGAGCCGGTGATGATGCCGGCCGTGGCGGGTCCTACATAAGAGACGACTGGCGCCAGCGCGGCCGGCAAGGCATGACGAAACAACACGATGTGCATCGATAGACCTTTGGCCCGCGCAGTGCGGATGAAAGACGAGCGCAACACTTCGATCATGGCACCGCGGGTTAGGCGGGCGATGTAGGCGATCTGCACCGCTGCCAGCGTAATGACAGGTAAGATGTAATCCTGCCAGTTCTCCGCGCCACCCGCCGGCAGCCAGTCGAGATAGACCGCCAGGCACAGAATCAAAAGCGGCGCCAGCACGAAATTAGGGATGGAGATGCCTAGCATGGCAAGCATCATCACGCCGTAGTCCGTGACGCGATTCTGTCTGACGGCGGCGATCACCCCCAGCGTGATGCCCGTGGTAAGCGCCAGCAGCATGGCGCTCGCACCTAGTTTGAACGAGACGGGAAAGCCGGCGCAAATGAGCTGAGTGACGGTCACATCGGGATATTGGAAAGAAGGCCCAAAATCGCCGTGCGCGATGCCCCACAGATAATCAGTATATTGCTGAAAAAGCGGCTCTTGCAGGTGATATTTCTGTTCAAGATTGGCCTCAACCGCCGCCGGCAGTTGGCGCTCGGTGTCAAACGGCCCGCCTGGGGCGAGACGGATAAGAATAAACGCTAAAGTCACCAATATGAACAGGGTGGGCACGGCCGCACCCGCGCGACGTAGCGAATAAGTCAGCATACCTAGTCAGGCGTGTCGTTATGTCTGCCGGTACGTAAGCGTACGCGCAGATCCTTTGTGTAATGATGATCCATGATATTGTCTTGATAGCCCTCGATGTAGGGTTTGAGCAGGTGCTTGCTTACATAGAAGTAGATTGGGATTAGTGGATGATCGCGCAGCAGCATCCTTTCGGCACGCTCCAATAACGCGCGCCTTTGGCTTTTACCAACTTCCGTGGTGGCCTGGTCGAGTAGATGGTCGTAAACCGGGTTTGCATAGCCGGCACCGTTCAGCCCAAAGCGCGAGTGCATTAGCTCCGCAAACGTGTACGCATCGTTATAATCCCCGATCCAGGAGGCGCGGTAAACCTGAGTTGCGCGCCGGGCCTGCACATTTTGCAGAAATACCTTCCATTCCTCGTTGATAAGCGTCGTCTTCACGCCTAGCACCGCTTTCCACATACTGGCGATGACCGTGCCAATCTTCTGGTGATCTTCGCTGGTGTTATAGCGAATCTCCACTGAAAGTGGATGTGAGCGTGAATAGCCTGCTTGATGATACAAGCGTCTAGCCACTTGAATCTGCCTACGCCGCGGCCAGTCAGCATAGGCGAAACTTTGGCCAGTATAGTTCCGGACGCCGGGCGGCACCCAGCCGTAAGCTGCAATCTCGCCGCCGCGGATCACCTTTTCAACCAGTAGCTTGCGGTCAATCGCAAGTGACAGCGCTTCGCGTATGGCGCGATTACCTTTGAAAGGTGGTCGAGTCAGGTTAAGACCATAATAATACGTACCAAGGTATGGCGCAGCGCGATACTCTTCAGGCAGGTGTGCTTGCACCCATTCGAGCTGCCCTAGCGGTACGCTGGCGGTCCAATCGAGTTCGCCTGCGCGGTAGCGACGCATTTCTGCTTCAGAGTCGTTGATGCCATAGTATTTTACGATGTCAATGCGGGTCTTGATGTTGTTCCAGTAATAGGGATTGCGCCGTAAAGTCACGTGCGAGGCGATTACCCACTCAGTGAGCCTATAAGCACCGTTGCTTACGTTATTGCCAGGCTGGGTGAACGTCGTGCCGTATTTTTCCACCGCCGGTCGGTACACGGGATAGGTGCTGGTATGCGTGAGCAAGCCCAGGAAATACGGTGTCGGGGCCTGAAGCTGTATTTTAATTGTATGTGCGCCGATCGCCTTGACGCCTAAACTCTCCGGCGCCTTTTGTCCGCGAATGATGGCGCTCGCATTTTTGATCGGTGAGAGGATCGCCGCATAACTGGAGCCTGTAATGGGATCCACGCTGCGACGCAGGCTGTACACGAAATCCTCGGCGGTCACCGGTGCGCCATTCGACCAGCGCGCATTCCCGCGCAAATGAAAGGTATAGGCTTTGCCGTCGGCGCTGATCTCCCAACGTTCGGCTACTCCCGGCACGAGCTTGCCACTAGGCGCTTCTGAGATCAGCCCTTCATAGAGATCTCGCAGGATATTGGCCTCGGGCACGCCTTGTGCGCGGTGCGGATCTAGGGTTTGCGGCTCTGTGCCATTGCCTTTGCGTATTACTATCTCTCCTGCGGCCGTTATTTCCGGTCCGTTGGTGGTGTCTGTCGATAAATCGCACCCCATGCTTAAGGCCGTGGTCGCAAACACCGTGAGTGTTATGATCCACTTATAGTTGGCCATTATATTTTTGAACAATTGAGCAAGTTCTGCCGCGCTTCCAAACGGCAGGAGTGTATCATTATCAAATGCCGATTATTCTCGTAATTGAGTCGTGACGCGCGGTAAACGTAACCGAGTTTGGCATAAGCGGCATACTAGCGATCACTATGTGCGCCAGGCTCAGGCGCAAGGCTGGCGTTCGCGCGCCGTCTATAAGCTCATGGAGATCGATGCGCGCGATCATTTACTAAAAGCCGGCTTGACGGTATTGGAGCTGGGTGCTGCGCCCGGCAGCTGGAGCCAGTATGTGGCGCAGCGCGTGGGATTGAGCGGTCGCATCATCGCGCTGGATGCGCTGGCAATGGCCCCACTTGACAAAGTCGAGTTCGTGCAAGGCGATTTTTGTGACGATGATATGCCGCACCGGCTGCGGGCGCTATTAGCCACTAAGCGCGCGGACCTTGTGCTAAGCGATATGGCGCCCAATATTACTGGTATAACGGCAATCGATCAGCCGCGCGCAATGGAGTTGGCGGAACTCGCTTTGCAGCTTGCACAAGAGGTGCTTAAGCCAGGCGGCGACTTCCTAGTGAAGTTGTTCCAAGGCGAAGGTTTCGATCGCTATGTAACTGCCGTTCAAGGCTTGTTCGTTAAGGCCGCAGTGCGTAAGCCTGCTGCCTCCCGTCCGCACAGCCGTGAGGTATACCTGATGGCCAAGAACTACCAGGTTACTAAGGTCTAATGTAAGCTATTGACAGTCCGGTTTGATGCCGCTGGTATTGACCGAGTCGAAGGCTGATGGTGTCGGAGAATAAACCGCGCCGCCTGGTCTCAAGCTCGGGGCACGATTGCCGGTAATTGTTGAGGTGCTACTTTGAATGACATGGTGAAAAATCTGATCTTATGGGCGGTCATCGCTGTGGTGCTGATGTCCGTGTTCAATAATTTCAGCCCCCACAACACTGGCTCTACCACGCTTTCTTACTCTGAATTCATTAATGAGGTCAAGAACGGCGACGTCAAAAGCGTAGAGATCGATGATCGCACTGTGACAGGCGAGATGGTCTCCGGCGAGCATTTCACGACCTACACGCCGCCGGACGATCCGGAGCTAATCAACGATCTGTTGTCGAATAACGTTGAGATCCAGGCCACGCCGCCGGACAAGCGGTCGCTGCTGGTAGATATCCTGATCAGCTGGTTTCCGATGCTGCTGTTGATTGGTGTGTGGATCTTTTTCATGCGCCAGATGCAAGGCGGTGGAGGAGGCCGCGGCGCGATGTCATTTGGCAAGAGCAAAGCGCGGCTAATGGGCGAGGATCAGGTCAAGATCAACTTCTCAGACGTGGCTGGTGTGGAGGAGGCCAAGGAAGAAGTAGTGGAACTTGTTGAGTTCCTGCGTGATCCGAGCAAATTCCAGAAGCTCGGTGGCAAAATCCCGCGTGGCGTGTTGATGGTCGGTTCGCCCGGAACCGGCAAGACCTTACTGGCGAAGGCCATTGCAGGTGAGGCTAAAGTGCCCTTTTTCAGCATCTCGGGCTCGGATTTCGTCGAGATGTTCGTGGGTGTGGGCGCGTCCCGCGTGCGTGATATGTTCGCGCAAGCCAAGAAGCATGCCCCCTGCATCATCTTTATCGATGAGATCGATGCCGTGGGTCGTCAGCGCGGTGCCGGTCTAGGCGGCGGACATGACGAGCGGGAGCAAACCTTGAATCAGTTGTTGGTGGAGATGGACGGCTTTGAGGGCAATGAAGGGATCATCGTAATCGCTGCCACCAACCGGCCGGATGTGCTCGATCCGGCGCTGTTGCGGCCGGGCCGATTTGATCGCCAGGTCGTGGTGCCACTGCCCGATGTGCGGGGTCGCGAGCAGATTCTCAAAGTTCACATGCGCAAAGTGCCAATTGGCGATGACGTGCGGCCTGATCTCATTGCTCGCGGCACGCCCGGCTTCTCAGGCGCAGATCTCGCCAATTTGGTGAACGAGGCGGCGCTGTTTGCGGCGCGCGCCAATAAACGCACGGTAGAGATGGAGGAATTTGAGCGCGCCAAAGACAAGATTGTGATGGGTGCCGAGCGCAAGTCGATGGTGATGAGTGAGGATGAAAAGAAACTCACCGCCTATCACGAGGCCGGTCACGCTATCGTCGGACGATTGGTGCCGGAACACGATCCAGTGTACAAGGTCAGCATCATTCCACGCGGCCGCGCCTTAGGCGTGACCATGTTTCTGCCTGAGGATGACCGCTATAGCTATAGCAAGCAGCGCTTGGAAAGCCAGTTGTGCAGCCTTTTCGGCGGACGCATTGCAGAGGAATTAATCTTCGGCTCTGAAAGAGTGACCACAGGTGCCGCCAACGATATCGAGCGGGCAACTGAGATCGCGCGCAACATGGTGACCAAGTGGGGTCTGTCCAATAAGATGGGCCCTCTTGCTTACAGTGAAGAGCGGGGCGAAGTATTCCTCGGTCATTCGGTGACTCAGCACAAGACCCTTTCGGACGAGACAGCACATGCCATTGACGAGGAAGTGCGGAGTATAATTGACTCGAACTATCAGCGCGCGCAGCAATTGCTCAAGGAGAACATCGAGAAGCTGCACACAATGGCCCAGGCCCTAATGAAATATGAAACTATCGACACGGAACAGATTAACGATATCATGGCGGGCCGTGTGCCACGCGCGCCGCGTGACTGGCGCGATGATGAACCTAAATCCGGGCCTGGCAGTGTAGCTGGTGTGGAATCGGGCGATAAAGATAAAGAAGGCGGTAAGATAGGAGATCCAGCCAGCTCGCACTAAGTGTACTAGGGGGTAAGTTATACGCTATTGATCACCTGATGATGGGTAAATCTCAGTGTTTTTCCATGTCGCGGGTGATGCTAGAGAGCGTCAGGGATAGAATGAAGGTAGCTTGGGCTTGTCGTCCGCTCAGTTATTACGAGGATGGGTCTAGCCTGAACCGTCTTATAGAAGAAGAGAGGGACTGACACAAGGAAGGAACATGAGCAAACGTTACTTTGGCACCGATGGCATTCGAGGGCGGGTCGGTGTATATCCTATGACCCCCGAGTTCGTCCTCAAGCTAGGCTGGGCTGTGGGACGGGTATTAACTTCCGGTAGGCGCAACATGGTGTTAATCGGCAAAGATACCCGCATCTCTGGATATATGCTGGAGTCCGCATTGGAAGCAGGATTATCCGCCGCCGGTGTCAATATACATCTGCTTGGCCCTATGCCAACGCCAGGTATCGCTTACCTTACGCGCACCCTGCGCGCTTCAGCAGGGATTGTCATCAGTGCCTCGCATAATCTCTATTATGATAACGGCTTGAAATTCTTTTCGCATGATGGCCTCAAGCTGCCGGACGAGGTGGAGCTTGCCATTGAGGCAGCACTCGAGCAGCCCATGCAAATCGTCGAATCCGATCGACTCGGCAAGGCCGAACGCGTAGTCGACGCAACCGGGCGCTATATTGAATTTTGTAAGAGCACTATCCCAGCCGGGACGGTATTACGCGGATTGAAGATCGTGGTGGACTGCGCGCATGGTGCGACCTATCATGTCGCGCCGGAGGTATTCGAGGAACTGGGCGCAGATGTGGTACCCATCGGAACCGAACCCAACGGGCTAAATATTAATGATGCATGTGGCGCCGTTTCGCCCAAATCGCTGCGCATAGCGGTGATTGACCATCAGGCCGACGTCGGCGTTGCGATCGACGGCGATGGCGACCGCCTGATTATGGTAGATAGCCACGGCGAGGTGGTCGATGGTGATGAACTCCTGTACATCATCGCCAACGCCAGGCACAAAGAAGGTAAATTAGGCGGCGGCGTGGTGGGCACCCTGATGACCAATTTCGGGCTGGAACAGGTTTTAGCGTCGCTGGGGATTCCTTTTAAGCGCGCAGCGGTCGGCGATCGCTACGTGCTGGAGATGTTGCAGCAGGCCGGCTGGAAGTTAGGCGGCGAATCCTCCGGCCATATTATCTGTCTGGATCGCACCACCACAGGCGATGCGATTGTCTCTGCCCTACAGGTCTTGCACGTGCTGGTTAACACCGGCCGGGGGTTGCATGAGATCAAGGGGGGCATGACCAAATACCCACAAATCTTAGTTAACGTGCCGATCGGCGTACCGATCGATATTCAGGCGTCCGAAATCGTACAGCGAGCGGTCGCAGACGCGCAACGGGAGCTAGCCGATCGCGGTCGCGTGTTGTTGCGCCCCTCGGGAACCGAACCGCTGGTGCGAGTCATGGTCGAAGGCCAGGATCCATCGCGGGTAAAACAACTCGCCGAATGCATCGCCGAGCAGGTGCGTGCAGCAGCTAACGTTGGAGATCTGTCCAGGGTCGCATCGTGAACCACATGACCCTCCTATGGCTTTCCTTTGAAGCAAGGCGCTACGCGGTGAAGCTTGCGCGTTTTTCAATGTTGCTGCAGGAAGTATAATGCGCCGAGCTCTAGTTGCCGGCAATTGGAAATTAAATGGCTCTCTGGCCACCATTGAGAAACTGATCGACGATATTCTTGCGGGCATCCAACAGGTCCCGCACGCCGAAGTCGCGGTCTGTCCTCCGTATGTCTATTTGCCGGCTGTGCAGCGTAAGCTCAAAGGATCAACGATTGCGTTAGGCGCTCAAGATGTAAGCGATCACGACTCCGGTGCGTTTACGGGCGAGGTTTCCGCAGCCATGTTGCGAGAATTCGATGTGCGTCTGTGCATCGTTGGGCATTCCGAGCGCCGTCACGTCTACGGCGAGAGTGACGAATTGACCGCCCGCAAGTTTGCCGCCGCCCGACGGGGCGGATTAACGCCGATTCTATGCGTGGGCGAGCTGCTGCAAGAGCGCGAACAAGGTGCGACTGAACAAGTCGTCGCGCGCCAGTTGGATGCAGTGATTGAACTGGAAGGCGCTGCCGCTTTTGCAGATGCCGTCATTGCCTATGAGCCAGTGTGGGCCATTGGCACGGGCCAAACGGCGACTCCGGAACAGGCGCAAGCCGTACACGCTTATATCCGTAAGCTCTTGGCGGCGCACGATGCAGTCATTGCAAGCCAGGTGAGAATTCTCTACGGCGGCAGCGTCAAGGCAGATAATGCGGCTAAGCTCTTTTCCCAAATGGATATTGATGGCGGCCTAATCGGCGGCGCCTCCCTTAAGGGCGATGAATTTTTGACCATCTGCGGCGCTGTCTGATGTTATACGGCATTCTCTTAATCATTGATGTGCTATTAGCCATCGGCATTATAGCGTTGGTGTTGTTGCAGCACGGCAAGGGCGCAGACGCGGGCGCTGCCTTTGGCAGCGGCGCGTCGGCAACTGTGTTCGGCGCTCGAGGTTCGGCCTCTTTTCTAAGCCGTACGACGGCCGTCTTCGCCACATTATTCTTCATCAATAGCCTGGGCTTAGCGTTCATCGTGAGCCATCAGCCAGCGGATCGCAGCGTAACCGAGCAGCTCATGAACAAGCCTGCGGCCGATGTGCCGCTGAACAATGCACCGGCCGCTCCTAGTGAGGCACGAGGTAAAAAGCCGTCTGTGCAGCCAGAAGATGTGCCCCAGTGATGCAAATAAAAATCGGGCCATTGAACCTCTAGAAGCTCTATATTATAGGGTCCGTATGCCGATGTGGTGGAATTGGTAGACACGCTGTCTTGAGGGGGCAGTGGCGTAAGCCGTGCCGGTTCGAGTCCGGCCATCGGCACCACAGACCAGGCCAAGCAAGCCCGAGAATTTCCATACGCTAGTTGAAAAAACTGGCTTTTTTATTGTCTATCGTCTAAGTCAGCCCTAGCAAGTCCACTGAAATCCGGTGAAATGTGGCGGTATTTTTCGATTAAGGTACCGCAACTCTGAAATGAGGTACCGCCAAATGCCATTGACTGATCGGACCATACAGACCAAAGCCAAGTCTGCCGAGAAGCCGTTTGAGTTGTTCGACAGCCATGGCTTGTTCTTGCTGGTGAAACCAAATCGCGGGAAATACTGGCGTATGCAGTACCGCATCAACAAAAAGCGTAAGCTTTTAGCCTTTGGTGTCTACCCGGAAGTGACGCTGCGCGAGGCGCGAGACAAGCAATCCGATGCGCGCAAGCTGATCCGTGACGGCCAAGACCCGGCCGAGATCAAGCGCGCGCAAAAGCGAGAGGCTAAAGCGGAGTCCGAGAATTCGTTTGAGAACATCGCCAGAGAATGGCACGGCAAGCAAGGCCGATGGACAGCCGATCATGCGCACCGGGTAGTGAGTTCGCTTGAGAAAGAGGTCTTTCCGCATATCGGCGATACGCCAATTAAGGACATCACTGCGCCAATGATTTTGGAAGCAGTTCACGGGTAGAAAAACGTAATGCCTTAGATGTGGCATCGCGTGTCCTGCAGAGAGTAAGCGCTGTCTACCGCTATGCTATCCAAACCGGCAGCACCACCTATAATCCAGCTGCTGACCTGGCGGGTAGTCTCAAAACCCGTAAGGTCACGCACAGAGCAGCCTTAAGTCGTCCCGAGCTTCCGAATTTCATAAAGAAGCTTGAGACCTATGACGGACAGCCTATAACCCGGTTAGCACTGCGCCTGATCGTGCTGACGTTTGTGCGCTCCCGCGAACTGCGCGGCGCACGATGGGATGAGTTCGACTTTGAACGTGCGGAATGGCGCATTCCGGCCGAACGCATGAAGATCACAGCTGAGCATTTTGTCCCACTGTAACGGCAAGCTATCGCGGTCCTGGATGAACTCAGACTACTTACCGGCGGCTATGATCTGTTGTTCCCAAATCAAAATAATATCACCCGACCCATGAGCGAGAACACGTTGTTGTATGCCATGTACCGGATGGGTTATCACTCAAAAGCCACCGTTCACGGCTTTCGAGCCACGGCAAGTACCATCTTAAATGAGATAGGTTTTAAGGCCGACGTGATCGCGCGGCAATTAGCGCATGCCGAGCGCAACATGGTACGTGCTGCGTATCATCGGTCTGAATACCTGGAGGATCGGCGTAGGATGATGCAGGCGTGGGCCGACTACTTGGACACGCTCGCCACAGGCGCCAAGGTTGTTCCATTGAGAGGTGAGCACGTTGACTAACAAGAAAGTCATTCCACTGCGACCGAGAGAGCAAGCGGCGGCCGAACTGATAGCTCAGCAGCTTGGCCCGAACTTGCTCACCACGCAGGACATACCGTGGATAATCCGGCTGGTTGAGCGCAAGCTCAAGCACGCAGAAGCGGAAAGAATAGATCGGCAGTTCGCCACCGCCGAAACAACATACCGCAGCGTTTGCCGCGCCTAGCCTTTGGCCGGGCGAAGGCTGGGACACCCTTAACCGGCTGGCGCGACTCCTACCTTCAGGGATCAAGCGTAGACGGATGCCTTTGCAAAAGTAGAACTTGATGGCGGTGTGCACGATTCAGCACGAATACGAGCGTTCATGTGCTTCCCGAATGTCAACTGATGCGAGAGTTGTACGTCTTTCTTGCCGGAATCAACGATGCTGTTTACCGGGCGAACGAAGACGATGTAATCAAGGTTCCGGGGAAAGCGCGCACGTGGCGCCTAGTGTCTGATGGCCGAATCTTAAGCGATTAGCAGAGCCGAGATAGAGGACCTCGACGGCGACCCGGTCGCGGTTACGATAAATCGATAGAGTTATCAGACGCTGCGTGTGTTCTGGCGCGCGGACCGGCGGGGCAACTTGTAGAGGTGTGAGTTCATGAGTTAAAAGGGAATAATGAGCGCGTCTGGCTGCGCCAAAAACGGGACTTGACAGTTTATTTGAGAGTTGTTTCATATAATAGCAAGCCATGTTCTGGAGGGCTCCAGAGCAATCCTCTTCAAACCTTAGAGGACAGAATATGGCTCAGAAATATCCTACCGCGCTGAAGATCGAGAAGCGCAAGCAAGTCGAAGCACGTACCGGCTTAAGTCGTTCAAGCATTTACCAGAAAGTAGCCGAGGGCACGTTTCCAAAACCTATTCGCTTATCAGCGCAATCAGTCGGCTGGCTATCGCATGAGATAGACGAATGGATTGAGCAGCGCATTCGCGCTAGCCGCCTGGCGGATAAGGAGGTGCGCCAATGAACATTGACAAAAAAG
>DATACK010000044.1:0-8574 GCA_036259115.1 Gammaproteobacteria bacterium | reverse complement strand
GGATAGCACCCGCATCTTTGTGCTTGCCCGACAGTCATTGGAGAAATCAATCAGCCATGCGTGCCAGCCCCTGGCTCGGCCAAAATGGCCGCAGGATACTGCCAGGGATGATGTCCTGTAGTGCGCTTCCGCAAGCGCGGTGGCAATCTCGATTCTGATGGCGAGACTCGCCGCAATGTCCAATGGCTCCGACTCGCACAATTTGCTGAGCAGAAACCCGCCTGTATCCTCGAACACCAAAGCGCAGTGGCTCTCTTGGCGGAGCAGCTCAATAACACGGGTGATCTCGTTCGGTTAGCACTTAGGACAGCAAATTCACGTTGCAATGCCGCGAGGTTTACCTGGGGTGCTGGCTGGTGGCGTGGCACCTTTATGAGCACGGACTGCGCATCCGTGCACCGTAACTCTCTATGCAGTTTGTATGAGCTCGCACTGGCCAGCTCGCCCCTGAGATCGTAGCCCGGTATCACTATCTCTATCCCGCCATGCGGCGTTCACTCGTTATATCTCTAGCGTCCTCTAAAGTATAACGCCCTCGCGCCCCCCACGACATATTGCGGGCCCATAAAATATTGCTGCTTTGAAGTTTGTCTATTGATTGCTTGGGTATGACTAATCACCGTGTAACCGACTGAATCTTTAGCTATTTTACTGGCTTATACGTCCATCTTCAACATTGGCTCAGCGTTTGCAAAAACCTCATCAAGATTCAATTACATTTTCTGGAACGCATGGGCATGAACGAGTTAACTCCGGCGGCCAGCATCCAGGCATTCATGGAGCGCGACATGAGCGCACAGGTTAAGTGGCTAGCGCAGCAAGCCACGGCTCACGGGTATGCAGATTTGGACGACTTATTCGGCAGGGCTCCCGCAGTGTACACGTCACTTGCTGTGACGTGGCGGCAGGCTCATCCACTGCCCGGGGCCGGCATAGGAGTCGCAGCATGAATCGATTAACTCAAGCAAGTACGCGTCGCTTTACCGAGACCGCTGGTGAGGCCCGCATGCTAACAACCACGATACTCGCTAACCAGAACGGTCGCTATACAGGGGCCAATGAGGTGAGCCACGAAGCCAGGTGTTATGGCTTTCGGCCAGCGTCTTGCAACACGGGCTCCGGCGAGCGTTATCCAAACCGCTTCGTGCCCCGACCTCCCGGACTAGCACACCACAGCCCGACAGATTACGGCGAAGAAATCCTGCGTAGTCGCCGGCTTCGTGCGGGCTCACTGCTTTTGTATCGGGAGTACGATGCAGCGGTCGTGTCGAAAGGAAGCGCACGATGAACAGGCAGTGATTGTCGGTTGATAGAGCTCAATCCAATGCAACCAACACCCGAGGAAACAGCCATGATGTACCGTGACCTTCAAGCCTATTATGAGGTCGTCGAACTCGACGACGAGGACTTACTGGAGGGGCTCGATGCGTGGACTCTGAGCGACTTTGACGATGTGCTCTACGGGCCCGAGCGCTCGACCGCCCGTTTGAGATGGAGTGAAGAGCCCTACCCGAGCTAGCTACAAAAGTTGCCATCGCGAGCGGAAAAACCACTCGTGATGGCTCTCGAATTTTAGCAGATTGCTGTTTCTAACGTGTTCAGCGGATCGGCTTTGATCTCAGCCTGACTGGTTGAGTCGCAGCGCGAATGAGGAAGGTACGGCCCGCAGCTGTCCGGCGTGATCGCAGCAGCAATTAGCAGCGCTCGGTTATTGCTCTGGCTCCTGTCGCATGTCCTTCAAATTGGTCACCGTGAACTAAGTTGGATTTCCCTGATGTTCCTGAGCGTGTGCGGCCTTTCCGGCCCTGGCTAGAATGCGACGTCAGCCTTGGCCTTGATGTACTCAGGTTTGCTGCCCATGTGAACTAGACAGGCTTTGCTACTGCTCTGGATATGAACGAGGTTGGTCGAGTGTGTACGCTTAGGAAGCACTTCTGCCGGCTTGAGCGTGCAATCCACCACACGCACATGTAGGTTTCAAGGATGACTTTGCAATAGCCAGCATGTCCTGCGTCGGCGCCGCTTCGGTTAGCGTCACGGCAATATGTCAATGAGTGCGGATATTCCTTACAACTGGACCAGACAATATGGAGATTGTCGGCGTAGCATGCAAGAAAGCGATCGCGCTTGCCGTCGTGGAGTTTGCGAAAGGCCTCCTATAAAAGCGCCAGCTCTTCGGCGTGCTTGCGCGTGGCGCCGCCCGCAACGCTGGCACTCACGAGCACGGCGTCAGTCAATTTCAGCTTGGCTCTGCCAAGCGGCCACGCACAGTGCGGGTCGGGACTGCGAGAATGGCAGCTAACTCCTCGCAGGAACCATAGCTCCCGAAGTAACGCAGCATGGCCGTGACGCGGAGCGGTTCAGGAAGCTTTGAAGCGCCGCCTACATCCAGTTGCGCAGCGCCAAGCGTTTGATACGCTCCTGCGGCGTGGCCTCGTCTTCTGCCTCTGACAGGTATGGATCGAGACTTCAGATTTCTGGCGGTGGACACGGCACAAACAGCGGTTCCGCAGCACCGCATGGGGGCAGCCGCTCATCGCTTCTGGACCGCGTAGGTCATCGAGACGGTGCAGCGCTACGAGGAAGGTTTCATGTACCGCAATTCTAGGCTTCGGTCTGAATCTGAGCAGCCGCAGCGCCAATGCGGAGCAGTTCTAGGCTGGCCCCGTCGACGCCTCGTGCAGCTATGAGAAGCGGCACCGCTTGGACTGGCAATGGTATGGACAGTCGCAGGGCTGATACTACGATAATGCGGGAGAGCTACAAGAAGTTCGATCTGAGCAGTACTCTTTATCTAGACGCGCCAACAGGCGGCGTCGCTCAATGGGATCTGAATGATGGTTTGCTAATACCCAGCTTCTGCATGCGGAAGCGCAAGGTGCTTGGTTTAAGTCCCAGGACCGCCGCCGCGCCCAACTTACCCTCGATCGTCCAGCGGCATTTTTCTAGCACTTGCTGAATGTGGCGTCGTTCGATGTCCTCGAGTGTCCCTGTGTGGCCTTCGCTCGCCGCGGCAGACGTAGCGCCCATCAACAATTCGTCGACCCGAACAATGGGTCCAGTTGCCTGAATGGCGGCCCGCTCGAGCACGTTCTGTAATTCGCGCACATTGCCGGGCCACGCATAACTCATCAGGCGTTCTAGGGAGGCCGGATCCACCCCCTCCAAGACCTTACCGAGCTTGCGTTGTAGTCTGCTCACAAAAAAGTTCGTCAGCGCCGGAATATCGGACTTGCGGTCGCGAAGCGGCGGCACTCTTACGGGAAATACATTCAGGCGATAGAACAAATCCGCCCGGAAGGTTCCTGCCTTGACCATCTCCTCCAAGTTGCGATTAGTGGCGGCGATGACGCGTACATTGATCTTCAAGGTCTTGGTGCCACCCACGCGCTCAAACTCCTGCTCCTGTAGCACACGCAAGAGTTTGGCTTGAGCCTGGGGCGTCAATTCGCCAACCTCATCCAGAAAGATCGTGCCGCCATCCGCAAGCTCAAAACGGCCTTTGCGCTGTGCCGAGGCGCTGGTGAACGCACCCTTTTCATGACCGAACAACTCGCTCTCGACCAACTCGCTCGGCAGCGCGGCGCAGTTGACAGTCAGCATGAGTTTGTCCTTGCGTGCGCTCCACTGGTGAATCGCGCGCGCAATAAGCTCCTTGCCGGTACCCGTCTCACCATACAGCAATACCGTGGAGTCAGTTGGAGCGACCATCCGGACGTAATCGATGATCGCTTCCATCTCTTTGGACTTGCCCACCCAATGGTCCACGGTCGGTGCGCGGTTGATCTCTTCCTGCAAATAAACGTTTTGTTGCAACGCCTCACGCAGCTTCTCTTCCGCCCTGACGCGCTCTTTCACGTCGCGCAGGATAATCGTATAAAGCCGCTGCCCGCATGTCTCGAGCGGCGAGATCGTGACCTCGATCGGGAACTCTTCACCATCGGCACGCAATGCGCTTAAGCCCCCTGGCGCCCATAGCGGGTGCTCCGTGGCATTTGCGCCGCTGACGGACTGTACCCGTTGGGCGAACAAGTCCCTGAAGGATTTCGGCATCAGCCGGTCGAAGGGTTGGCTAATCGCCCAAGCTGCATTGCAGCGGAATACCTTCTCAGCAGCTCGATTAAACAACACGATGCGGCGCTGATCATCGATGATGATGATTGCGTCCATTGCCGAGGCCAGGATATTCGCGAGGCGTTGTTCACTGCGCTGCAGGGCTTCCTCAGCGTGTTTGCGCTCCAATTCGGCCCCGGCGCGGGCACCAAAAATCTTTAGGATAAACAAGAGGTCTCGCTGCGGCGCCATGGGCTTGTCGTCCAATACCGCGAGATGTCCCAGCACGTCGCCAACTTTATTGATCAAGGGAATCGCTAGGTAGCTCTCCGCTTGCATTTCCGCCAGGCCATGATCCTCAGGGAAGTAGGCTTGCACGTTCTCCGGGTAATAACGCACCTCCCCCGCGAGGACTTCCTCGCAAGGAGTGCCTGTGAGGTCGTACTCAATATTGTCTGCAAAGCCCTGACCCGCCCAAAACGAGAGCGTGCGGACTCGAGTTCTCACGCCTGCGAATTCCGAAACAAAGGCGTAGCGCACGTCCATCGCGGCCGCGGTGGAACGCACTAGGGCATTGAAGAAGTCATCACCGATGGTAGAAGCCGTGCCATTCGAGACCAGGCGCAACACCTTTTCCGCGTTTTTCTCGGTACCTTTATCGTGCATAGCATGCCCCCACTCATCAGACCACCCATGAAACCGTTGCTGTCGCGAGATCTGCTGTATCGAGCCATCGCCCCTAGGGGACAGTGTGCGGTCGCCGCATTGATGTCGCAAGCGATGCGCGCGAAGGTATCATGGCTACATGGAAAGCTGCCTCTCCATCATGTATTCAGCATCCTCGTGTCACGGCCACCTGCACCTGGTGGATGTTGGCTGTACGCTCGGCAAACCGCGCGAGCATCGACTTTTATACCTATTCTCGGGGGCCCGCTCTTCACGCCCGGAGAAATCTGAGCGGCTTCCGAAGCCCACCCAGATCACGTTTCTGGTTCGTGGTGGGCCGGCTCGCATTGCGCAGCGGCAGCCAGAGCGCCAGCCATAGCCAATACCAGGCGATCCACAGCTGTACAGCGTCGAGCCATTGGGCTTCGATCATCCGGTCGGCCTTCCCATACACCATCCTCACGGGCGGATCCCCGAGATGTTCAGCGGAATCCGGTAGAGCGTGTCTCGTGCAGTCAAATAGAGCGTCCGACCATCCGCGTCACCCCAGGCGAAATTGTGCGGATGCTTGGGCAGTATGATCGTGCCCAGATGTTTGCCTTGAGGTGAAAGGATCCAAAGACCGCCCGGGCCGGAGACGTACACATTACCCCGCTGGTCCACCTTAATGCCGTCTATGGCGTCTTCGCCAGGAGCATTGGTCATATCGAAGAAGGATTGTCCGTCCTCGAGCTTGCCATTCTCATTAACCGCGTAGCGCATGACGACCTTCTTTTCCTCATCCCAATTACCGACATACAGGTACTTTTCGTCAGGTGAGAAGGCGATTCCATTCGGGCCGGCAAGCTCTTTTGATAGCAGGTCGAGCGTGCCTTCCTTCCAACGGTAAATTCCGCTGAAGGGCAGCTCCTTGCGTGGATCGTCGAAAAACTTGGGCAGACCGAACGGCGGATCGGTGAAGTAGAGACTACCATCGGACTTATAGATTAGATCGTTCGGGCTGTTCAGGCGCTTGCCGCGATAGCTGTCGGCAAGCACCGTGAGGTGTCCATCCTTCTCCATGCGAGTCACGCGCCGGTTGCCGTGTTCATTGATCGTGAGCCGACCTTGCGGATCGAGGGTCAATCCATTGGAGCCAGGCTGACTGTATTTCGCGACATCGACGCCGATGTAGCCACTGTGTTCCTTGAATACCGACAGCCGCTGGGCTTGTGGTTCGTATTTATAGATCCGGTTGGCATTGGGGTCACTGAACAACAAATAACCGTCATTGATCCAGACCGGGCCTTCTGTGAATTGGAACCCTCCGGCCAGTTTGAACAGCTTGAGGTTTGGCGGAACGATGGCATTCAATTCCGGATCAAGTCGCTCCACCTCGACATTCACCTCCTGCGCCGGCAGCGCGATGGCGCCTGACGGGGCACCCCCAAAAAATTCAAGCCTCGCATAGCGCATCCAGATGAAGTTAGTAGGCGGATTGGAGAGCGGGCCGTTAGCACCGAATACTGCGAGCTGGATTTCTTGGCCAGGCTGCACGTCGCGACCTATGACGAGGCGATTGGCCGCATTCCAGCCAGCAACGATCGAGCCGCCGCCAGTCTGTCCTAGCGCATGCGGGAGCTCCCCATCTACCCACACCTCGGCATAGTCGTCCAAGGATGTCTCGAAGACTACGGTCGATCCGGTGGGATCGAAAGCGCCAATACTCTTCGGTATCGTCACTCTGATGCGATACCAGTTAAAGCACAGCCTACCCGTGGAGCGTCGCTGGCTTAGGGTTGCGGGATCTATAACCTGCCATCCGGAGTCGTCAAAGTCCGCGCTGCCGGCATGCGGGCTATAGTCGTAGGTCTTGATAGAGGCACCGGTAGGTTGACCATCTGGCCCCGCTCGCTTGAAGTCAACCTTGATGATCCTGGTGTCGCTGTAGCGCCACTGGCCCTTAACCAGATCGACGCCGGCGGCAGTCGCAAGATCGATGGTGGCGTCTGCCGGTCGGGCTAGAGATGGCGGGTTCAACGGCTGCGCGGCAGCTGTTGAACCTGCGATGGCCGCGAGCGCCGCGCCGATAACGAGCTGTTTCCACGCTTTCATGATGTATTTTCACTCCGGTGAGCGCACCTTGACCACGTAATAGTTGAATGGATCAGTGACCTTCTTAAACCAATGCGGCACGCCGTTTGGAACGATGATCACATCGCCCTTGCTGAGTCTCCGGCTCTCGCCGCCACGAAGCTTAGTGCCTCGGATTTCCTCCGGCTCAATCGTTTCTCCATCGAGAAGCTGGCCGCCGGTCACAAACGTCGCCGTACCCTCGGCCACACGTATGACGTCCGTATCCCGCGTGTGCAGTTCTACCACCCCTGGCGCGTCCCGGTGGCTGGCTTCAACCTTGTAGTTGGCTTCCTCAATGAGCGGCTCTCCCTGGACGAACGCTTCAGCCACTTTCGAAGCAGGGAAATAACGCACTGCTGACGAGGCATCAGGCTGAGCCGACAGTGCAGTTAGCCCGGCGCGGGCGATGTCTTCGTCCTCTTGTGGAGTATTGCCACTTACACCGATGGCGCCGATGACATCGCCATCCACCTCGATGGGCAAACCGCCTTGCAAGGGTGTCGCACCCGGCAGCGCTATTGCGGCCACACGGCCGCTTCGCACCTGATCTTCGAATTCCCTGGTGGATCGACGAAAAATCGCCGCCGTACGCGCTTTGGCTGTAGCGACATCAACGCTCGCCACTTGCGTGTCATTCAAGCGCTCGAGCAGAATTAGCTGCCCACCGTCATCGACTACCGCGATTACGACTGTCGCACCGCGCTTGTTCGCTTCTGCTTTCGCGGCCGCTGCGAGGCGCTGCGCGATCTCTAAGGTCAGCACCTTCTTGATGGGCAACTCAATGTCTGCCAGTGCCGCGCTTGATGCAAGCGGTAAGGCGAGTACCGCTCCCATCCATCCTAGCTTGCGTATCTGCACTACTTTTTTCATGGTAAGCCTCCTGGCAAGGTTCGGATTAGGCATGTCGTACCTTACACTTGTGCGCATAAGCTCCAGTGCAACCGACATGCCAGTCAGGGGCTGCCACAGAAGATATTATTTACATCAATATGTTACGTGCGAACTTCCGATCTTACCTGCCGCGTAAAGTCGCACTTACCACAGCATTTAGCGGCGGCCACAACAATTGACGGGTGTTTTCCGGAGTATACGGTGTTCTTTTAGCGCGCCGCATGGAGTTAAATGCCACCTTCCCTAGCATTCTCTAGCCTTGCAACTGCAACTAAGCGCCGGACTAAGCTGTACGTTGGCCGCTATGCAGGCGCTGCTCGATATGATGGGCTTCCGTGGATTACGTTATAAACGACCCGCAACATAGAGTGACGCGCCACCATATGTTGCGGAATCGCGCTGGTCAGCTGCTGCGCATCTTTCCGATCATGATGCGCAACCTATTGTTTTAGTAAGGAATTTCAAGCTTGACAGACATATGGCACGACCGTTGCCTTTCGGCCTATACGGGAATTAGCCCGTTTTTGTCAATGAGGTACTAGGATATGAAACGCAAGACCCTGATGACAGCACTGATAGGTGGTGTATTTACTTTAACTGCATTCGCTCCTGTTATTATCCACGCTGGCGGCACGTGCGTGGAGATGAAGTACAAAGCGATGGATGCGAATAAGGACGGTAAGATGTCAAAGCAGGAATTTATGACTGGTGCGCAGCAAATGTTTACGAGCATGGATAAGGACGATTCCGGCTTTGTTACCCACACTGAGTTCTTGACCCTCGGTCATTAAGACACGCGAAGGTAATCACACAGGGCTGGAGTCTATTGCTAGGTCGGCGGGTATGCGG
>DATACK010000043.1:0-13422 GCA_036259115.1 Gammaproteobacteria bacterium | reverse complement strand
TTAATGACTGGCTAGCGGCCATCAGTCAACAGCGTCCCTTGGCCAGTTTGCGCGAGGCAGCGCTCAGCAGTCCTCATTATGATGCCCACGGTTAAGAAGCACAGCGCGACGATTGCAGATATGGACAACATCACCGGTCTCAGTGGCTTCTAGTGCCGACGCTGTCCTAAAGGCGACTATAGTTTAGTGTTGACACTCACCCGGCAGCCTTAACATTGTCAGCTCAGTGAACTTGACATACTTGATGACCCATAACCCCCGACAGGCATGGCCTTAATGTTCCCTACTGAAGTCCGTGTCGCCGCGGTATCTATATGTCTAAAGTATCTATACAAATACCCTGGCATTCACCTTAGTGTGAGCAGCCAAAATACTGGTCATAGTCGCCTGGGAAGGAATAATCACCATTGCATAAGTCCTGTCCCTGCTTGGATCTCTGATCCTGGCACTAATCCACCGCCATACATAGCATCACTGCCAGCCAGTCCAAAGACGAAGTCACTGCCCAATTGGCCGGTTAAGACATCGTTGCCCTCATCACCAGCGACCCGGTCATGAGCCGGTCCACCCTGCAAAAGATCATCGTCTTTAAGGCCAAATACCCGATCACTACCGGCTTCGCCATACACGACATCCTTTCTGGGCCCAGCACAGATGATGTCATTTCCTTCCAGCCCCAGTATAACGTCATTGCCTTGCAATCCTGCCATCACATCTGGCGCCATGGTGCCGATGGGCACATCATTGTCGGGCGTCCTGTAGATGGTTGCGTCATGACCCCCTGCGTTAGGAGCAACTGATTAGCCTGCACGGGAAGTAAAGAGCTTCATCAATATAGAAGATAACAGTGTTGCCATACGCATGTACATACGTTGGTGGTAGGTGATATTGCCTTGCACTAAATAGGCAAGAAAGGGACGGCGGCCGATTTGAGGCCGCCGCAATAGCCGTTGGTACGGCTTATGGAGACTGGTAAATATTGAAACGCAGCATCAGTCTACGACATACTGGCAGGAGAGAAAGCACTTACGGGGCAAAACACTATTGCGGCTTGCGCAAGAGCTATGCGTCTTAGTGCTCTTGTAATTCCTCCCATCTGTTGTTGTTGAGCAAGGAGTGTTGCTGTACAAAGAAAGGCAGTAGGCATAGCTTTATCACTGCCAATGGGCTTTAGAATCGACAACAAACCATTGAGGTAAAATCATGACAATCGATCTTGACACTATCCTGCTTATCATCATTCTGGCGCTCCAGATCATCATTCTCGTAAGAGGAAGGCTCTAGTAGACAAATCACTGGCCCGCCTAAAGTATAAAAAGTAGATAGCCATATCGTGTAAAGAGAGGCAGCAGACAAGCGCAACACCGAATCGGCCAACTGGTGATATTCAGCAAAAGACAGCTAGCAGCACTTAGCTGCGATCCGAAAGAAGGGATGGCACAGCTCGCCAGGGATGAGGCTACAGACTGGCATCTAAGCGCTGATGTTCAAGGAACTGGCTCAGCATGTCGCCGCTAAGCACAAGGCCACTGAAGTGAAAGGTGAGGAAGGTGGCCCGGTTAAAACCGAGATGACTGTCCGCGAGCGGCTTCATTCAATCATGCAAATCGTTAGGTTCACCTGGTTTGCGGCCTGACTACAACGAGAGTGTCAGGAAGCATGAGGGGCTAAAACAGCGTTGACGTTCTGGGCAACCATGCATCAATAAGTCACGAATATGCCATGTACACAGTTCTATTCCTGAAAGAGGCGAGTAATCAAAATGCTATCAGAAACAATTTGCCTCCACGAAGCGGCGCCGCGGCAATCTCCAGACTGATTAACCTCAGGAAAATCTTTGAGCAAAATCACTAAGCATTGAGCCAATCCTAATAAGAGATACATGGCTATCATGTAGCCGGTAACACCGACGCCGGCTGCAAGAGCTACAGCAAAACTTCCATCAGTCACTTTATGTGTAGCGACACCATTTATTTGACTATAAAAAATTTCATATATCATTGACTTACCTCGTATAGCTTATAATTCATCCCAGAAAACCGAAGATGGTCAGCACGCGCCTGCCGTGCTGTCCGCCCCCTCCCGGCCGATGATGATGACATTGCTGCCCGCCCGCAGGCGCCCGCGTTGAATGCGGTCGATGCCAATCTGACCGACATAGCTGTTGCAGTCGAGCGTGGTGATCTGCATACAAAACGGGCTTTCCGAGTCCACGGGCGGCGACACACGTGCCACGATGGTCTCAAAGAGTGGTGTTATGTCGCCGACGCGCACGCCGTCGTCCACCCGGCGTAGCCATGCAGGGCCGAGGTGTAGGCGACTGGGAAATCCAACTGCTCGTCGTCGCCCCAAGCTTATCGACGAGGTCGAAGGCCTAATTGAGCACCCAGTCCGGCCGCGCGGTCGGTCGGTCGATCTTGTTGATCACGACGATGTGCTTGAGTCCCGCTGCGAAGGCCGTATGCGTGACGAAGCGCGTCTACGGCATCGGCCCATCCACCGCTCCGACTAGGAGCAGCACCGAGTCCACCATCGCAGCACACGCTCGACATCGCCGCCGAAATCCGCATGTCCCGGTGTGTCCACGATATTGATGCCGCTAGGTTTGGCTGTCTTGCTGCCACCGGATGGCGGTGTTTTGGATAGAATCGTGATGCCGCGCTCGCGCTCGAGCACTTTGTTATCCATGATGCGCTCGCTGACGGCAGCGCGCGCGTCCAAGGTGCCGGACTGGCGCAGCAGGCAATCCACTAACGTGGTCTTACCATGGTCCACATAGTGCACAGGTTTTCAATCATGGAAGGCTCATATAGTAAAAAAGCGGCCGCGCATTATCGACTATCGCGCAGAGTCCGCGAAGTCAGTTGATCACATCCCGCCGCTCAAGCGGCTGATTTCCCACCATGAAGTGCGAGCGCGGTAAGCTCAAGGTATCGCTTGCGCCGATATGGCCGAGTTTGTTTAGAGCTTTAAGGCTTGGACTCCGGCGCCTCGATCTTGACCACCTCCAGCGCTACCTCACCGGCCGGACGCTGCCACTGAACCTGGTCGCCCTCGTGTGCACCTAGTAAAGCCTGGCCGAGCGGTGAGATCCAGCTGATCAGATCATGCTCTGCGTCGGCCTCGTCCTCACCGACCAGCGTATAGGTAATCTCCTCGCCTGACGGTGTGGCCACCGTCACCCGGCAACCGAACTTGACGTGTTCTGGTGTCCTCGATGATGGAGGCACTAGTTTTGCCGATTTCACTCGCGCGGCGTAGTAACGCAGATCGCGCTCCACTGCGGCCAAGCGCTCATGACTGCTAACATCGTCTTGCTTTAAGAGCATTGATCGCTCGCTTTCTAATTCCGCGAAACGGCTCTTAAGCAGTGCTAGCCCACGTGGTGTAACGTAATTAGGATGAGTGCTTACTTTGCGTTCAGGTAACGCAAGCGTCTGCGTGAGTTGATCCTCATTAACAAAGGCGCGACTCATGTCAGCTTATATAAGACCCGGTACTCAGCGCAACATGCGACAAAAGCTGGGGCCCATGACGAAGGCGTCGGACGTCAATAAGGCCCAAACCCAAAATACCGATTCATATCCGCTGTGCCTCGAATCATTCAGCTGACAGCGGCGTATGACGGTCAGAGAACAGGCTGTCATCCGCATAGGTTTGGGCTGCGGGCAACGTGGTAAATTTGTCTTCGTGCGGCGACGGCGCGGTACGGTGCGGAACCTGTTCGCGGCTCTCGTCTAAGATCAGCTCCACCGCACGAGCCACTACCTCTGGCCGATCCAGTTGGATGTGATGCCCGGCATCGCGCACTAAGATATGCAGCGAATGGGGGCTGCGCGCGGCTAACTCAATTTGTAATTGCATCCACAGCGACTCCATGAGCCGACCTTTACGGTCGTCCGGCCATACACGCCGCCCGCGCGACAAAACCACCACCGGTACGTCCGGCCAGGGCCCGGCGTTTGCCACCTCGCTCGCGCTGAGTCTGAAGTTTATAAGCTCATCCGAAGTCGCGCGCAATGCCTTGGGCGCAGACATCAAAGCCAACGCCGGGCCGGATAACGCGGCGGGAAGATTTTCAGGTATGACCGGCTGCGACATGAGGATCTGGTTGCCCGGACCAGATGTTGGTGCGGTGCTGACGCCAATGGGTTGCGCCTCAAAGCGTTGAACCTGCTGAGGGTGCGATGAATCCACCAGCACGAGACCAGCGACACTCTTAGGATAAAGGCTTGCAAAAAGCTGCATGTCGTAACCGCCGAAGGAGTGCCCAACCAGCAAGTAAGGTGGCTCAATGTGGGCGCGTGAAAGCAGCATGCGCAGTTCAACGGCATTGCGCAGGCTGGTGCGGGGGCCGGGGCCTGGATCGCTCCAGCCGTAGCCGGATCGATCATAGGCGCATACGCGTGCGTGCGGGGCCAGTCGCTGCTGTACTGGCCACCATTCCAACGAGGAGTCGCCCAAACCAGCATCGAGAATCACGGTTGGCGAGCCCCTACCCGTACAGTAGATGTACAAGCGGTGTGTGCCGATGTCGACCCGTGAGCCGGGCGGTCGATTGATGTCGATTTTGATGCGGTTGTGGGCCTTGATCGGCAGTGCTGACCCCAGCCATGTGAGGATCATCAATACGGAGATAATCACCATCTTCCAATGCTCATGGATAACCGCCCGGCCAATTGCGCGGGTATCCCCTCCACAACCGGAGAAACGATCAAAAAAACCTTTATATAAGGCCATCATCAGACTCCTAAATCAAGACCCGCAACTTTTGGATTACGATTTATATGCCAGCTTCCGATGGAGATCGGGTATTTTTGGCCGATAGCCAAGGTCTTGGGGCGCATCAGCGCGTGGATGGGTATGCGTAAAGCCTTTTCCATGCCAACGCAGGGGCATAATCCACGATGAGTATACATAATGCGTGCCAGAGCATGGATGTCGGAGCAACACTACTTCATATCTGGCAACTGGTTTGAAGGATCTGCGGTCACGGATATTTCTAGACAGCAGTAAAGACCTATGTCCATCTGATTTGAAGATGTCATCGCACTACTCTTCTTTGCGAAAGAAGCGTATGGCTCGTTTGCTTGGCACTTGCGGAAGATCAACGGCTTTGTGCGTGGAGTTTTTTTCTTCCGAGCGATCTCCGCCCTAGGGACTTCGCGCTCTATATACATCGATCGAGCACCTTCGCGCTCACGTTTGTCTCGAAGCTTCAAAGGAGTAAATGCCTGACGTAAATACGCACGTCTTGCTGCGCTCGCTGCATCCTGCATCATGCTCGGATCATTCTGGTATTCTTTGCGCGACCCTGTAACCTGTGCTAGCCCTCCTCCATCAACGGACGCTGTTTTGACGAATACTTCGCTGGCTATGCAGGCCGGTAAAGCCGGCATTTTCCGGTCGCTTAAAGATCCTAATTTCCGTCGTTATTGGTTTGGTCAACTAGTATCGCTAAACGGTACTTGGATGCATTCCGTCGCCCAGGTGTGGCTTGTGTATCGGATTACCGAATCGAGTTTTTGGCTCGGGCTGGTGACGTTCTGCAATCTGGCGCCGGTTTTATTGTTGAGTCTGATCGCTGGCGTTGTGGCCGATCGCTTCAACCGGCGTAGGATGTTGATCTTGATACAGATCCTGTCCATGCTGCAAGCGCTAACGCTAGGACTACTTACCATCAACCATATGATCAGGCCCTGGCACATCGTGGCGCTTGCCACGGTATTAGGTGTGGTGCGGGCGTTTGAGGTACCTACGCGTCACGCGCTGATCGGGCAAATGATGCCCCGCGAGTTACTCTCCAATGCCGTGGGTTTGAGCTCCAGCACCTTTAACGTCGCCCGCTTTGTGGGACCTTCCATCGCAGGTGCACTGGTGGCATTGTGGGGCGAGGGCCCAGTCTTTCTGATCAATGCGCTCTCGTTTACGGCGACTTTAGCCGCATTGTTCAGCCTGCGCCTGCAACCACAGCACAATTCGACGACCCACGCGCCGGTCGGTATCCATTTAATGGAAGGCTTGCGCTTCGCCGCAGGTCACGCACGCATACGCTTCGGACTCATGATGCTGGGCATGGTCAGCCTGATGAGCAGTACCGTTACGGTCTTAATACCGGTGTTTGCGAGCCAGATGTTGCACGGTGACGCTAGATTGATGGGGCTGATGATGAGTGCCATGGGCGTAGGCGCCCTGATGGGTGCTTTGCGCCTGGCCGCGCGCACTTCCGGCAAGGGTCTAGAAAGGGTAATCGGATGGGCAGGTTTGGGTCTTGCAGCAAGCTCGCTCATATTCGCCACCCTGCACGTGCTGTGGTTGGTATTGCCAGTATTAACAGTGGCGGGCTTTTCGCATACCACCGCCGCTGCGTCTACGACCGCAATGATTCAGTTGCAAACCGACGATGCCTTACGCGGACGCGTGATGTCAATATTTTCCATGATCTTTATCGGCTCAATGCCAATAGGCAGTCTGCTCGGCGGTACAGCGGCCGAATACATCGGCGCGCCGCTTACGGTGGCTTTGCTCGGCCTATGTTTTCTGTTGGTGTCCGTGACATATCTGTGGCTGGTGTATCGGAGAGAGCCCGTATAATGGCCTCATATCCATCACACCAATCTATTTAAGCCTCGTACCAGGCGGCCGATGCCTTCGGTGACGGTCGCCTTATGTAAAGCGCCATACGCGATGCGTAGATAACATCCTTCCTCAATGCCGAACGCTGAACCTGGGATTACAGCTACGTCATAGTCGCGAATCAGGCGTTCTACCAAGGTCATGTCGTTCTCGCTGGTATGAACACGTAATAGCACGTAAAAAGCGCCCTCCGAACGCGGTGGATCGATACGTCCGCCCAATTCGCCCAGCTGCCCGAGAACCGCTTGACGCACTTCCCCAATCATCCGGATATTCTCACCGTAATATGCGGGATCTGCCTCTAAAGCGCCTAGCGCTGCGTATTGCGAAGCGACGGAAGGGCTGATCAGGATGGTATCCTGGATCTTGGTTATCTGCTCCAGCAGATGCTCGGGCAGCACCATGTAACCGACGCGCCAGCCTGCCAGCGCATGTCCTTTGGAAAAAGAGAATAATGAGATAGTGTGGCCTTCGGCGCCTGGCACTGAACCGGGAGAGAAATGCCGCAGGCCATTCCAGGTGAATGCCTCGTACGCCTCATCGCTGATATGGTAAAGCCCGTGTGCGCGGCAGATGTCATTGATGGCTTTAAGCACGGCTTGCGAATAGACGGCGCCCGTCGGGTTGTTGGGTGATACCGTCACGATTGCACGGGTGCGTGCCGTGATTGCGGCCTCGATGAGTTGAAGGCGTAATTGATAATCGGCGTCGGTCGCGACCGGTACTGCGTGGCATCCGGCCATGGTGATAGCCATTTCGTGATTGAAGTAATAGGGCGTGGGTAGGATGAATTCATCGCACGGCTCAGCGACAGCCAGTACGGCGTAATAGAAGCCCATATTGGAGCCGGCTGTGATTACGATACGGCTGGCATCGAAGACGTGTATCCCATTCTGGGCCTTTAGCTTCGTCAGGATCGCCTGCTGTAGCGCCGGCAGACCATGGCCTGGGCCATAGCTATGGTTGCGCGGATCGGATAGACCTGCCTGCATGCGCGCACCAACGTGCGGCGGTGGTGCATAATGCACCACGCCTTGCCCTAAGGAGATAGCTTTGGGGTGCGCGCGAAGGAGAGCGGCAACCGCCGGTATGATAGGCGGCTGAACAGACTGCATGCGCAGGCTCGCAGATAGTCGCACAGGTGTCATAAACGAGGGTTCTTCCATAAGGGAAACGCAATGGAACCAGGAGTGCGGCAACAACAAGCATATGTAGCCCCACACAGACATGCCATCCGTCCAGTTCTGATGGTTTTATGGTTGGGGACGATGCTAACTGTAGCTTGCACCCACAATCCGTCAATAGACATCCCGGAGGCGCCGCCAGTAACGACACCGAAGCCGAAAGCGAAATCGGCTGTAGCGCCGACAATAAGGCATATAGATAAGATACCCGTCGCGGGGGACGGTCTGCAAATCGTGGTCTTGAAGTCCAGGCGTTTACTGATGGTCTATCGAGACCATCAACTCATTCATCGTTATCCCATTGGTCTGGGATTCCGACCTCAAGGACGCAAGCGCTGGAAGGGTGACGGGCGTACGCCTGAAGGACATTACGCAATCGTGCTCAAGAACCCCAAGAGCCGCTACTTTCTGTCTTTAGGGCTGAATTACCCCACGCCGACGGATGCATTACAAGGCTACAGAGAAGACCGTATCACCTGGGAGCAGTATCAGACCATTAAAGCAGCCTTTGCGGCGGGTGTGGTTCCGCCATGGGACACCCACCTAGGCGGTGAGATCTTTATCCACGGACATGGCGCAGCTTATGACTGGACCAAAGGTTGCATTGCTCTAGATGATGACGATATGCGCGAGCTATATGGTTTGGTAGACGTGGGCACACCCGTTACAATTTTACCTTGACTGATATGCTTAAGTCAGAGCAAGCCGCGTTATACCGTGCAAAATCCACACAATCGCTCAAGACAGGTGTGCAGGGTATCCATGTTTCGGCGGTTCGGCTGCGGCCTGGCGAGGTGACGCGCTAGCAGCATTGATAAACATGGGTGGTGTCTGATGTAATGAACTTTTTGCGCTATGATTGTCTTTTGCTAACATGTTTAATTACAAGTACAGCTTGAGGTGGCAGCTATAGTGTCATTCTCGGCGCATGGCATGCGGTTAAACGTTCAGGCAGTGTGGCGCGGACGTCGTGTCATCGACGCCGCGAGTCAGGTGTGGCGTTTATGGGATAATCCACGCAGCCAAGCCTGCTAGTTCTCAAGGCTTGGTCTGCCCCACCAATGGTACTTGGAATGTACGAATCCTTTTACAAGCTGCGCGATGAACCCTTCCGGTTGAGCCCGGATCCTAATTACTGCTACAGACATAGAAGCTATGTCAAAGCAGAGGGCTACCTGCGCTACGGCATGGAGCGCGCCGAGGGCATGGTCATGGTCACCGGGGCACCCGGCACCGGCAAAAGCACCCTGATTGTCGATCTCCTGCGGGATTTCCCGCCATCCAAAGTGCTCACCGGAACCCTGGTGATCACTCGCCTGGATACCGACAATCTGTTTCGCGCTATAGCCTACGCTTTCAGTCTCACCGTCGAGGGCATGGATCGGGCGAGCGTGCTGCGCACGCTAGAGCTGTTTCTCACCGAGCAGGCTCAGAAAGGTAAGCGTGCATTGCTGATTGTCGATGAGGCCCAAAATCTGACCCACGAAGGGCTAGAGGACCTGCGCCTGCTGACCAACCTGCAGATGGGTAACAGGCCGTTACTACAGGTGTTCCTACTGGGGCAGGAAAGTCTGCGCGAGAAGGTGCAGGATAAGACTCTGAAGCAGCTACTCCAACGCATTATCGCCGCTTGTCATCTCGATCCGCTTGAAGCCGATGAGACCCACGATTATATCGAGGAACGCCTAACGCAGGCAGGCTGGCAGGGCAATCCTAGCATTACCGATGAAGCCTTTGCCTTAATACACAAGTATAGTGGCGGGATACCTCGGCGTATCAATCAGATATGCAGTCGCCTACTCCTATATGGAAGCGTCGACGAGAAGTACGTGCTCAATGAATCCGATGTGCATATTGTGTTGGAAGACTTTCGCGAGGAGTTGCTAGTGCCGACCGATGAGCGGTCGCAATTAGAAGAGCTGGCCCGTGGTTGGGCACGTGGCGCATATCAGCGCCGGGTTGTTAACGCTCCCGGCAGACCGACCGGTGCATCCATTGGAGATCGTCCGCGTGGCGCAACAGGGTCATCGCGTGTTATAGCCGATCGACAGAATAGGTCTGCACACGCCAACTTGAGCGGCGCCGAGGCGCATCCGCCGAACCGCGATAAAACGGCAGTAAAAGATACTCTAGAAAATGTCCCTGGACCGCGTTTGCAAACGGTCTCTAAGGGCAGCGTGAACGAAACGCTGCGAGCACTCGCAGCCGAAGATGATCCTTCGATCACCGCCATCCGCGCACCGCGTGATATTCCGGCGCCGCAAGGTGCCTCGAGGCTTGAGACGACTGAGTCTGGGCCGCCCGCCGCGGTGGATGCGGGCAAACAGCCCTCGCTCTACGCCGATGCCCGGGACATCAGAAGGCGGCGAGGTGGTAGCCTGCGGATAGAACGATATGAAGAGGAAGAAGCCGACCAGGGTTACGATGACGGCGCGCCTGGTGGGCGTTCTTGGCTTACGCTGCTACTCGCGGTCGCACTATTATTGACGAGTATATACGCCGTAAATCCATTATTGAGGGATCAGTTCGGCATTGATATTTTGGCAGTGGTGCAGGACAAATTGAGTGCATTGGCAGGCGTGGAGTCGCTTACCCAACCGACAGAGAATTCCGCTACTCAGCTCCGCGAACAACTGGAGCAGCAAACCCCCAGCAAATCCTCATCTGCTAACGGTGATAACGCCAGCAAGACTCCATCGGGCAGCGACTAGGCCGAGCAGAGAGCAGTAGTCTGAATAATGACGACGGCTTGTTGTGCTCGCAGAGCTTGATCTGGCTTTAACGGCTTAGCGTTGCTCATGATCAGCAGTTTGTAAACTTGTTGACGCTTGAGCGTGGCTGTATACCAGATCATGCAATATGTGCGCGGCTTCTTGTAGGAGGATCTGGTCTGGATTAAATCCGGTGACTGGATCGTTGCCCTTATTTGCCTCGCGAGGCGCGAGATGGAGCGCTTTGCGGAACTGGTCTTCACGCGCCAAGCTTGCCTGCCTCATGGCGCCTATCTGCTTGCGCCGATGTTTTTCAAGCAGGCTAATCCCTATCTGATTTTGCGCCTTCCGCATTGCTCGCACCTCCGCTCGCAGATAGCCAAGCGCGGGATCAGTTTGCATACGTTGCGCATGCTGTTGACGCACCCAGTTGATGCCGTCCATTTCAAATTTGCGCGGTGTAAAGTTCGCGGCGTGAATGGCATTCCAAGGCAGGGCGTTAGGCAACGCGCTCTCACCGCCTTCATCGGGGTCTGCCGTGGTGGGCAAGATGATATCCGGTATAACGCCGCGATACTGAGTACTGGAGCCGCTGACTCTATAGAACTGGGCGATAGTAGTCGTAAGCTGGCCGAGCCGCACGCCCTTGGCGCCAATGAGTTGATTCAGGTCGACCATCTTCTGCACTGTGCCCTTGCCAAAGGTCGGTTCGCCGATAATGATCCCGCGCCGGTAGTCCTGAATCGCGCCGGCGAAGATTTCGGACGCAGAAGCGCTATTGCCATCCACCAACACGGCCAGCGGACCAGCATAAGCGATCCTTGGGTCTGGGTCTTTAAGCACCTCCACGTGATCGGTGGTGTCCTTAACCTGCACGATGGGTCCAGATTCGATAAAGAGTCCGGTTAGTTGCGTCGCTTCGGTCAGCGAACCGCCGCCGTTCCCACGCAAGTCAACCACGATACCTTCCACCTGCGCCTGCTTTAACTGAGCAAGCAGGCGTCGTACATCGCGTGTGGTGCTGCGATAACTAGGATCGTGGCGCGCGTAGGCCTCATAATCCATGTAAAAGGTTGGCACCTTGATGATGCCGATACGCACCGGTCCCTGCTCGGTCGGGATATTGGTAACTGATTTTTGCGCCGCTTGATCTTCAAGCTTTACCTCATTGCGCGTCATTGTGATGATTTCCGGGGAGGTCTCCCCATTAGCCCCCTTGGGCAGGATCTGCAGACGCAATACCGAGCCCTTCGGCCCTCTGATCAATTCCACGACGTCATCCAAGCGCCAGCCCACTACATCGACAAGCTTGCCGCTCTTGCCCTGACCGACACCGGTGATGCGATCTCCCACGTGCAGTCCATGGCTTAAATCAGCTGGGCCGCCCGTTACAATCTCCTTCACCTCGGTGTACTCATTTTCCGTTTGCAGCACCGCACCGATGCCCTCTAACGACAGACTCATTCTGATCTCGAAATCCTCGGAGACGCGCGGCGCGAGATAGGCCGTATGCGGCTCTATGGACTGTGTATAGGTATTGATGAAAAGCTGATAGAGATCGCCCGTCCGGAACTGGGTGACGGAGGTGCGCAGGCGCTCGTAGCGTTCGCGCAAGGTCTTGATGAATTCGTCTTTATCCTGACCGGCCAACTGCAGGCTGAGCACATCGTTTTTGACCTTTTTACGCCAGATGTCATTCAATTCCGCCCGGTTGGCTGCCCAGGGCTTTTCGCTGCGATCGAAGAGATAAGTTTCCTTGATGTTGAAGTCGAAGTCTTTATTGAGCAGACCCAGCGCATAGTCCACGCGCTGATTCAAACGCTGCTTGAATACATGGAATATTTCAAAAGCCGGTTGCAGATTGGCGGAACGCAAATCATCATCTAGCCTTGTTTTGTATCGCGCAAAGGCATCGATATCGGAGCGCAAAAAATAGCTGCGATTCGGATCCAGCTCTTCCAGATAACGCGCCAATATCTGCTCCGACAAGGCATCGTTGAGCGCCGTCTTCTTGAAGTGATAATGCGTGATGAACCCAGTGATCAGCTCGGTCGTGAGCAGTTGTTTGGCGGTAGGTTCAAGCGCAGTGGAATCAGGAATATCCGCCCGCACGCTGGCAGTCAGCAACGCTAGTGGCAGGATCGCTGTAGGCAATAGTCGTTGCAGAGGCTTCATGATAATTACTCGTATCGAAAATCAGGCAGGCGCGCGCTGCACGTTCGCTTAGCCCGACCATTATACGCGCGGGCGGACGATTGTTATATACCGGTGGCTCGACCTATACGAAAGCGTTTCCAATTCCGTCTAAGATGTACTGTACGGCGAGTGCGGCCAGGATCAGGCCCAGCAGGCGAGTAATCACATTGGCACCGGTTTGGCCAAGCCAATGCATAATCCGCTCCGCGAGCAACAGCGACATCAGGGCCAGGCCCAAAACCAGCAACAACGTCACCAGCATACCGACGAATGTCCAAAAAGCCGGCCTCGGTGAGGTCATCAGCAATACCGTGGTTAACGCTCCTGGCCCTGCGATCAGCGGGAAGACCGATACATCGCGTTTATGTTCTGCCTCGTATTGCTCCTGTGCTGTGGTGGAACGCAGGCCCGACTGGTGCGCGAACACCATGTCGATCGCAAGCAGGAACAGCAAAATGCCACCCGAGATCCTAAAGGCGGAAATGCCGATTCCGAGTGTCGCCAGCAGCGGATCGCCAATCAGCAGAAAGATCAACAGTATCGCCGTGGCAAGTGTAATGCTTCGGATCGCCATCTTGCGGCGATAAGCCGCCTCCATGTTGTGCGTGAGCGCCATGAAGATCGGCGCGTTGCCGATTGGATCGATGACAACAAGAAGCACCACGAAGGTGCTGAAGGGGACGTCCATGCGCGGA
>DATACK010000042.1:0-19961 GCA_036259115.1 Gammaproteobacteria bacterium | reverse complement strand
GGCCTTGAGGTGCAGTTTGATTAATGCTTCTGACACATCGTTGATGTAGTCGAACAGGCGCCTATGTGTGGGCAGCAAAAGTTCCTTGATCGCACCATACACCATGCAGCCATCCATCATATGAAGACGACAGGCCAACGTGACCAGATCTGGTGAATTCAAGTCCGCGCCAGCATGAAGATCGCTCTGCGCGTGCAGGTAAACGGAGCATATGATTCTGCCTTCTGAGTATACTCACAATTGAACAGGCTTCAGTATTTTTCGCCATGCGGAGCGCCTCGTTGCCCATTCCGCCCTCCCCTATCGGCCATAACAACGTTATGCTGGGTGGTTATGGCGCTTATCACTTAACGACCAAACACCTAATACCACTGTTTTCCACTTATTCTAAGCTGTCGACCCGGCATCTGTGCCGTAAGCGGTGCGCATATTGCGCATATTACGAAGGGTCGAAAACAGCCGCTCAAACGAGTCTCGCAACCGCCTGTATGATCAGTAGGCTGTAGATGCCGGCGATCATGTCGTCCAGCATGATGCCGGCGCCGCCGCCCAGCCTGCGGTCTACCAAGTTCACAGGCCAGGGTTTAGTTATATCCAATATCCGAAATAACAGTGCGCCCAAGATTACCCATCTCCAGCCTGCAGGCGAGGCCATCATAGCGACTAAAAAGCCCACGATTTCATCCCACACGATGCCGCTGTGATCGTGTACACCCAAAGCGACGGAAGCGCGGCCACAGATCCAGATCCCAACCAGCAGCATGATGGCAGCTACCGCGATGTAGATCGGTATCGGAAGGGCTTGCACCACAACGAAGATCGGAATGGCCGCTAATGTGCCGGCGGTGCCAGGCGCGTAGGGGATAAAACCAGACCCAAACCCAAACGCCAGAAAATGAAAGGGATCCGTTAGTATCGCACGGGGGGCTAGACGTTGAGATGAGCTCACTACACGGCGAAGTGGTCGTAACCGGCGGATAATTCAAGCGTGCGCTCCACGCCATCCTCCATAAAGCGCAGCCCAACCTGCTGTTCGATGTAACCGATGTGAGTAATAGGAAGATTCAGCGAATCGAAACGCTTGCATAGCGCGTCCGCGCGTGTGGCCGGCACTGTAAACAACAGCTCATAGTCGTCACCGGCCGTGAGTACTAAATCCCAATCGATGCTATCACCGAAGAGCCGACGTGCCGCTGCCGAGAGCGGTATGCGAGTAAGCTCTATGCTTGCGCCTACCCCGCTGGCAGCGAGCATACGCTTAAGATCGGCGGACAGACCATCCGAAACATCAATGGCGGCGCTGGCAAGACCGCGCAACGCCACTCCGGCCGCCACGCGCGGCGATGGTTCATTAAGTCGTGATAAACAATACTGCACGCTGCCATTGCCGTCCAGTGGCCAGGCGCCTTGCATAGAGGCCAAACCCAGCCCGGCGTCCCCGATCGATCCAGTGACGAAAACAAAATCGCCCGCGCGCGCGCCGTGACGGCATACGGCCGTTGCATGCGGCAGCAGCCCGATGACCTGAATGCTGATAGCCAACGGCCCACGGACTAAATCGCCCCCTATCAGACTGACATAGAAGCGGTCCGCCAGCTGCCGCAATCCATGACTGAAGCCCGCAAGCCACGCCTCATCCGATTGCGGTAGAGCCAGCGACAGCGTAGCCCACGCAGGCTCAGCACCCATCGCCGCCAAATCACTCAAGTTTACCGCCAAGGCCTTATGTCCTACGGAGGCTGCTTGTGTACCGGAGGGGAAATGAACGCCTTCAATCAGCGTATCGACGCTGATCACCAAATCGTGGCCTGCCGGCGGCCGGATGACCGCACCGTCATCGCCTATGCCCTCGATAACGTCATCGCGACGCGGATCAGACAGGAAATATCTCTGGATTAGATCAAACTCGCTGGGCATCCGCTGTTGTCGCTCAGTTAGACGCGGGCTGTCTTCAGTTGCTGATCATAGGCAACTGACTTTTCCTAGCCTTTTTAAGGACGCGTAGCTCAGCGTAGCCGTGGCGCGACTTTATCCAACACCCCGTTGACGAATTTATGACCTTGCTCCGCGCCGAATTTTTTGGCCAACTCCACGGCCTCATTGATGATGACCTTGTAAGGCACATCCAAGCGGTGCGCGAGCTCATAGCATGCACACCGAAGAATGGCGCGCTCTACCGGGTCAACCTGATCCATAGACCGCTTTGCATACTGAGCAAGCGTGCTATCGAGCGCTTCCACGTGCGCGATCACACCGTGGAGCAGCGCGTGAAAATACTCGCTATCGGCCTTGGACAGATCCTCCTCATTCTGAAACTGCCCGTCAATCTCGTTGGCGCCTTGACCTGTCATTTGCCACTGATAGATGGCCTGCATGGCAAGCCGCCTGGCCCATCGGCGCGCGCGCCCTATATGACGCTGAGTCGCCGATTGCACTAGCTGCTCAATCCGCGTAGTAGACTGACCATCTCCAGCGCCGTGCATGCCGCGTCCACCCCTTTGTTGCCGGCCTTGCTACCAGCCCGCTCAATGGCTTGCTCCAAGGTATCGGTGGTCAAAACGCCAAATGCAACGGGGATGTCGAATTCGAACGCAACCCGTGACAGGCCTCGCGCGCACTCGCCGGCGATAAACTCGAAATGCGGTGTGGCACCGCGGATCACACAGCCCAATGCGATCAGGGCATCATAGGACCCGCGCCGCGCCATAGTCTTCGCTACCAACGGCAACTCAAAAGCTCCAGGCACACGCACAACCTCGATCAGATTATCCTCAACGCCGTGACGCCGTAAAGTGTTCAATGCCCCGGTTATCAGATGGTCCACAATGAAGCTATTGAAGCGCGTTGCAAGCACTCCGAAGCGCACGTTATCTATCCGCAGTTCGCCTTCGACGCAAGATACAGATACCATACTCTCACGCATCACATGAACATACAAAGTCTTACACAGAGAATCTAATCTGAAATGTACTCGATGATCTCGAGTCCAAATCCGCCCAGACCATGAAAGCGCTTAGGCGAACTTAAAAGCCGCATCTGACCTACGCCTAAATCCACGAGTATCTGCGAGCCAATGCCTACCGTACGCTGATCCTCCAGGTACGCCGTTTGATTATCGTCCTTGTGAGTAGATTCCGCCGATAAGCGCCCGATGTGCCCTATGATATCATTGGATATACTGGATGCCCGCAGTAGTACTGCCACGCCACGCTCCTCCCTTGCGATCCGCTGCAACGCCTTTCGCATGGGCCATTGGCAGATACCGCTGTCGGCTAACAACACGTCGCATAACGTGTTCTCGATATGAACCCGCACCAGGGTCGGTGTGCCCGCCTCAATGCGGCCACGCACCAACGCAATATGCACTGCCTTATCGAGACAGTCCTGGTAGGCCACCAGCCGAAAATCGCCATGTTCTGTATGCAAGACCTGTTCGGCGATGCGTTTGATGCTGCGTTCGGTGGCGAAGCGGTGGCGGATTAGGCTCGCGATAGTACCTATCTTAAGGCGATGCCCGCGCGCGAAGGCCAAGAGGTCCTTGCCCCGCTTCATCGTGCCATCATCATTGACGACTTCACAGATCACCGCGCAAGGTGAGCGCAGTCCAGCTAGTTTGACTAGATCCATAGACGCCTCCGTATGACCGGCGCGAGTCAACACACCGCCCTCAGTGTAGCGCAATGGGAAGATATGACCCGGCCGTGTGAAGTCTTCCGGCTTAGTATCAAGATTGGCTAGCGCGCGGACCGTCGCCGCGCGGTCAGCGGCCGAGATACCCGTGGTCGTACCATATTTATAGTCCACGGAGATCGTAAAGGCGGTGCGATGCGTCTCCGTATTATCCGGCACCATCTGTGGTAGACGTAGTTGATCCAATCGCTCGCGCGTCATGGGCATACAGATAATGCCGCTCGTATGGCGCACGAAGAAAGCAATCGCCTCCGGTGTCACCTTCTCCGCGGCCATGACCAGATCACCTTCGTTCTCGCGGCCTTCGTCGTCGGCGACGATCACCATCTTGCCGTCGCGAATGTCATCAACGATATCGGGTATGGCATCAAACGACATGGATTTAGCCAAATGAATTTGGCCCTCATGGATCATTCAAAAAACCGTATCGCACGAGAAGATCTTGGGTTATGCCTGGGTCATTCGCGTCCGCCGCACTGGCACCAAGCATCAGCCTTTCTAAGTAACGGGCCACGAGATCGACCTCAATATTGACACGCGAACCAGGGGTAAGGTGTTTAAGCGTCGTCACTTGCAACGTGTGTGGAATGATCATGACGTTGAAATCAGCGCCGGCAATACCGTTGACCGTCAAGCTGACCCCATCGACGCAAATCGACCCCTTTTCCGCGATGTATCTTGCAAGACGCAGCGGCGTGGCAATCATAAGCTGCACCGAATTGCCGCTCTGCTCACGGCTGACGATTTCCCCTATACCATCTACGTGCCCACTCACGAGATGCCCGCCGAATCTGGAAACCGGGGTGAGCGCAGTCTCAAGATTGATCTCGTCACCAGGCCGCACGTATCTCAAGGTGCTGCGCGCTAGGGTCTCGGCCGATACGTCCATGCCTAACACATTGGCTTGTATGTCAGTTACGGTCAGGCAGACACCGCTGACTGCAATGCTCTCGCCGCGCGAGATCTTGGACACATCCAGGGCGGGGCTTGTCAAGTATAAGCGTGCATCTTGGCTCTTGCGCTCCCAGGCCGTAACGCGACCAAGGGCTTGTACGATCCCAGTAAACATAATGTCAATGTCCGGGCGCTGTCGGCGTTGCTGTAATGCGCAGGTCATCGCCGATCGTGCGCACATCATCGATGCGTAGTAGCAACCGATCAGTCATACGCTTTATCCCCGGTAGATGTGCCACCCCGCGAGCTGAGTCACCCATAAGGAGGGGCGCCATATAGATGACCAATTCATCCGCTAATCCATGATTGAGCAATGCCCCAATTAAAGTGGCACCTGCCTCTACTTGTACCTCATTAAATTCTCGCCTGCCCAGCACCAGCATCACCTGGCATAGATCAAGCAGTGGCCCGTGCGAGGCAACCCGTACCACTTCAACATTCGAGCTCTCAAGCCGTCGTATTTTGTCAGGCGCGTCGACGGATGCAAAAACAATGCAGTGTCCAGGCCCTTCCAAGACGCGCGCCCGTGGATCAATTGTCAAATTCGTATTCAATATCACGCGGGCGGGTTGTGGTAGTGGCTCACCAATGCCTAAGTCGGCGGCTGTCAAACGCATTGTCAATGCGGGGTTGTCCGCACGCACCGTGCCACTGCCAGTTAGGATCGCCGAGCTGCGGGCACGCAGATATTGCACGTCATTGCGAGCGGCCTCACTGCTTATCCAGCGGCTCTCACCGCCAGCCAATGCCGTACGGCCGTCTAAGCTCATGGCGAGCTTAACTCTGATCCAGGGCCGGCCGCGGCACATGCGACTTATGAAGCCACAGTTAAGTGCCCGGGCCTGCGCCTTCATTATGCCGCAATGCGTTGCGATTCCGGCCGCGGCGAGCGCGGCGAATCCTTGCCCTGCGACGCGCGGATTAGGGTCCGCCATGGCAGCGACCACGCGTTTGACACCCATCTGGATCAAGGCGTTCGTGCAGGGCGGCGTGCGCCCCTGATGACAACAAGGCTCCAAGATCACATACGCAGTCGCGCCTCGCGCCGCATCGCCGGCATTCCACAAGGCATTGATTTCGGCGTGAGGCTGTCCCGCGCGCGCATGAAATCCTTCACCTATTATCCTTCCTTCTTTAACCAACACGCACCCGACGCGTGGGTTCGGATGCGTGGTAAAGAGTCCGCGGCGAGCTAATTGCAGAGCTCGGGCCATGAAGCGATAATCATCAAGCGCGTCCGACATTATCCACCTATCTTACGCGCTCACTATTGGCCGGAGATAGCGGCTTCTGTTAATCCAGTTTATCAATACACTGGCGCCGCCAAAACAGCGCGTCAGCCGCAAGCGGTCAAGCGGTGTCGTCGCCTAACAAACGTAGTTGGCTTTTCAACATCTCCGGCGTGAGATCCTTTTCTAAACCCTCGATAATCTCTTGAAAGGCCCGTACGTCCTCGAAGCTGCGGTACACTGAAGCGAATCGCACGTAGGCGACCTGATCCAGACCACGTAGTTCTTCCATCACCCACTCCCCGATCTGGCGGCTGGGTACTTCCCGCTCCCCGGCCGCCAACATGCGCCGCTTTATCCGATTGACGATCGCTTCTATACGATCCATTTCTACGGATCGTTTTTCTAAGGCATGCAACATGCCCTTACGCAGCTTGTTATCACTGAATGGCTCCCGCCGGCCATCGCGCTTGACCACGCGCGGCAGACTCAGTTCGGCTGTTTCATAGGTCGTAAAGCGCTCGGCGCACGACAGGCATTCGCGCCGCCGACGCACCTGGTCACCGTCGCCGGTTAGCCGCGAATCAATAACCTTGGTATCCTGTTCGCCGCAGAATGGGCAGCGCATAAGTCACCACAATGCGCGCCCGGGCATGCAGGGCGCGCTTATGATAGCCTATCGTGAACTCGAATAGACCGGAAAGCGCTGGCAGATCTCAACCACCTGCTGCTTGACGCGCTTGATAATCTCTTCGTTGCCGAGATCATCGATGATATCGCACATCCAATCAGCCAAGGTGGAGGCCTCCTGCTCTTTGAATCCACGCGTGGTAATGGCCGGCGAGCCGACGCGGATGCCGCTGGTGACGAACGGCTTTTGCGGATCATTAGGCACGGCATTCTTATTGACCGTGATGTACGCCCGCCCTAAGGCCGCATCGACGGCCTTGCCAGTAATCCCCTGCTCTATGAAGCTGACCAGGAACAGATGATCGTCGGTTCCACCTGAAACAACGTCATAGCCCCTGTCCATGAACTTATCCGCCATCGTGCGCGCGTTCTTGAGCACCTGTTGCTGGTATTCCTTGAACTCAGGCTGCAGGGCCTCCTGAAAGGCGACAGCTTTGGCGGCGATGACGTGCATCAACGGCCCCCCCTGGGTGCCGGGAAACACCATAGACTGCAATTTCTTTTCAATTTCAGGATTAGATCTGGCCAGGATCAGTCCAGCGCGCGGGCCACGCAGGGTCTTATGCGTGGTGGAGGTCGTGACATCCGCGATCTGCACCGGACTGGGATACACGCCGGCTGCTACTAGACCCGCCACGTGCGCCATGTCTATGACCAGATAGGCGTCGACCTCATCGGCTATCTTGCGCAGCCGTTCCCAGTCCACGATCCTTGAATAGGCTGAGAATCCCCCAATTATCATCTTGGGCTTGTGCTCGCGGGCAAGTTCTTCGACTTGATCGTAGTCGATCCTACCGGTCTCCGGATTGAGCCCGTATTGCACGGCATTGAAGATCTTGCCGGAGAAGTTGACCTTCGCGCCGTGGGTGAGATGACCACCATGTGCCAGACTCATACCGAGGATCGTATCGCCAGGATTCAGCAACGCCAGATATACGGCGGCATTAGCCTGTGAACCGGAGTGCGGCTGCACATTGGCATAGTCGGCGCCGAACAACTTTTTAGCCCGATCTATCGCAAGTTGCTCCGCGATATCCACGAACTCACAGCCACCGTAGTAACGCTTTGCAGGATAGCCCTCTGCGTACTTATTAGTAAGCACCGAACCTTGTGCTTCCAGCACCCGAGGACTCGCGTAGTTTTCAGAGGCGATCAGCTCGATGTGCTCCTCCTGGCGCCGGCGCTCGGACTGAAGGGCGTCGGATAACTCTTTATCAAAATCGGCGATATTCATTTGAGCGGAAAACATTTGGCGAGCCTCCGGTGTGAACGATACATAAAGGGTATGCAGTATAGCGGTTTTTTCTGCGCCATCGACTATCAATATAGAGCATAAACAGCGCAAGCGTAAATTGAAGTTTGAGGCTTGCCCTGTCCTTCGCCTTAGACCAGCGCCTCTACCACTGCCGTCCAGCCGGCGGCCACATTGCTGAGGTTATAACCTCCACCGCCGGTTGCCAGCAGTCTGCCCTCGCTGTAGCTATCGGCTATCTCGCGCAGACGCTCTGCTGAGTGCGCATGCGCCCGCGAGGAATAGGCCATGGCTGTGATCGGATCGCCCCTTATGCTGTCGACACCACATTGCAACAAGATGAATTCTGGTTGGTGTACGTGCAAGAATTGCTCAACCCGCTCCCATGCGGACATAAATAAATTGTCATCGGCGCCTGGTGGCATGGGAATATTAAGCTTAGTCCCTTTCGCCCTACCCTTGCCCGTCTCGTTCGCAAAACCGGTGCCTGGATATAGCGTCCGGCCGTCCTGATGCAGATCCGCAATCAGCACCCCAGGATTGTCTTCAAACGCATAGAAGACGCCGTCCCCGTGGTGGGCATCGATGTCGATGTAAGCGACACGCTTCAAGCCATATTCGCTCTGCAAGCTCTCGATCGCAACACCGCAGTCGTTGAATACGCAAAAACCAGCCGCGGCATCGCGCGCCGCATGATGCAGACCCGCTATGGGCACGAACGCGCGCTTACATTTGCCGATCATGATGCGGCGCATTGCGTCCAAAGTCGTACCGACCACCACGGCGGCCGCCTCGTAGACGCCTTTGTATGCCGGCGTATCGCCGTAATCCAGCCAACCTATGCCATCCCGTGACTGTGCTTGTACGCGCTGCACATAATCATGGGTGTGAAAGCGTTCGATCTGCTTTGCATCGGCCGCCACTGGTGCTTCAACATGACAACGCGCGACTAAGCCTTTATCCTCGAAGGCCTGTTTGAACACCGTATAACGCTGCGGGCTGAAAGGATGTCCGCCACCGAAGCCATAACTGCCCAGCGCATCGCCTAAGTAAACGTATGTCTCATCTGTCATATCGATTGGCCGGTGTCGATAATTGCGCGTGCATCCTTGATAATAGACCTTGTTTAAACAGAGTCTCAAACAGATCGTAAGTTCGCTTGATGCAATACATTTACACCATGAATGGCGTCAGCAAGGTGGCGCCACCCAGAAAAGAAATCCTCAGCAATATTTCGCTCAACTTCCTTCCCGGCGCGAAGATCGGCGTACTGGGCTATAACGGCGCAGGCAAGTCGACCCTGCTGCGCATCATGGCGGGAGCTGACAAAGATTACCTAGGTGAGGCTCGTCCACAGCCAGGTATCAAGATCGGTTACCTGCCGCAGGAGCCGCAACTCAATCCCGATAAAGACGTGCGTGGCAACGTCGAGGAAGGCATAGCCGCGACTAAGGCATTGCTCGACGCGTTCAATAAAGTCAGCGAGGCTTTCGGCGATCCGGATGCTGATGACGATACCCTACTTGCCTGCCAGGCCCAACTGCAAGATAGCATTGAGGCGGTCGGTGGCTGGGATTTGGAGCGTCGGCTCGATATCGCCGCGGACGCATTGCGCCTGCCCCCCTGGGATGCAAAGGTTGTCACGCTTTCCGGGGGCGAAAAGCGAAGAGTGGCACTGTGTCGGCTGTTGCTCTCCACCCCGGATATGCTGATCCTGGATGAGCCAACCAACCATTTGGACGCGGAATCGGTAGCCTGGCTGGAGCGGTTCTTAAGGGAATACAGGGGCACCGTCGTGGCCGTGACGCACGACCGTTATTTTCTCGACAACGTGGCCGGGTGGATCCTCGAACTGGATTGCGGCCGCGGCATTCCCTGGCAAGGCAACTATTCGTCCTGGTTAGAGCAGAAAGAGAAGCGCTTGGCCCTGGAAGAGAAACAGGAGGCTGCGCGGCGCAAGTCGATAGCAGCTGAACTCGAGTGGGCACGGACTAATCCTAAGGGACGCCAAGTTAAGAATAAGGCGCGCCTGAAGCGATTCGAGGAGTTATCGAACAGCGATTATCAAAAACGCGCCGAAACCAATGAGATCTACATCCCGCCCGGCCCGAGGTTAGGAGATACGGTCATTGACGCCGATCACCTTACCAAACGCTATGATGGCCGGATACTATTCGAGGACTTGAGCTTCAGTCTGCCGCGCGGCGGTATTGTCGGTGTGATCGGGCCGAACGGCAGCGGCAAGACCACCCTTTTTCGAATTCTGGTCGGGCAGGAGTAGCCGGATGGCGGCAGTATAAAGCGGGGCGAAAGCGTCAAAATCGGCTACGTGGACCAATCACGTGATGAACTCAATAGCGGCAGGACGGTGTGGGAGGAGATCTCTGACGGTCAGGATATCATTTCAGTCGGCAAATATGAGGTACAGTCGCGCGCCTACGCCGGCCGGTTTAACTTCAAAGGCGCCGATCAGCAAAAAAGAGTGTCCGAGCTTTCCGGCGGAGAGCGCAACCGCCTGCATCTGGCCAAGCTGCTAAAGGCCGGTCGGAATCTATTGTTATTGGACGAGCCGACCAACGATCTAGATGTCGAAACCTTGCGAGCCCTAGAAGAAGCGCTCCTTGAATTTCCCGGCAGCGCCGTGGTCATTTCTCACGACCGCTGGTTTCTAGATCGTATCGCCACCCATATCCTTGCCTTCGAGGGTGAGAGCCAAGTGACATGGTTTGAAGGCAATTACAGTGAATATGAGCAGGATTGCAAACGCCGTGTCAGTGCGGCGGCGGATCAGCCGCATCGCACCAAGTACAAGCGGTTGCCATAGCGCATACTATAGGAGCGATCTCAATTGTGAATGAATTCGCTCTCGCTCAAGATGCAGACTTACTCACGCCTAATTGACCGCCTTGAGGCACTGCTTGATCGCGCCGAGGCACTACTGCCGGCGGCCCGTCAAGAACCCGATTGGAGGGTGCACGCCTTCCGCTGGCGTCAACCTGGGTTTTTGCAGGCCGTTCGGCACCCGCACCGACTGAGGCTAGACGACTTGCTCAACATCGAGCGCCAGAAAACGACGCTCGTGCAAAATACGCGGCAGTTTGTCGCCGGTCGTACCGCGAATAATGCGCTGTTGTCCGGCTCACGCGGCACCGGCAAGTCCTCACTGGTCAAGGCCATACTGACTGAGTTCGCCGAAGAGGGCCTGCGTTTGATCGAAGTGGACAAACAGGATTTGATAGATCTGCCGGAGATCGTGGATCCATTGTACGATCGGCCCGAGCGCTTCATCATCTTTACCGATGACCTGTCATTCGAGGCCAACGAACCCGGCTACAAGGCGCTCAAGGCCATCTTAGATGGATCCATTGCGGCCACACCCGACAATGTTCTGATCTACGCTACATCTAACCGCCGGCACCTGATGCCGGAATATATGCACGAGAATCTTGAGGCCAAAAATATCGGGGGAGAGATCCACCACGGCGAGGCAGTGGAAGAGAAGATCTCCTTATCGGAGCGCTTTGGGTTATGGCTTGCGTTCCACCCCTTTAACCAGGAACAGTATCTGAATACTGTGTTCCATTGGCTCGCGCGCCTCAAAGCGCCACCCACGCCGCCAGATACCGTACGTACCGAGGCCCTGCGTTGGGCGCTGCAGCGCGGCTCCCGTAGTGGACGCATCGCCTATCAGTTCGCACGTGACTTGACCGGCCGCGTGGCATGCCGGTAGCCGATTAGCATCTCTCGGCATTCCCTTGGGCAAGCCTCTGCCTGTTGCAGTTTCGGATGCTATCCGAGCCACGCACGCGCGTTGCGGAACATTCGCAGCCATGGCCCACCTTCGCCCCATTCGTCAGGATGCCAGGAATTTTGCACAGTGCGAAATACGCGCTCAGGATGTGGCATCATGATGGTGAAGCGGCCATCTGGATTGGTAAGCCCGGCGATCCCATGCGGCGACCCGCTGGGATTGTACGGATAACGCTCGGTCGCCGCGCCGTAATTATCGACATAACGTACGGGAGCCAGACCCGCGTTGAGCACTGCTGTGGCTGTATCTTCGCGAAATTCCGCGCGGCCCTCGCCATGAGCGATGGCGATAGGCAACATGGCGCCTTGCATCTTCGTGAACAAAACAGACGGCGACGGCAAGATCTCGACCATGACCACTCTGGCCTCAAACTGCTCTGACTCGTTACGTATAAAGCGCGGCCAGAATCGGCTACCGGGAATTAGTTCGCGCAGATAAGACAACATCTGGCAGCCATTGCACACACCCAGTCCAAATGTGTCGTCGCGCGCGAAGAATTCCTCAAACTGAGCACGCACGGCCGTGTTGAATAGAATCGACTTGGCCCAGCCGCCACCGGCACCCAAGACATCGCCGTAAGAAAATCCGCCACCAGCCGCAAGGCCCTTAAAACCTATCAGCGAAACCCGGCCAGCTAGCAGATCACTCATGTGCACGTCGACCGCCTCGAATCCGGTGCGGTGGAATGCCGCTGCCATCTCGACCTGCCCATTCACGCCTTGCTCGCGTAGAATGGCCACTCTCGGTCTGATTCCGGTGGCGATATAGGGTGCTGCGATGTCATCGTTGAGATCGAAATTAATGCGGTGTGCAAGCCCAGGATCCATAGTATCGGAAATCGCGGTGAACTCCTGTTTGGCGCAATCCGGATTGTCACGCAAGGCCTGCATGCGATAGCTGGTCTCGGCCCAGATGGCGTGCAACTCTGCCCTGGAGCGGGCAAAAACCTTCTCTCCGCGATGACGAATTACGATGCGGTCTTCCGGGGTCAGCGTGCCGATGACATGACTATGCGGGCTAAGGCCGGCCGCTTGCAAGATCTGCAGCACCTGCTCAAGGTCTGTCCGTCGCACCTGAGCAACAGCGCCCAATTCCTCGTTGAACAGCGCGGCAGTCGAGTCATGGCGCAAAGCGTCGATTTCAACATCGATGCCTATATGGCCCGCAAACGCCATCTCGCATAGCGTGGTGAATAGTCCACCGTCCGACCGGTCGTGATAGGCGAGCAGCAGGCCCTTGCGGTTTAATTCCTGTATACAGGCGAAAAAGGCGCGCATAATTTGCGGATCGTCCAGATCCGGCACTTGATCGCCGGTCTGATTGTACACCTGCGCCAAGGCAGAACCGCCCAGACGGGCGTGATCGTGGCCTAGATCGATCAAGATGAGTTTGGTGTCACCGCAATCGGTACGCAATTGCGGCGTCAACGTGCGACGCACGTCGGTGGCCGGTGCAAACGCTGTGATAATCACCGACAGCGGCGCGACGACCTCGCGCCGTTCGCTATCCTGCTCCCAAATGGTGCGCATGGATAGCGAGTCCTTACCTACTGGAATAGCGATCCCAAGCGCCGGACACAATACTTGGCCAATCGCATGTACGGTCTCGAACAGCGCGGCATCATCGCCTGGGTATCCCGCCGCTGCCATCCAGTTAGCGGACAGGCGCACATTGCTAAGCTGCGCGATGGACGCCGCTGCAATATTGGTCAAGGCCTCGCCAACGGCCATGCGTCCGGACGCTGCGGGATCGATTAAAGCGATGGGCGCACGCTCGCCTAGGGCTATAGCCTCCCCCGCGTAGCCACGATAATCTGCACAGGTGACGCCCACGTCAGCGACCGGCACCTGCCACGGGCCGACCATCTGGTCCCGCGTCACCAACCCGCCGACCGTACGATCACCGATGGTGATCAAAAAATTCTTGCTCGCCACCGACGGCAGCCGCAATACCCGCTCGACAGCCTTATCTATCGTGATGTCCGCAGCCTCAAAGCGTGATCTGTGAGAAGCCCTGCAATGCGCATTGCGCACCATTCTCGGCGGCTTGCCGAGCAGGACTTCCAGCGGCATATCAACCGGCGTGTTGTTGAAATAGCTGTCGGCGACGATTAACTGCTGATCTTTACTGCTGTATCCGATAACAGCATATGGACAGCGTTCGCGTTCGCACAACCACTTGAAGTCTTCTATTCTTGCAGCATCGATGGCCAAGGCGTAGCGCTCCTGCGCCTCGTTGCACCAGATCTCTAAAGGCGACATGCCAGGTTCGTCATTGGGCACGGCGCGTAATTCGATACGCCCACCCTGCCCCGCGCCTGCGAGTAATTCAGGTATCGCGTTGGACAGCCCACCGGCACCCACGTCATGGATGGAAAGGATAGGATTTTCGCCACCCTTGGCAATACAGCGGTCGATGACCTCTTGGCAACGACGCTGCATCTCTGGATTGCCGCGTTGTACTGAGGCGAAATCAAGCCGTTCCGTGCTCTCGCCACTGGCCATGCTCGAGGCGGCGCCGCCGCCCAGCCCAATGAGCATGGCCGGCCCACCTAGCACCACCACGGGTGTGCCCGGTGGCACTGCTCTTTTATGCACGTGTATGCTGCGGATATTGCCGACACCGCCAGCTAACATGATCGGCTTATGGTAGCCGCGGATCACATAATCCTTCGTGCTCACCATGCGTTGTTCAAACGTGCGAAAGTAACCCGCAATGTTGGGCCGCCCGAACTCATTGTTGAAGGCCGCAGCCCCTATCGGCCCCTCTAGCATAATGTCCAAAGCCGATGCGATGCGCTGTGGTTTTCCGAAATCCTGTTCCCAAGGCTGCTCGAAATCGGGTATGCGAAGATTCGAAACCGAAAAGCCGTACAGGCCGGCCTTGGGCTTACCGCCGATACCAGTCGCCGCCCCATCCCGGATCTCACCACCAGCGCCGGTTGCCGCACCTGAAAATGGCGAGATCGCAGTAGGATGATTATGGGTCTCCACCTTCATGACAATATGCGTATCTTCCTCGACCTCGACGTATGCCTGGGCCGAGGAATCAGGCCAGAAGCGGTACGCTTTGGCACCCTGAATCACCGCCGCATTGTCCCGGTATGCGGATAAGATGCCGCCGGATGCATGACGATAAGTATTGCGAATCATGTCGAAGAACGTTACGTGTTGCGGGTCACCATCAATGATCCAGTTCGCATTGAATATCTTGTGCCGGCAGTGCTCGGAATTGGCCTGCGCGAACATCATCAACTCGACATCCGTGGGACCACGGCCCATAGCGGCATAATGCTTAACCAAATAGTCAATCTCGTCGTCAGACAAAGCCAAGCCCATATCGCGATTGGCTTGCATTAAAGCATGGTGGGCATCGGCGCCAAGATCAATGATCGCGACGGGCGCCGGCTGCACTTGGGTGAATAGCCGTGCGACGGCGCCCATGTCATAGACGACCGATTGCGTCATGCGGTCGTGGATCAGGGTATTAATACAGGTCCGAGCATCTTGTTCTAAGCTACTTTTAGAAAATAGATAATATGCAATGCCGCGTTCGATCCGCGCGACCGCTGCAAGCCCGCACACGTGTGCAATGTCTGCGGCTTTGCTGGCCCATGGTGAGATCGTGCCCAGCCTCGGTATAACTAAGAATAACTCACCGTTGGACTTAGCCCGTGCTGGCGCTGCGCTAGACGCGAGCTCTTCGAGAATTGCTCGCTCCTCCGTGGATAGCTCATGCGCCAAGGCTACAAAATAGACGTAGTCAGCCTGTACATCGCTAATGCCAGGAATGGATCTCCGCAATTCAGCTAGTAATTGCCGACGGCGAAATTCGGACAGCGCGGGACTTCCATGCAGGACCAGCATCGTTTATCAAAGAGTAGTCGGGCCGGAAGAGCAAAGGATAACTGAGTTATCCTGCTGAGCATACTGCAGCAGCATGACAGTGAACTTGAAACTGCGTAAAATGTCTCAAAATATGTTTATGGGGGCGACTTGGCTTCGACGTGGGTCGCGAAGCCTAAGGCGCATGCCGAGGATACAGCTAGCCTCGTTAAACCTGCTGTAAAACTATAGTTGCCAACGACGACAACTACGCACTGGCTGCTTAAAAAGTAAGCGAGTGCCCTTCGACTGAGCTGTGCTTGTGCAGCTCAATTCGGGGGTCATCTTACACAAGCTCGTGGTAGGGCTCGCCTGTGGCCAAGCCACTAAAACGTAAATGCAGGCTCGCCGATCATCACCCTGCCCGTCGGACGATGATCGGTTAAGAGAAAGACGTGGCTAAGCATGTAGTGCCAAAGGCAGAAGACTTGCGGACGCGGGTTCGATTCCCGCCGCCTCCACCAAATCAATGTTCAAGGGAATCCAATAGAGTCTCTAAGCCGCTGTAAAGAGCGGCTTTTTTTATGCAGATTGGTGTAATAAAGTCTATCAAAGTCCATTGGCAGCTATACCCATATGGGTATAATTTTCGGTATAATAAACCATACAGGAATGATTGTTATACCCATGCCACTGACAGATAGCACGATCCGCAACGCTAAAGCCGGCGCAAAACCTATCACTCTGTTCGACGGCGGTGGTCTGTATCTGCTAGTGACGCCGGGCGGCGGAAAGTGGTGGCGGTTCAAATATAGGTACTGCGGCAAGGACAAATTGCTGTCGCTTGGCACCTACCCTGCCGTCATGCTGAAAGCTGCAAGGAATAACCGTGATAAAATGCGCCAGCAACTAGCGTCCGGTATCGATCCTGGACAAATGCGCAAGGCGGCAAAACTGGCGCAGCATGGAGGGGCTAACAGTTTTGAATCTATCGCGTGTGAATGGTTTGAGAAGTTCAAACCGGGCTGGGCGTCTTCGCACGCCGACAAGATTATTAGGCGGCTCGAACGAGATGTATTCCCCTATCTAGGGAGCCGATTCATCAACAGCATCACCGCGCCGGAACTACTGACGGTACTGCGGCGTATCGAAAGCCGTGGTGCGTTAGAGACCGCGCATCGGGCATTACAAAACTGTGGACAAATATTCCGCTATGCTATCGCCACCGGGCGCGCCGATCGTGACCCATCCGCCGATCTACGTGGCGCGTTGCCACCCTCAAGGGAAAGGCACCACGCATCGATAACTGATCCAAAGGCGATCGCCGAGCTGCTGCGTGCCATAGACGGTTATCAGGGTCATGCTGTCACGCGCTGTGCCTTGAAGCTGGCACCGCTGGTGTTCGTGCGGCCTGGCGAGCTACGACAGGCCGAGTGGCGCGAGTTTGATCTTGAGGCTGCCGAGTGGCGCATTCCTGCAGACCGTATGAAACTGCGTGCGCCGCATATTGTGCCGTTAGCCCGGCAAGCTCTAGGGATCCTGCGCGAATTGGAACTGCTGACAGGTTCTGGGCGTTATGTATTCCCTAGCCTCAGAACGAATGGCCGACCGATGAGTAACAACACCGTCAATGCAGGATTACGGCGACTAGGGTATGCCAGCAATGAAATGACTGGACACGGCTTTAGAAGTATGGCGTCTACCATCCTGAACGAACTGGGGTGGAACCGAGACGCCATTGAGCGCCAGCTAGCGCATGCTGAAAGAGACACCGTAAGGGCAGCTTACAACTATGCCGAGCACCTACCTGAACGCCGCAGCATGATGCAGGCATGGGCCGACTATCTGGATGGTTTAGTAAACGGCGCGCAGGTCATTCCGCTGCGCGCTAAAGAACAGTAGCAGTTTGCCGCGCCTAGGCCGACTTGATGAATATCGGCACATCCTTAGCCGGCTGGCGCGCTGCCTCATAAGGGCCGATCATGAAGGAGCGCTATGTCAAACGAGGAATGCCCGCCTCCTGACACCGAGCAGTTCGAAAGGGAACTGATTGCCCGCGCTAAAGCGGGCGACGCGGACGCCGGCAAGAAAATACTCTTAAATATTGCCTTGAAAATAGACCTAGGGCAATTTGACTCTGAGCTGTTTCCATATCTTGCCGACTGCATATGGGACTTCGCTTACCACGGCATCCGACTTGATCGCGCTCTAAACGTCGAAGCCGAAAACAAAGGCGGGCGGCCGCCGAAATATGAGACATTAGAGCTTGCGGCGGTTGACATCCTGTTGCGTGACTACGCAAATTTCCGGCCAGAAGCGGCGTTAACATGGATTTGTGAAAACATCGGCGTTGATCGACGACATATGCAGCGCGTGCGTAGTGAACATGACCAGCGATATAACAAACATACGGACAAGCCATTGATGGAATCTTGCGAGCGTGATTTTCTGTTGCACCTGAGTGGCAGCTTGCGGCAAAAGGTGGCCGAGGTTTTACCGCATACCTAGGTCTAATTTGTTCATATAGTCATGTCTACCTTAATTCCCATAGAGGTTTAAGTAGACAATGACGAACAGATTGTTATCACTTCCCGCAGTTAGCGCCGCAAGGCGCAATGAAGCAAAAGCGACCACCTACCTTCGCATTAAGCAAGGCTTACTCACTCGCCCAGTCAAATTGGGTAGGTCGAGCGCATGGCCTGAATGCGAAATAGATGCGATTAACGCGGCGATAATTAGAGGTGCATCCGATGATGAAATCCGTACGCTAGTAGAACAATTACATGCAGCGCGCACAGCGGATAGGGGGGTGCGCCAATGACTCTCCACAAAAAAGCCGCCGAGTGTAGGGACACTCAAACGGCTGTCAAAGCATCGCACATTCAAGATCATAGCAACTGCAAGCGTCCCGCATCAACCTTTATTCCTATTGATGCGCATTATGCCATCGGTGCGGATGCGCATTCCCGGCATATCCTGCAAAGACGGCGCTACAAAGACGGCTATAAATGGGAGCCGATATTGTGGTTTGGCACACGTGAGCAATGTGTGCATAGCCTTTGGCAGAGGGCGGTACAGACGTGCGGTGCTCAAAGCCTAGCTGAACTAGTGGCTGAGAGTCAGCGCATCATATCCGCCATCTGCCAAGCTTTGCGGCCATCTCTCAAGGTGCAGGTGTGCCGTGATGCGTGAGGCTGAGGCTATCCAGCAATTCCGCGATGCGATGCGAGCCGCCGGGCTCAAACCGCCGGACGTAATCGAGCCAGGCAAAATGCATCGGTTCCCCGGTATCGGCAAGCGCAATGGCAATACGGCAGGCTGGTGCAAGCTATTTGCCGACGGCATGGGCGGCGTATTCGGGGATTGGGCGAAAGGCTTCTCTGAGACCTGGCAGGCACAGCGCAATAGGCCATTTACTGAAAGTGAGCGCCAAGCGTTCAAGCGACAATGCGAGCAAGCCAGGCAGGAGCGCCAAGCGGATCAAGAGCGGCAACATGCTGAAGCGCGCAAGCGAGCGGAACGCATATGGCACGAAGCCAAACGAGAAACAGGCGCGCATCGGTATCTCAGGGACAAAGGCGTTAGTGCCTACGGCATCCGCACCGATGGATACCGGCTCATTATTCCTATGCGTGACGTGGGCGGCATCCTTCATAACCTGCAATTCATCGAGCTGAATGGCGACAAGCGTTATCTACAGAATGGACGGGTTCGCGGATGCTATTTCGGTATCGGCAAGCAACCAGACGGTCTGCTGTGCATTTGTGAAGGATACGCCACTGGAGCCTCTATACATGAGGCGACTGGGCATGCTGTGGCCGTGGCGTTCAATGCGGGCAATCTAAAGGCAGTCGCCGAAGCATTATGGGCAAAGTATCCCGATATGCGGCTGGTGATCTGCGCTGATGATGACCAGTGTACCAATGGCAATCCCGGGCTCACCAAGGCCACAACAGCGGCGCACGCTGTCAATGGACTGCTGGCAACTCCTGATTACGGCGATCACCGGCCGGCAGGTGCTACGGACTTCAACGACTTGCATCAACATTGTGGTTTAGACGCCGTACGCGCCTGTATAGACAATGCCAAGGCACCAGCGAGTGATAAGGATCAATCAAGCTCAGGTAATGCGCCCAATAGCGCGACAGCAAAAGGCATAGAAGCTAAAGCAATCATCACCTGTGCGGCCGATGTAAAACCAGAGCTAATCACTTGGTTATGGCCTGGGCGCATCGCGATTGGCAAGTTATCAATCATCGCCGGCGATCCTGGACTTGGCAAATCGATGATTACCATTGCCATGGCCACACATGTAACACGAGGTACGCCATGGCCCGTTGATCTTTCAACATGCCCAATTGGCGATGTGCTCATGCTCTCTGCTGAGGATGATCCTGCTGACACAATCCGCCCACGGCTGGATGCCGCAGGCGCAGATGTCAAGCGCGTGCGCTTGCTTAGCATGATACGGGACGTAGATAGTCATACAGGCGAGATCACGGAACGAAGCA
>DATACK010000041.1:0-4650 GCA_036259115.1 Gammaproteobacteria bacterium | reverse complement strand
GTGAGGCGGCCGGCTACTTGATCAGGGAGCATGCGCTACCGATCCGCCGAGCTTGCAATTGCGTGACCTTGTCGCGGTCGGCGTTCTACCGGCCTTTGGCGGACTGGACGGTGCGCGATGCCGAGATCATTGCCGCGCTCGCACAGCTGGTCGAAGGGCGTCCAGCTCGGGGTTTTTGGAAGTGCCGAAAGCAGCTGCGCCGTAGCCGCAAGCCCTGGAATCACAAGCGCATCTATCGAGTGTACAAGCGCATGAATCTGCATCTGCGTCGTCCGGCCAAGCGGCGGCTGCCCAAGCGGGAGCGGGTTGCGCTGTACGTTCCGCGCATGCCCGATACAGTATGGTCGGCGGATTTCATGAGCGATGCGCTGATCTGCGGAAGGCGCTTTCGCACGTTCAACGTCGTCGATGATTTCAACCGCGAGGCCTTGCATATCGAGGTCGATACCTCGATCAGCTCCGAGCGCCTGATTCGCGTCTTTGCGCGGCTGCACAGAGACCGCGGGCTACCGCAGGTATTGCGTACCGACAACGGACCCGAATTCCTCGGTAAAGCCTTCACACAGTGGGCCAAAGTGGCCGGTATGGCAATCCAGTACATCCAGCCAGGCAAGCCCAACCAGAATGCCTACATTGAGCGATTCAACCGCACGTTACGCGAGGAACTGCTGGATCAGCATCTGTTTGCACGCCTCCACGATGTCCGCGAGGCGATCTACTGGTGGATGATTGAATACAACGAGAAGCGCACCCCGACTCGCTGGGCGATCTCACGCCCGTGGAATATCGAAACCAATTCGCCCGAAACTCTACTTTAGAACTGTCTACTTGACGGGGAAGCTTACGCTGAGGGGTATTTGGATAAATAATTGTAATATAGGTGTTTATCAGTGTGCGGGCTTATTATCTAGAGTGAAGACAAGTCGACATAGATGATGATGAAGGTTGATGAAAGGTAAAGTCGTCGGCATAGTCGAATTCGATGATTGGTGGGGAATGTCTCGTAGAGCTGTCTGGAACTGGATTGAAGAGGATATGCCTCATGTGAAGGACGATACGCCGCATACAGACAAGGCTTACCGCGATGGCATAATACTGCTAGAAACAATCGATCGTTGCCGTAAGACTTAAGCTGTCATTGACCAACTAGAGGCGCTTGGCTGCGATCAAACCGAGGGCGTGGCAATGATGGCAATCGATGAGACGGTCGGACTTAGAATTCGGACGCCGATGTACGAGGAACTGGTTCAGTACGTTACGCTTAAGCGTAAGGCGGTGGAGATAGGCAGCGAGGTTGGGGTGGATTTCATAGATGTGATCTTTCGATGCAATCAACAGCGGACAGAGGATAAAGTCTGAATTGCTGTTCTTGAAAATGTTTCTAACTCAGGTGCAGGTGGCGTTTTCTTGTGCGTGACAGTGCTTTTTGGCCATACCTGGTAAATAGCACATCAAGCATTGGGCTGTGAACGGCTTAAAGGCAGAGATGTATCCGGTCCGCGTAGCACGCTCTATGATTCAGTTGGGTCAACACCTCAATTAATGTATGGCCCACTACTAAGCAGCCTGCCAAGTGTGTTACCCATATTGTTACCCGCAGATAGGATAAAGTAGATATCGGTGTGCTATTAATATATAACGCCTTCTTCCTATTAGCGTGACGTGTAGGGCTCGAACCGAAGATCTAATATCTAACAGACGATCGCGGGCGCGATCTCAGATCGTGATAGGGATCGCGCTTATGGGTTAATCGGCTAGATAGCCGAACTTGCCGTTGCTGAAGTCGAGCATGGCCTGACGGATCTCTTGTTCGGTGTTCATCACGAATGGACCATACTGCACCACGGGCTCATCGATGGGTTCGCCGTTCAGTAACAGCAAGTGCGCCGCCTGTTTGGCCCGTACCGTAATCTCCTCGCCTTCGTTGTCGAACAGCACCAGATCGAGTTCCTTTGCCGTCTGGCCGCTGACCTCGACTACACCTTGCATGATCAATAGCAGTGTATTCTCGTGGGCAGGAAACGATAACGGCACTTGACCGCCGGCATTGAGGCGGATATCGAACAAGTTGATCGGCGTGAAGGTTTTCGCCGGGCCCTTCACGTCTTTATACTCGCCTGCGATCACGCGCACCTGGCCGCCCTCGTCTGGAATTTCAGCCCGGCCTATCTGCTCGGTCGTCAAAGCCTGATAGCGAGGCAGGTCCATCTTATGGGCCTTGGGTAGATTCACCCACAGCTGCATCATGTGAAAAGTGCCGCCAGCGCGCGCGAATTCGCGCTCGTGATATTCCTTGTGTAACACGCCCGAGCCGGCCGTCATCCACTGCACATCGCCCGGGCCGAGTACGCTGGTATTACCCGCGCTATCGTGATGCGCGACCGAGCCTTCGAAGGCTAGGGTAACGGTCTCGAAGCCGCGATGCGGATGTGGGCCGACCCCACGTTGTTGGCTATGGGTGGGCGCATAGCGATAGGGTGGGGCATAGTCCATGAGAATGAAAGGGCTCACGCGGCTGCCAAAGTTATTCCCTGACGGGAAATAGTTGCTCACGCGAAAGCCATCGCCTACCCAATGGATTGGCGCACCGTGATAGATGCCCGCGATTTTTCGCTCAATAGTCATCGCTTATTCCTCTCGTTTCGCCTAGCCTTGCCAGGCGCAATAGGTCACTTACATGTGATAATAGAATATGGCTGATTACTCGATTTAGAACCCAGGGTCCGCGGAACCTCGTGTTCGGTATGGGCGAACATGCGCCAAGACTTCGACAATATCGCAGCATTCTTACAGGTGGTGGAAACCGGCAGCATCAGCGCGGCGGCGTTGCGCCTGAATTTGGCTAAATCCGTCGTCAGCAAGCGCATCACCGACCTGTAGGCAGAACTAGGCGTCGAACTGCTACACCGCTGGACCCGCGGGGTTATCCCGACCGACAAGGGCTTGGCGTATCACACGCGGGCGCGCGAGATTATGCAACAACTCGATATGGCAGCCGACGAGATCACCGACCGTGGCGATGATCTTTGCGGGCAACTGCGCATCACTGCGCCGATGAGTTTCGGCACCCTCTATCTCGGCTCGCTGCTGTTTCCACTTTTAAGCCGGCATCCGCGGCTGGAGGTCGCGCTCAATTTCGACGATCGGCTCAATGATATACTCAATGAAGGCTATGATCTGGCCATACGCATCGGCCGACTACAGGATTCGTCGCTGGTGGGGCGCAAGCTGGTGATCAGCCGCAGGGTGGTCTGTTGTAGCCCCGATTATGCGCGCCGCGTTGGTCTGCCGACCAGTCTTGCAGAGATCGCCAATCATACATGTATCGGATATGCGAACATCGATTCGAGCCAGATCTGGCAGTTCGAGCCGGAAGAGTCCGGAGATGAGATACGTTCGTTGGTCGTACGCAGCCGCATTGTCCTCAACAACGGCGAAGCAATACGCGATGCCGCGATCGCCGGACTTGGGCTGGTGGTGTTGCCGCATTTCATCGCGGCCGAGGCGCTTGCAAGTGGTGAGCTGATACCTGTGTTGCGTGACATAACTCCAGTGCCGGATGTGATTTATGCAGTCTATCCGCATAGACGACATGCCCCAAAAAAAATTCGCATGGTTATCGATCATCTGGTCGCAAAGCTTAACGGCGAGCCACCTTGGGAGCGCGAGATCGAATCGTCCAATCCCACATCGGAGGATGAGTCTGCCAAACATCATCAGTAATCGATGGCTGGTGTTCACAGCGGGCGTAATAATCTTTTTGCCGCAGAGCGTTGGCGTCAGCCATCACGATACTGGTGGTTAACGTTGAACAGCTGCATGAACGATGTCATCATGGATGCTAGCGCGGACGCTTAGCGTTTGTTTTGCTGAGTCACGAATGTCGCATAACCGCGCGGGGCTCTGGTCAGAGTCCGTCAGCTTGCATTAATTGTCAACACGTACTCGCGCGGATGTGATGCGAGAGCGGCCAGATTGCGTCGCGTAATCAAAGGCTAGCGTGCATGGTTTAGGATGAAGGGAGGAATAAATGAGCTACATCGGGCATATGGCGGAGTTTCTGTTAAAAAAGCGGACTGGCCGCGCGATTCTAGGCCTCTCACTCTTGCTTTTCATCAGCTTGGACGCGTCGGAAAACGTGTCCGGCAAGGGCCCCAATGGCAATTCGCCACCTGTGTCGGTCACAAGCTACTCTACGACGCCGCACAGCGGCAGCTTGCGTGGATTTCTCAAAGCCGCCGACAGCGACAGTCGGGCCAACGAGTTGTTGTTCAGTCTAGATCCGAACAATCCTAATTTCGTCGGTCCAGTTAAGACTGCCAGGGGTGGCCGAGTGTGGCTTACGGATACCACCGCTGGCGCATTCGTTTATGTTCCCAATCCTGGTAGCCCGCGCGCCACAGATTATTTTAAGTATCGCGTAGATGATCCTGAAAGCTTTGCGGTCTCGACTCAAGTCGTCAGCGCCGCGTACCGCATCATGCCCTTGGGCGATTCGATCACGCAGGGCGTGCTGAACGGGCAGGAGCTTCCCAGCGAACGGGTAGGTTATCGTCGCAAGCTCCTAAAACTCTTAACCGCCAACGGATTCAAGGTCGATTTTGTTGGCAGTCGGCAAAATGGCCAGTTCCGTGATGCGGATAATGAGGG
>DATACK010000040.1:0-2137 GCA_036259115.1 Gammaproteobacteria bacterium | reverse complement strand
CAGGTCTACGCCAACACCAGAAATAAAGACTTTGTACTATGTCCGCGACCCCTCGAACTGAGAAACACGATGCAACAAGGCCAAGCTTCTTACGAAAATCAGGTGCCTATAGACCCTTCTGAATTACTCGCCACTAGCTTCTATACTCAATAACCATCGGACATTTCCGACACTATCGGAGAACAAAAATGAAGCCTAATAAGTTGACGCTGGCAATCCGCGCAGCAATAAGTCCTCAGGCTCTGACAGGCGCGTCTCTTGTGCTTGCTGCCAGCCAGGCCCATGCAGCCGTAATCAACCTAGGTGGAGCTTGTTCATGCCTTGCGCAGGGAAGTCCGACCATCGATGTATTTCCTGCTAACATTCAACGAGGAGATGCGGATTAGCGTGGGATAGTGCCGAGGGACGGTAACTGCAACGGAGTGATTTCAGCGGACGCCGGAGCCTACGCGTCCGGGTCCTCACTAGTAAGTGGTTGTTTTTGTCGCCAATCAACTACAGGACGCCCGTTGCATATTGCACAACCGTACATAACAGTGCACAACTAATCCCCGCAAGAATTACGCACGTAAAACCGCGCCGACTAAGTGAACGAGCTGCGACCGGCGCCTAATTGATGACCTATGGGACCACACTACTAGTTTTCCCTGGCTCCGCAGCTACCGACGGCGGCTATATACCTTCTTAAGAAGCCCGAGGCGTTCTCACGCCAATTAAAATACTGATCAGAGAGCGCTCGTTCGTTTTTTTACGCATTGCGTTCTTACGTGCGGAGCGATTTACGCACAGGCGCGTCTGGGACTCATAACTATTAGGTTTGAGATTAGGGCATGCCAGCGGCCGTGAACAATGTAAGCGGGTCTGGATCAATACCTTGAGACATCGATGTCATACCGCTTGATCTTCTGGTACAGCGAGCTGCGCGGAATGCCTAAGCGCGCGGCGGCCCGGGCGACATGGCCGTGCTCCGCGCGCAGCACGCGCTCGATGTGTAGCCGCTCAAGCTCTAGCAATGTCAGGTCAGAATCGTCGTTGAAGGTACCCACGGTCATGGCTAGATCGAAACATAGGTCGCAACGCGTGAGCCTGCTGCGATCGGTGAGCAGCACTGCGCGTTCCAATACATTGCGCAGCTCCCGGATGTTGCCGGGCCAGGTGTATTCCTGAAGTGCACATTCGGCGTCAGGCATTAGACTAACCGGCTCGCGCCTGCGCTCGGCGCTCAGTCGCTCCAGCAGGGCACGGGCAATGATAAGAATGTCCTCGGGTCGTTCCCGCAACGCCGGGATAGTCAAAGGTAACGTACTAATCCGAAAATAAAGATCGCTGCGGAATTTCCTCCCTTGTACCAACAGAGTGAGATCCTGGTGGGTCGCCGCGATTAGTCGAATATCGACCTGCCGATCGTCCACTTCTCCTAGCGGACGAAAGCGTCTCTCCTCAAGCACTTTGAGCAACTTGGGCTGCACCTGAATGTCCATGTCGCCGATCTCGTCTAAGAACACCGTCCCCCGGTGCGCCACCTCCAGCAGCCCAGTCTTAGGTGCCACCGCGCCTGTGAAAGCGCCCTTTCGGTGGCCGAACAGCTCGGTTTCTAGAAAGTCCGGGGCGAGGCCGGCACAATTGAGATCGACGAACGCCTCGTCAGCGCGCGCTCCATGCGCGTGTAACCATTTAGCCAGAACACCCTTGCCGCTGCCGGTTTCTCCTTGGATGAGAACCGGGCTGTCGGTGGCAGCGACCTTCTGGGCCTGTTCGGCCAGGTGGCGGATCGCTGTGCTGTCGCCGAGAAATGGATCTAAGAGATCACGCGCTTCGCGAGTCTGGTCGGCGAGCTGTTTCTGGCGATTGCGCTCGTTATCGAGCAGGCGCTTGAGGATTACGAGCAGGGCAGGCAATTCAATCGGCTTGGTGAGGAACTGTTCCGCACCCTCCTTGATGGCCTGCACTGCCAGGTCAATGGAGCCGTAGCCGGTCAGCACCAGCAATGGTACGCTCGCATCGATCTGTTTAAAGCGCGGCATCAACTCCAGCGCATTGCCATCAGACAATCGGTAATCGACGATCACGGCATCGGGGCGCGAATCGCTGAACCTATCCAACGCCTGTGCGCTGTTGCTGGCCTCGGCGACCTCGT
>DATACK010000039.1:0-9873 GCA_036259115.1 Gammaproteobacteria bacterium | reverse complement strand
CCTGCCACGGCAATGACCACAAGCAGCAGCGGCCCGATTGAAAGCAGCGTGTAATACGACAGCGCGCCGGCGAGATCAAAAGGCTGATCGTCGAGAAATTCCTGTACCGTACGGCTGATGACGGTGATGAACGAGCGGGGCAATATCACAACGAGTCTGCAAGGGCTAATTAGCGAAGGTCGTGCGGGTGTGAGAACAACAGCATGCATTGTCCTTTATTTCCGTTCTGGATTCGAGACTCTTACGGGAAGCATCAACACAACCGTGGCCGAGGCGCCTTGTCTTTAACTTGCTCCGAGCCTTCGGAGTTCGAGCGCGCTGATCGCTCAGCATGCACGTGCCGGTATGCGGCACGCCGATGCCAACGAGAAATGATCTAGCTACACAACCGCATGCCGGCAATATTAGATTCCGAGCATATTGAACGATGGATGATTGATTCTATTGAGGAGTCCGCTAATTGCTCGCGGCGCGTCCGGTCGAAGACTTTGATGCCTGTCTGATCAGTTGGCGAGTGAGCAACCCGCGCATGAGGCGCCGGAGTTGCTAGAATGGCGATAAAACCAGCGCACTCATAGCCCGATGATTAGCACGGTCTGCCTAGCATGTGCCTGCCACTACTCTTAATCTCGTTTCCTTTATCTTGTGAACCTGGCTCTCACCCGCAATTGCCTTTCTGCCTTCGGGCGTGTCGCCAATGAACTGATATTTGCGCTTGCGCGGATAGATGTGGCCGTTTGATGTGGACTGCCACATTGGGAAATTCCTCAATGCTATCTGAGTTCCCTCCAACGACTCCGATCTTAACCGCAAGTCGCCCACGGAATTGCCTGTCAATTCTTTCTTCTTATGTGTATTCCCCTGCAATTAGTATCGCGGCTCAAAGCGCCTATTCTATACTCGTTCAAAATCAGCAGGGTTCACATGCGCCGGCGAGCTATAAGCGCAACAGGAATGCTTGCTATTGGAGGCAACACAATGACGAAGAAACCGCACGCACGAAGTCATCTTAATCCGCTTTAGCAAGACTACCTTAAAGGCAATCGGCATGAAGAATGGTTGGGTGATGAAAGCAAATTATGATCTGCGCGGCCATAACCATTGGTGTAGATACCGAGGCGGATGACTCTAATAAGGATGGGCATTTGAGATCACTCCATATGTCTACTCGCGGGCATCAATGGCGATGTCACAGTGGCTGGCACTGAGACCGACATGGAATCGATGTTTCAACAACTTGTTTGCCGCCATGGATCTCTCAGGATCTTTAATAGGACTCGTACACAAGGATAGGTTCATGCTCTGGATCTAGATTGACTATCTCGGGCTGGGACGAACAAGGCAGTAGTGTTTGAAAGCAGCATGGGCCAAAGGAAAGAGGTCTGCCCATGCGGTTTGCTAACGGTGATGACAGTGCTCCGCAGACATTGCCAACAAGGTCACCCTCTACCTGTTTCACCGCGACGGCTCGCCACCGCGTGTAGCGGAGAGAATTAACTCCGTTGCGCGTCGACCGAATCGTCACTGAAGATTATCGGTCCATCTGGATGCTCCATATGGATAGACTCTATAAGTTGGCCGCACAACTCAGCGGTGCCACGCCAACGATCCGCGCCGCTGATGCTGAACTCGAACACATACCGGCGTTGCAGTTGCAATCGGCTGTCGACCCCGCGGCCGAGCTTCAAGCTCGCCAGGGCCACAGTTTGATCCAGGAGTTGAACATTCATCTCCTCGCACACACGACGACAACGCATGAGCACCTGTTCGCGTGCTCGCGTAGCCTCGGCCCAAAACCCGATTAGGCCCCCAATTAAGGTGAAAAGCAGCACGATGTCCATGTGGTCGGAAGCCCACGCAAGCCTGCATGCACTGGCAGTACAGCCGCCCGCACTCAGCCCAGTGCTGCAAAGATCCGATCGCGGATCTGTTCAACTGAGCCATTGCCCTCGATCCGCACATAGGCAGGCACACCACGGTCTGCCGCCAGTTTCGAATAATATTCGAACAAAGGCTCAGTCTGTTCATGGTAGACCTGAAGGCGCTTGCGCACGGTTTCTTCGCGGTCGTCGTCGCGCTGGATTAAGTCTTCGCCAGTCTCATTATCCTTGCCTTCTACTTCAGGCCGGTTGAACAACAAGTGATAAACGCGCCCGGAAGCCGGGTGCACGCGGCGGCCGTTCAAGCGCTTGATGATTTCTTCATCGTCCACCGTGGTTTCGACCACATAGTCGATCTCCACGCCCTCATCGTCAAGTGCCTGCGCCTGTGCGAGGTTGTGCGGGAAGCCGTCGAACAGAAATCCATTCACGCAATGCGTTCCTTGATCAGACCCAGCATGACATCGTTCGGGACCAATTCGCCTGCGTCCATAATTTTCTTGGCCTTCAGACTCAACGTCGTATCCGCCTTTACTGCGGCGCACAGCATGGCCCCGGCCGAGGTCTGCGGGATACGGTAGCGCGGTTTGATGTAGTTCGCCTGCGTGCCCTTACGGGCGCCAGGGACCCGAGCAATATGATGCGCATGGTTATAGCTTCTTTAATTTGATTTAACATGCGATTTTGCCACACTAGTAAGAAGCGCCACAGCGTTTATCGCCGGCGAGACAAACCTGGTGGATAAGCCAGATCGATCAGCGCGCTAATCAACATGTAAAAGCGAGGAAACAATGAGTCCGAAGAAAAATGCCTTCTACGCACAATCCGGCGGCGTGACCGCAGTCATCAATACCTCCGCGTGCGGCGTTATAGAGGCGGCCCGCAAGCACAAGGACCGTATCGGTAAGGTGTACGCCGGGCGTGACGGCATAATCGGGGCGCTGACAGAAAACTTGATCGACACAAGCCTTGAGTCCAAAAAGGCCATCGCTGGGCTTAAATACACGCCGGCTGGAGCGTTTGGCTCCGCTCGCTACAGGCTTAAAGGCCTAGATGAAAATCGCGCTGAATACGAGCGCTTGATCGAGGTCTTCAAGGCACACGACATCGGCTATTTCTTCTATAACGGCGGCGGCGACTCAGCCGATACCTGCCTTAAGATTTCGCAACTAGGTAATAAGCTAGGCTATCCCATTCAGGCCATACATATCCCGAAAACTGTCGATAACGACCTGCCTGTAACCGATAACTGTCCAGGCTTTGGCTCAGTCGCTAAATACGTCGCAGTCTCGATACGCGAGGCCGGTTTTGACGTGGCCTCGATGGCCAAGACCTCGACCAAAGTGTTCATCATGGAAGTGATGGGACGCCATGCAGGCTGGATTGCCGCAGCCGCGGCTTTAGCTGCGGAAAAAGAAGGCGAGGCTCCGCACCTCATCCTGTTTCCCGAAGTGGTATTCGATGAGGACAAATTTCTTGCGCGGGTTAAAGACACGGTGCAGCGCTACGGCTTCTGCGTGGTTGTGGTGTCCGAGGGCGTACGCAATAAGGAAGGCCAATTTTTGGCCGAAGCGGGCACTAAAGATGCGTTCGGCCACACGCAACTGGGCGGTGTCGCGCCGGTTATCTCGCAGTTGGTCAAACAACAATTAGGTTACAAATATCACTGGGCTGTAGCAGACTACCTCCAGCGCGCGGCCCGCCATATCGCATCCAAGACAGACGTCGAGCAGGCCTATGCGGTGGGTGAGGCAGCCGTGAATTTGGCGATCAAAGGCGAGAACGCGCTGATGCCCACGATAGAGCGCAAATCCAACAGGCCCTACCGCTGGCGCATTGGAAGCACGCCCTTGTCTAAGGTCGCGAACAAGGAAAAGAAGCTGCCCAAAAGCTACATTCGCAGGGATGGTCTTGGGATTACGCCCAGTTGCCGCGCCTATTTGGAGCCACTGATCGCGGGCGAGGATTATCCTCCGTTCAAAAACGGATTGCCGCAGTATGTGCGGCTTGAAAATAAAGCGGTTGAGAAGAAGCTGGCGGAGTTCAGATTGAACTAGCCGTGCTGCCTCCGCCTGGAGGGGCAAAACTTCCGTCACCTCCAGCTCAAGCAGTATCTCCCCCGTCCGCAACTGCAGCGCCTCTAATGCTTGCTGCGCCTAAGAGGCACTCTCCGCTATCTTTTGATAATGGCAATGACATCGCGCCGGAGGTCCTATCGCAAGCCGTTGGATCCTTCTACCGGGACGCTCCCTCTTGTTCCTGATATCGTGGCGGCACTAGTTTAATGTCTGGCACTGGCGCGCAGCTGTTGAGGCGCATTAGCGGCAAATCCTCGTCGAGAGCCGACTGGGTGACAGCAGCATATTTACCGCCGCTCTGCCACCGATCAGGCCGCGCCCTCACCGATCGCATCAATTCTCACGCGCGGCAGAGCTAGCGCCTTAGGGATCGTGAGTAGCCACCCAGGCGGTCAAGCCAATCTTAGGCGGCATCTATCTTCATATTCGTCATTTCATGTTCACAGCGGATGTGCCGGTTGAAATGCGCATCCTCAGGGAATTCCTGCGCGATCACCCAAATCTGTATGATGTTGTCGCTCAACGTGGGAAGCACCTTCAGCGCATCGCGCATGCGCTGTTCATCGAAGAAAGCGAAGGGTTCGTCCAGGAATATAAACTGGTTTCCGTGGACTGCGGTATTAACCAACGCCTGCGCCAACGCTAATCGCACCGCTAACATGATCTGGCGTTGCGTACCGCTGGAGATCTCGTCAAGGTTCAGGAAATCGTGCTTCTGACCCGAGAACACACGCACTCGCAGCGCCTCGTCTATCTGTAGATGCTCATAGCGGTTCGACGTCAACAGCGGTAGTGTCTTACCGACCAAGCTACGAATATCGTGATTGAAGCGCCTTGAAACGTACTGGTAGCCGTGTTCCAGCAGGTCGCGCGCCAGATTACGGATCTCGATTTTATCCCGTGTCTCGTCGATCTTGCCCTGCAAGCTCTGCATGATTCCTTGTAGGTGATCTGCCGTACGGCGGCGCTCCTGCTCCACCGGTATCGCCTGATTCAATTGCGCCATAGTGCGGCCTAGCTCACGCACGTCACGGTCCAGCTCTGCGACTTCATTGGCGATGTGGCTGCGCGCAGCCTCGATGTCGTCTTCGCTGCGCGCGATGAGCGAAGTCAGCAGCCGACGATATTCATTTAGCGAATCGTGATCGAGCAAGGTGACGCTGGAATCGCTCTCAAATTGAGCAGCCTCTGCGGCGATTTGCTCATCCCTTACGTTTGTTAGCAGCGCGACCGCATTCGGTAGCGGCATGGTCGCAAGATCATCCAGCGCCGCCGCCTCCTCACGGGTCTCCTGGATTTGGCGGTCTAGTGCGGCGGACTCATTGCGAAACCTCTTAATCCGCGTGCTCATCACCCTACTGCGGATCATGAATAGGACGAAGATGATGGTCAAAGCGATCGCTACACATAGAAGTGTCACATCATAGCCTTGCCAGCCTGGCACAATGGGAAATAATATTATCCATACTATCCACAGCGCGATCGCCAGAATAAGAGAAATGACCGCAAATACGCGCGCCCTCTTGCGGCTATGCATGGCGGCTTCTGCGCGGCGCCCGAACTCGGCCTTTTTCGCCGGCAGCGATGCTTCCTGACCCTTTGGCGCAACATCGCTCGCAGGCTCTTTCAACAGCCTGGTAAGGCGCGCCCGATAGCTCCCGACGCCCTCCATCATTTGGCCGAATCGAGCGAGTTGCTCCTTGAGGTGCTGGACGAAGTCTTTGAGCGTTGCGGTAGACTCGGTCGTACTTGATGCGGCATCTTGTTGCGCGCAGTGGCTGTCCAGTACTTTAGCGCACTTGTCCAGTCGTTTGGCGTGCGCGCTCCAGGCTTGATATGATGTGTTGATACCTGCCTTGAGCACCGGCCCCGTCTCGGTCTTTAGCATCTGCAGGGCCTCACGACATCTATCAGACACGTAACGCAGCAGCCTAGCGCGGGTGGATTTTTCCCTATGTTGCTCGCCGGTCGCGGATAGGTTTGCCCATAACGAGCGGAGATAGTCCGGCTGAATGTTAAGCTCGCCGAGTCGGTCATTGACATCCGCCATATCCCGCTCAGCGTTGATCATGTTATCAGTGAGCTCTTTGACCTCCTGGGCCAACTGCGCATCAACGCGCTCGAGCGGCGCCAGACCGGCCATAGACTTGACTGCTTCGCTGTGGCCATGCGGCGTGTGAATCTCACGTTGCGCCAGATAAAACGATTCGATAAATTCTTTATAACCGAACCCGGCGAGCCTTTTGACCTCAGCGGTCACTGCCGCGACCCCACGCGCCTGCGGTTCTTCCTGCCCTATGCGCGTGAGGGTTGCGCCTTGATTACCGGCATCATCTAGCGAGCGTTCGACTCTGTATTCGCGCTCCTCTCCAGCCTGTCCAACCGTGAAATCGAGCAGCACCCGGCAGCGGGTCTCGCCCCAGCGAATGATTTTGGTTATCTCCTCCGGACGCAGCGAAAATGTTCTGCCGAACAATGCAAAACAGATAGTCTCTCCGATAGTACTTTTGCCGGATTCGTTACGCCCGCTGACCGCAATCAATCCTTGCGCCGGCAGTCCGTTGAATTCTAGGTGTGCATATTTAAGGACATTGTGCGCCCTGATATTGTTAATGATCATTCCAGGTTTTCCCTCTTAATCGCCGCAAGCCGGTCAACTACCAGCTGGGCGGCCTTATCGAAGCGCTCAGCGTCAAAATTCGGGTCTACATTGCGCCGATGCGCACGCTCAGTCTCACAAAAGGCGATAAAGTTTTTAATCGGCTCTTCGAATTGAGCACTCGCAGCAGAGTTTTCATTGGTCATTGAGGCCATGGCTTACTCATTGGTTGCTGTTAGTATAAGGGGAGTCGCAAGATACACGTCGCAATATCACGGCACGGATAATAATACGTGCGGCGTGACAGACCAAACGCGAAATGGGACATGGCGTCGGGGAAGTGGCGTCCGTGAGCGTAGTGATAAAGCGTTTAGCACGATTTTCCGCGCGGGAAACACAAAATTTTTGCATAAATTCAGCCGCATCTTTAAAGTACCGGAGCAAGCAACTTGGCCTAAGCCGCGAGCGTATGCCGATATGGCGCTGCCCTGGATACTGAGTTAATCAAGCCCGACAGCTGGCCTCCCGCAACCGCTTGAGGAGATTGATCGAGGTTAGTGGATTTTTATGGTCTTATCGCTGACGCCTGTTAGCAACAACACGGCGGTATCCGGTGACCGATGATATTAATAGGCCGCATCTGGGCCAGGTACTTTGTCTGCTCAAAATGTCTTGTAGGCGTTCAACCTTCAACGGCAAACCGTATGGCCGCCAAACCGATCATGCCGTACAGCTGGTCACCGGCGACGTGGCCTCAGCACGCAAGTCATGTGCGTCCATGATCAGCATGGCCGCGATGCAAACACCGGGACTCGCTAGGTATATGCAAGCGAGATCTCCGCCGTAATCCACGGCGCATGCACACGCCGAGCAACTGCCTTGGCGCCGTTTTCAAGAGATACTAGGATACCTCACCCTCCCGGATAAACGCGGTAATCGGCAATCACAATCAAGGCTATGCGTCATTAACATCTACTCATGAAACACTAGAGCGCTTTCACTGCCTGGATCGATGATCAGCATAGAAGAACACGATTATTGGTGCGGATAGCTGTCGACCTGTACGTGCATAGACGTCAAGACCATAACGAGGCAGCGCACCATAGACAAGATCACGACTTATATGGATAACTCGCACTTACTACCGCGAGTCGAACAGTAGCGAACAGGCGTAACGCGGGGGAGAATTTCAACAAAGAGAGATCCTATGGAGAAGGTGCGATCAGCTTTACCGCAATCTTTATAGTGCTCTCCCGGACTGCGACAGCCATGCGCATCCGCTGCACAGAAGTAACAGCGCATCACGCACTGTGTTACCGCGCGTCCCGCGTAGCGATGAGGCGGTGCATCTAAATTAAGTGATGCAGCTGCCGCTATCAAACCCGCGTCGATACGGGATCAGTCGTGCTGGCCATTAGACCTCGAATAAAGACAGTGATTTGGCCTCATGTAGCCAATGTGACTAGCCGAATCCGTTGCCACCAGCGCTGCGGCAACCGACTCAAGGGTGATATTCGCAAAATTCGGCGGGACCACACCGAATGCACCTCTGGATCGCTAGCCATCGCTTTTTACGCCGAAATCATGGATTATCGCTCTCCATAATCGGTTCGCAGTCATGCACGGCGCAGCGCCGATCGAGGCCTACGCGTCACAACGTCTATCCTATACGGCGCACGACAGTAAGAATGCTACCGTGCCGCAAACAAGTACGCCCTACGTCGCCTCAATCGCGACACAAAAGCACGACGTGGTCCTCTTCGGCCTGCAGCTTGCGCTGTTCTCCGGTATCGTTGCGCTGGTCCGCATCTTGACGACGTGTGCTGGCACGACGGGATTCCTGTATGCGCGGCGATTTGGCTTCATGTCGCCCGCAATGATCCGCGACGCGGTAATCATTGCCGCTGTGAGCGGCGGGCACTATGAATAGCGTTACCCAAGCGCCATGACCGACGCCAAGCTTATTGATAATGTCTAACATCATGTCTAACAGCATCATGCTCACTCCTATCATCCATTGCTCGCATGTCGGCGGCGCGTCGTTTACACCTGAAGATAATTCAAGTCGCTATGCGATTCATATCGAGTCGAACACTCGCCCCATCAAATGGCGCGTGGGGGTCGCATCCCGGAAGGTCATGATAACGCCGACGGTGCCGAAGCCTTGCACCCGCATCGGCGATATTGAACCGCCAATCGAGACCTGCTCGCCCTTTTTGTTGATCAGGGCGACCCGATTGCCTAACGTGATGGTTGCATCGCGGGCAAGACACTCGGCGATCATGCCATCCAAAGATTCATGACTGCATTCATCAATTAAATGAAAAAACTCGGTGAAAGGCAGGCCGCGCGTATTGAGCGGACGGCCGCGAGTCTGTTCGAAACGGACGCCTAGCAGCTGTTCTGCGCCGAGATTCATATACTGAATTCGACCTGCGGTGTCAGTTAGGATCTTTGCATCCTCGACTGACTCTCGCAACCCGAGGGCAGCGCTGCGCGCGAGGAAGGAATCGACCGCAACGTGATAATTCGTGGCGTTCGACATTGGATTCATGGCATTCCTCCGATTCAAGCGTTCTAGAGCCTCTTATGAGCAGCCACCTCCTTGTAGCGGAGGGCTGGTATACTTATAAATCACATCCTTGCCATGCTCTATTCGTGTGGCTACGTACGTATTAACCCGTAATGCAGTGCAATATCACTTACGGACTCACGCGCGCCCACGTGCACTATCGTGGCATCGATACATGGCATTGCAATGAACCGGCGGTTAATCTTCATGTCAGAGGTACGACAGCGCGGGACAGCCGCAGTCGACGCGATCATCAATCTGACTGTTTGAACATCGGCTGGCATACCTATGTCACTCCTTTTCATCCCATTTCCCCGCATTGTGTTAAGTATCCTTAATTCTATGTTGTATTTTCACTAATATACACGTCCTGGCAGTGCATCGTTGTTCACCTGCTGCCGCCTGCCGAATGTTACCCACGTAGTTACCCATAGGAGATCAATGATTGGGGAGGTGCGATGAAGTTCACCGTCAGAGGCATTGCAGCCTTAAAGCCTAAGGCCACTCGCTACGATGTCTTGGAATCCGATGGCCATGGCTTTGAGATACGTGTGGCACCCAGTGGGCGCAAGAGCTGGATATACCTCTATCACCATGGTGGACGCCTACGCCGCATGACTTTGGGCACCTACCCCAATATGACCCTTGCCGATGCCCATAAGGCACATGCAGCGGCACATGCGGCAGTCAAGCAAGGTGAAGATCCAGCAGCTAAACGTGTTCAGGCCCGGCATGAAGCACTAC
>DATACK010000038.1:0-4509 GCA_036259115.1 Gammaproteobacteria bacterium | reverse complement strand
GCTAGAGCGTAATTGTGGTACGAACGGATTCTCCTGGGGGCAATGACCCCTGTATGAGAACTCTACTATTTTGGCTTGTGCAGAAATTTCGATTTTCGCAGACGCATTAGGCGCCGATTACGACTTCTACGTTGATTGCTCTTGAGCTGAAACGTTCGTTATGGCCTGCGATATTGGAGCCGATATAGCAGTGCAATCGATCAATGGAGTAGGTCCACGCTTTGGAAGGTGAGGAGACCCTTCAAAGCAATAAACATACAAGCATTTACGCGATTATGGCTTTCAATTTGTCCATTCCTCAACTCAATGGCAACGCCCTCGATCTTGCCTTAGTCGTGGGGAAAGTCTGTTCATCCTCGGCGCTAATGGCACCGGCAAGTCTAGCTTATGCACTATATCTACCGCCACATGGAGAAGCACAATGAATATCAGCGCTGCGTCAGACTTGGTTTCCTTTTAGCGGGATTATTTTCTTGCCCGAGCAAAAGCGAACTACTGAAATGAGTGCCCGCACCTCGAATGCGCAGCCGGAAGCGCGATGGAAAGATCAATATTCTGCAGCTCGCGCGAGCATTGCTATCTATGATGTAACTGAGGCAGAAAATGCACGCGCTCGCTGGGCGTCAATGTGCGACACTTCTTCTTAGGTCTTGCGGAAGTAGAGCAATCGGCACTACTGTCAAGCCTGAGTATAGTGCATGCGCATATCTGAAGAAGCTTAATCCGCGCTAGTAGAGCCTATAGTGCACCAGCATTCCGTGCGCAGGTGCAGCAGAACGACATAAGAAGTTGTGCGCCGCGTAACCGAGGCGACGGACTTTTCTCGTCTGCCGAGATTGCGGTCGCGGTAAAGCTTGTAAAGGCCGCCTAAACCAGAGTGTGGCGAGCGGATATTCGTTTCTGTTCGCCGAACAGGGCGGGCAAATATGCGGCTATACCTGCTATGGTCCCATGCCGTGCACGGTGCACAGTTTTAATCTCTCTTGGATCGTAGTGGGGGCGCCTCACCAAGGCCAAGGCATAGGCAGGCGCCTTCTCGCTCGAACGGAAAAACTCGTCCGTGAGGCAGGCGGCCGTCAAATCTACGCTGAGACCTCTGCACGCGCCTAATATGGACCGACCCGCGCGTTGTAATCGCCACGCGGGATTCTGGCAAGTTGCACGGCTCCTGGATTTCTACGCGCCAAGCGATGCCAAGATCATTTTCTGTAAGACGTTTGATGCCATTTGACGAAAGTTATGTCTTCACTGCGGGTACTTGGAAGCCTTTCATAAATGAAATGACCTCTACATTACTGCCTCGGTTAATGAATTGAGCGCTCCAAGATTTTACCGTGAGAGAATCAGACCGCCGGATGCTAGAGGCTAGGCATGTTCAGGTCGAGTGACTCGGTGAGGTAGTGGTTGAATCCGACGTTACGGGCGGGCTGACGGTCACTGTCCTGGCCTCTGCCGATTGTGCCTCTGTGGCTTTTTCTGCTCTGCCTGATTAGTGCTGCAGTGCTGACTTCTGATTGGTGACACGGCGGTATATCTCACGCGCAGAAAGCAATCGTATCAGCATCCTCTGAACGCTTCTTGGCGCGAACATCTTTGACACGTGCAAAACGCAGCGCCAATCCGCCACCATGGATGGATCCTAGACGTAAATACCTGATCCACATCGTTAGGCTTGAGCGCTTAAGATGCGCTGTAAGCCTAAATTACCGCAGAGGAGCTGCAGCGCGAGTATCGAGTAAGGATATTGACCGCGGCAGCGCATAATCCAATGTATGATCGCAGAGGCCATACGTACTCTGCTTACCACTATTGTCTTCATAATCTTGTTTCGATCGGCCTATTTGTCGCGCCATTTTTCGGTGTCTATAATGTGGCCGCGATTCGTGATTAACAGCACTTTATAGGTGTTTAAGCTTCTAATCCCATCTCGCAATCGCGTTGCATAGCGTTTGCATGTAGGGTGTGGGTCCTCCGTTTTGCTGTTTCTTACTGTGGCCGCTGGTGCGGATCAAAAATTTTTAACCGCCTTGAGCGTTAATTAAGCTTTGTGCTTGCAAAGTAATCATCAATAATGTCGGCGAAGGCCTCGCGCCTACTTTCACAGCAGTCATGATATCTTCATTCTACATTCTGAATTGTAGTTTAGACGTGAGACCTTAATCGAGATTGATTGAATGAATATACTTGCCGGTGACGTAGGCGGCACCAAAGTACTCTTGCAGCTCTGTGAAATCGGCGGCGCGCTGCGCGTAATCGCCACGCGCAGCTATAGCAGTCGGCGCTATGATGAGTTAGCGTCGATAATCACGCAATTTCTTGCTGAGGCGTCCAAGGATGCTGAGCCGCCTGCAGCCGCATGCTTTGCGGTAGCCGGTCCCGTACGTGATCAGAAGGCCAAGGTTACTAATCTGCCGTGGATGCTCGACTCCCAGCAGCTCGCCGCAGCGCTTGGCATGAAGCACGTGCTCTTAGTCAATGACATGCACGGTGTGGGCTATGGCATCGGCACGCTGGGCGTGGCCGATCTCGAGGTCTTGCAGGCAGGCGAGCCTGAGGCCGGTGGCACGCGCGTCATCATCGCCGCGGGCACCGGCTTAGGTCAAGGCGCTATGGTATGGCAGCAAGATCGTTACGTGATGCTCGCCACTGAAGGTGGGCATGCTGATTTTGCCCCGCGCGACGAGTTGGAGATTGATCTGCTGCGCTATCTGCTCGCTCGGCACGGGCAGGTCAGTTGCGAGATGCTTCTTTCAGGGCGCGGGTTGATGCGTATCTATGAGTTCCTGCGCGACAACAAACGCGTGGCGCAGCCCGCCTGGCTTGCTGAAGCGCTGCATGAAGCCATCGACCCAGCGGCCGTTATTTCAACGGCTGCGCTGGACGTGGATCCGCCGGCTATCGCGGTGCTGGCGCTTGACTGCTTTATCCGCGCCTACGGCGCGCAGGCAGGTAATTTGGCGCTAACCTTTCTTGCGACTGGCGGCGTATATATCGCTGGCGGCATCGCGCTCAAGATTGCCACAGCGCTACGTTCCGGCGCATTCATACAGGCTTTTAAGCGAAATGCTACCATGCAAGCATTGCTGGAAAAAGTGCCGGTCTCCATCATCAAGACCCCGGAAGTCTGCCTGTTGGGTGCACGGCAACTGGCGATTAACCTGATGGAGTTGCCTGGTGCATGATAGGGCGCAGGTGACGTCTTAAAAGTGCTATGATCGAGTGAGTGTAGAACGTACAGTAATCCTAGTCGGGGCCGGGCACCCCCATCTGTACGTTGCGGCGAACGCTAAGAAATTGTGAAGGCGGTGCGCGGGTGTACTGATCGGCCCCGACGCGTTTTGGTATTCGGGAATGGCTACCGGAATGCTCGGCGGCATGTACACGCCCGAGGAAGATCAGATCAACCCTTCAGGATTGATCGCCGCGCTGGGGGACGAATTCTTGCGCGATCGGGTCGACGCCATCGATACCAAAAGAAACTTAGTGCACTTGGCCTCCGGTGGCGCACGTGCTTACGACTATCTCTCGCTTAATGTTGGCAGTCAGGTAAATGTCGATCTCATTCCAGGCATGACAGCCGATTCAGACGTCTATTCTGTCAAGCCCGTTAGTAATCTTTGGCGGCTGCGCCAGAGGCTGGAAACGGAATATGCTAGCGGTGAATCACCGCGCCTGGTTGTGGTCGGTGGCGGTCAACGGGTTCAGAAATAGCCGCCAACCTGCACGCACTGGACAGGCGCTGCGGCGCACGGCCTCAAGTCATACTAGTCACTCATGGTGAGCGGCTGATTGAGCAGGCGCCGGTGGCGGCATCGCGAGTATTACACAGCCAGCTTGTCCGCAAAGTAGTCGAGGTCCAGATGCAGACCCGCATGGTACGGCGCGAACCTGATACGTTAGTCACACAAGGCAGTCGCCGCATCGAGGCGCATATTGTTGTGCTGGCTACAGGCTTGTAGGCGAATCCGCTTGTCTACAAAACCGGTTTGCCATGCCTGCGTCGCGAAGGCTTGCGGATCAATACTAGATTGCATTCAATCGCAGACGAGCGGGTCTTCGCCGCAGACGACTGCGCCTACATAGAGGGCTTTGATCTGCCCAAGCTCGGCGTATTCGGGGTAAGACAGGCTCGGTTCATCCACGGGAACATTCTGGCTAGCCTGGCTGGTAAGGCGTAGAGAATTTACATGCCGCAAAAACGCTATCTGGCAATTCTCAATCTCAGCGATGGCACGGCATTGTCCATGTGGAGACCATTTTGGTGGAACGGCCGCATGAGCCTGTGGCTTAAAGACCGACTCGATAGACGTTTTCTGGACAGGTATCGGTACGCAGTTGCCATTGAGTGTTCTAGGTCGTGTCGTCAAATAATCGCAACCACAAGTGACTCGCTGCCAAATGCAACATTGCCAGGAAGTTGACCGCGTTCTTCTCGAAGCGGGTCGCGATACGGCGGAAATGCTTCAACTTATTGATCGCGCGTTCGATCATGTTTCGCTGCCGGTAGAT
>DATACK010000037.1:0-8356 GCA_036259115.1 Gammaproteobacteria bacterium | reverse complement strand
CTGTGAACGTGTAGCAACCGGCGTGACTTGTCGAGATTATCTTTTATGAAGTAGTAGTATCTCTGCGTACCCCGCCTTCAGCGCCGCAGGAGTTTTCTATGTTTAAATTACAGAGCCATTTTTTATTGGAACGAGTATATAACCGGTTATTTGACCGCCGGCCAGTCACGCTTTGTGCCGCAACTCGTTGTCGCGATAGTGCACATCCACCCAGCAGCGGGGCAGCGGTTCGCCGGAAGGAAAACACACCTTGGATTTTTGGAACGGCTCCGGCTCGGGCATCTCCTCGCCGATATTAAGCCGGCCCGTGAAGGTCAATTTCGAGGGATCGACTAGCTCCTCCAGTCTCAGCACTTCCACGAGATGATCGGCTCCGATCTGCTTGAGAAACATTGTTGCCACTCCGTTGTTGATAATCTATAAAGCATAGTATGGTGCTCCGCGGGTGTTTCAATCATCGTCCAAGTGATAAAAACGTCTCGCCGTTGCCGTTGTGGCTGTGGCCACCTTTCCCGCGGGATGTGCTAATGCCGCAGCGACCGCAGCCAACACATGGGGCAAAAACGCCGGTTCGTTGCGCCGTGTCTTAGGCTTGGGTTCAAGATCGCGTGGCAGAAGATAGGGCGCATCCGTCTCGATCATCAGCCGGTCGGACGGAATGCGCTCAAGCAGTTGGCGCAAGTGAAACCCACGCCGTTCGTCGCAGATCCAGCCTGTAATTCCAATGTGCAGATCCATTGCGAGACAGGCATCCAGTTGCTTGCCATTACCGGTGAAACAATGCACGACGGCACGACGAATATCTTTACGGTAGCATGACAGAATCTCCATGAATTCGTCATGGGCATCGCGCAGGTGTAGAAAGAGCGGCAGCTTCAGTTCGCAGGCCAGCTCAATCTGCTGTTCAAACGCGCGGCGCTGTTCCAGGGGCGAGGAATAATTGCGGTTGTAGTCCAGTCCGGTCTCGCCGATGGCCTTGACCTTAGGATGCGCGGCCAATTCACGCAGTCTAATCAGTGCATCACGCGTCCACGTATTGGCATGATGAGGATGCACACCGGCCGTGGCAAATAGATGCGCGGGATAGCGCGCTGCAAGCTCAGTGGCGTTGCGGCTGTCTTCGACACTGGAGCCGGTTACCACCATGGTAGTGACTCCGGCCTTTAGCGCACGCTCGAGCACGGCCGCCTCGTCCGCGCGAAACGCCGCATGCGTGAAATTAAAGCAGATGTCGATCAATTCGTAAGCCATGCCCTTCGCGTAAGCATAATATAGGCAAAATCTCACGATGGCTGCTCGGCGCTATGAACGCAGACGGAGGCTCAACAAGGCAGTCTGCTGTTCCCCAACGCTTTCTAAACTCGGCTATCCCTGCCTCGTTAGGAAAGCCAGCCTCAGACTTCCTGCCCTCAGCGTGCCGGGGCAGACTGCCATTAAGGCAGTCCGCTCTTACCCGGCTCACCCAGATCGCGATCAATCGTGATCGCAACGCGGGCATCGCGCTTACAATTCTGTAGAATGCTTGGTATCAACGCTTGAACCGATCCCGCCTACGGGCACTCTTAAGCATGAACAAGGCCAATCTCAGAACCATCTACCTCAAAGACTACACGCCGCCAGCGTTTCTGATCGATACCATCAGCCTGCACGTGGCCTTGGATGAAGAATTCACGACCGTGCGCTCGGTGTTAAAGATACACCGCAACCCGCAATCGGCTGATCTATTGCAGCCTTTGGTTCTGGATGGCGAGCATCTGGTCTTGCACGCGGTGATGCTCGATATGCAAGTGCTGAACGCCCAGGACCATGCGGTAAACGACGACTCCCTGATCATCCACAACGTGCCGGATCAATTCCAGCTCGATATCGTTACGCGCGTCAAGCCGCAGGAGAACACGACGCTTCAAGGACTATACAAGTCCGGCGGTATGTTCTGCACCCAGTGCGAGGCGCAAGGCTTTCGCCGGATTACTTATTTTCTCGATCGGCCCGATGTCACGGCGAACTATACCGTCACCATTGAGGCTGACCGAGCACGTTATCCGGTGCTGCTGTCCAATGGTGATCTGATCGAAAGCGGCCGAATAGGTAATCGTCACTTCGCCACCTGGCACGATCCTTTTCGCAAACCCAGCTATCTATTCGCCCTGGTGGCAGGACAACTTACGTGTCGCGAGGATGCCTACACCACGCGCTCGGGCCGCGAGATCGCACTTCGCATATACACTGAGGCGCATAACGCCGATAAATGCGACTTTGCGATGCGCTCACTCAAAAAGGCCATGCGCTGGGACGAGGAGACCTACGATCTAGAATACGACCTTAACACTTACATGATCGTGGCAGTAGATGATTTTAACATGGGTGCCATGGAGAACAAGGGGCTCAATATCTTTAATTCGAAGTACGTGCTCGCGCGCTCTGAGACCGCCACCGACGATGATTACCGGCACATCGAGGCCGTCATCGGGCATGAATATTTCCATAACTGGACCGGTAACCGCGTGACCTGCCGCGACTGGTTTCAGTTGAGTCTGAAAGAGGGCTTGACTGTGTTTCGCGAGCAGGAGTTCGCCGCCGACATGACGTCAAGGGCCATGCAGCGCATCGAGGACGTGCGCCAATTGCGCGCGCAGCAGTTCCCCGAGGATGCAGGTCCCATGGCACATCCAGTGCGTCCGCAATCCTATATCGAGATCAACAATTTTTATACCGCGACTGTCTATGAGAAAGGCGCCGAGGTGGTGCGCATGTATGAGACCTTGTTGGGCCGTGACGGCTTTCGACGAGGTTTGCGGCTATACTTGGAACGTCATGACGGTCAGGCGGCGACCACTGACGACTTCGCCGCCGCCATGAGTGACGCCTCTAACCGCGATTTTACCCAATTCAAGCGCTGGTACGATCAGGCGGGTACACCGCGGCTGCACGCGGCGGGAGAATGGAATGCTACAAGCCAGCGCTACCGCTTACGTGTGGCGCAAGACTGCCCGCCTACGCCGGGCCAGACGCAAAAATTGCCGTTTCATATTCCACTCGTTATCGGTTTGATCGGGCCGAACGGGCACGACATGCCACTACAACTGGAAGGCGAGGCAAATGCGCATGGTACTTCGCGGGTGATAGAGTTGCGAGAGCAGTCGCAGGACTTCAGCTTTATTAACGTACCGGCAGAGCCTGTGCCCTCGCTACTGCGGGGATTCTCCGCACCGGTTGAACTCGACTATGACTACAGCGACGCAGACCTGGCATTCTTAGCCACACACGACAGCGATCCGTTCAATCGCTGGGAGGCGCTGCAGCGGCTTGCGATACGCTTGATGACACGCTTAATCGCGGACTATCAAGCGAACAGACCGCTGACGCTCGATGATGCCCTGGCGCATGTCTTTAAACGGATATTGAGTGATCCAATGCTGGATGCGGCGCTGATTGCAGAAACCCTAACCTTGCCGGGGGAGGATTATCTGTCGGAAGTGGTCGAGGAAATCGATGTGGACGCTATTCATGCGGCGCGGGAATTCACGCGCCACTCTTTAGCGCGCGCTCTTGAATCGCATCTGGCCAGCACTTATCAGAATAATGTGCAGCCGGATGGAGCTGCATACGATAAGGTGCCCGCCGGTCGAGGCCGATTGCGCGATTTGTGTCTTGCCTACCTCAATACGCTGGATAAAGAGGATTATTCCCGCTTGGCCTTTGACCAGTACAGCGCTGCACGCAATATGACCGATACCATGGGCGCCTTACACGCGCTCAATGACCGCGACACAAAGCAACGCCGCCGCGCCTTGCAGGCATTTCATGATACTTGGCGCCATGATCCACTGGTTATGGATAAATGGTTCGCGCTGCAGGCGGGCTCTGCTCTGCCTGGCACGCTCGAGACGGTTAAGGGGCTAGTCGGTCATCCGCTCTTTTCATTACGCAATCCGAATAGGGTGCGCGCCTTGATTGGAACCTTCTCGCACCGCAATCCGATCAACTTTCATGCAAAATCCGGTGCTGGCTACCGCTTTCTTGCCGATCAGGTGTTAAGAATCGACTCACTCAACCCGCAGATGGCGGCCCGACTGGTCAAGGGCTTTTCCCGCTGGAGAAAATACGATCCCACACGCCGGCAAATGATGCAGGCTCAGTTACAGCGTATCGTCGATACTGCGGCGATTTCCAGGGATGTATTCGAGATTGCCTCCAAAAGCCTGGCGTGAATCGTAGGTGGGGTAGGCGCATCAGCGCTGTAACCCACCATGAACGTTACGTGTTGGGCTTACGCCCTTGTGGGTTAGCCTATGCTACACACCTCTCACAATCGCTTCTCCTCAAAATCCTTCTGTCGAGGTAAATAAGCCGACGCGTAAGTCCTTGGCAATGTAGATCTCACGCCCGTCAACCTCCATGTTCCCATCGGCGATGCCCATCACCAGCCGGCGAGAGATAAGCCGTTTGATATCAATGTGATAGGTCACCTTGCGCGCGGTGGGCAAGACCTGCCCGGAAAACTTGACCTCACCCACGCCTAATGCGCGCCCGCGGCCCGGATTGCCCACCCAGGCGAGAAAAAATCCCACCAACTGCCACATGGCGTCCAGACCCAGGCACCCTGGCATCACCGGATCGCCCGGAAAGTGGCAACTAAAAAACCACAGATCCGGCCGGATATCGAGTTCCGCGATAACCTCCCCCTTCTTGTAGGCACCGCCCGCTTCCGATATCCGCACGATGCGGTCCATCATCAACATATTGGGTACGGGAAGCTGCGCATTGCCCGGACCGAACATCTCACCATAGCCACATTTCAGCAATTGCTCGAGGTTGAGGGCTTGCGGCTTGTTCATACTGCGGTTGATAGGTGGCTGGCTTGACGTATGTTCTCAGTCATATAGCGCTTATAGTAAAACAAGAGCGACCGAGATAGGTGCGTCATGCGCACGGCCACGTCCAGACAAACATGTTTCCCCATTTTGGGTGTCTAGTTTGCGGTTAGGCAGCATAACAGTGAATGCTCCTCTCCAATAGCATATAGCGCGTGATATGCATAACTTTTCGCGAACCGGTATTGCACATTTGGCCGCGCCTTGTCGACGTGCGCGATCTTCTAGTGGAGATCATCGATCCATTTGACAAGTCCGCGCTGTACCAGTGCTGGTAGCAAGGCGGTGATAGATGACTGGCAACGCTGATATGGCGTGTTAGACTGCCGCCCCACTCACCGGCAGTTGATGGTTCAGAGGAGAGGTATGTTATGTGTTTTAGGTTTAAGATCGCGCTAATTTTAGGCCTCTGCGGCGCATCGTGGGCGCATGCTGATCAGGCGGAAATATCCTTGAGCGAGCGGGCCGCGGAGTTCGACTACGCTAGAGCGATCGACGCTAGTGCCGCGGATATCTCGGCCGGCTTATTCTTCAACGAAGAAAGCGATCTGATGCTCAATGGCGGATTAGTGGTCTCAGGTCAGCCGCCGGGGGAATTGCCGTTCAGTTTCGGCGCCGGCGCCAAGGCCTATGTGGCAGGCCTTGATGATCCCGATGAAGACATAGCCGCCATCGCCCTGGGAGGACGCGTGCGTTATACCATTCCCGCCAATATCCCGCTGCATCTCACGGCTCAGGGCTTTTATGCGCCTTCGATCACGGCATTTAGCGGTGCGGATAATCTGCTGGATTTCATTACCCGCTTTGAGGTCGAGTTCATCCCGCGGACCGCGGCGTTCGTCGGTTATAGATTCCTACAAACCGATCTCGAAGACGGCCGGGATGTGGAGCTGGACGATAACATTCACATCGGCCTGCGGCTCAACTTCTAGACCCATGGACAACATAGCGCGCCTGCTAGGAATTATGGCTCGTCTGCGCGATCCGGCGCGGGGTTGTCCTTGGGATCTTAAACAGACCTTTGCCAGCATTGTCCCGCACACCTTGGAGGAGGCCTATGAGGTCGCCGATGTAATCGAGCGCGGCGACTTCGACGATCTCAAGGATGAATTGGGCGATTTGTTATTACAGGTGGTCTATTACGCACAGCTGGCGCGCGAGCAAAGCCTATTCGATCTCGATCAAGTTGCTGAAGCGATTGCCGACAAGTTGGTGCGCCGGCATCCGCATGTGTTCGGCGATGCACATTTGCCCTCTGACGAGGCACGTGCCAAGGCCTGGGAGGCGGAAAAGGCGCGCGAGCGGAAGAATAAGGGCGGCGAGACTGATATGCATAGCGCCTTGGATGGCATCGCCTTGGCCCTGCCGGCCTTGACCCGCGCGGGAAAACTTCAGAAACGCGCCGCGGCTGTAGGTTTCAACTGGAAGGACCTGGCGGGCGTGCTGGCGAAAATTGAAGAGGAATTGATGGAGCTGCGCGAGACCTTGGCCGATAAGGAAAGCGAGACGCGCATCGAAGAGGAAGAGGAAGTAGGGGATTTGTTGTTTGCGGTGGTGAAGCTCGCGCGCTGGAGAGGCATTGATGCGGAGTGCGCCTTGCGTGCTGCCAATGCGAAATTTGAGCGTCGGTTCCGAGCAGTCGAGGCGCAACTAAAAAGTGATAACCGCAGTCTTAAGGACTGCGAGCTTGCAGAGCTTGATCCGCTGTGGGAGGGTATCAAGCAGAAAGAACATAAATCTTAAGCGCGAACACAGAGGCGGCAATGAGGACGAGCGGTGCGCTCCATTCGACCTTAGAGGAGGGTTAATGCCGATGCTGACGTCAGGTTACTCGCGGCCAATGGCTGAGACTTCAAATATCGACTGGCTGTAACCACCTGCCGCGATCAGTCCTCCCGCGATACTGTAACCTGTTGTACAAGATTCTGCTTTGGCCAATAGCTAGCCGGTAGATTTTTCACACACTCGTAACTTTTGTAAGTGTGCATCGGTTTTAACCTGCTGTACGTGAACTGGCCTGGCGCCTATCAAACTCATCAAACCCGAGAAACTGGCGCTGCAAACCCGTTTTGCTGACTTCTAAGATTTTAGCATGACCGGCACGGATACTGCCGAGAGAGCTTCTCATACGCCATATCGGCGCAGCATGTCCAAGTCCCCAGTGCAATCTTTAGATCCAATTGCATGGTGGTCAGCCCAGCATCACGACTTAAGGAGAATTTGCTGTGTCAGATGACAGCCCGAAGCTTGAAGATCCACTGAAATTACTGATGAAACGCAGTTCCCAGCGGCGCGCCGCGCGGCGCCGCTTTTTAGGTCAGACCGGTGTTATAGGGCTCGGTGGCATGACCATGCTCGGCTTCGGCAGTCTGCCCACGGCGGTGCGGGCACAAATGGAAGCTGGCGATGACGCCCGGCTCACGGCAATTGATAAGACCGTTTTGAACTTCGCTTTGAACTCAGAGTACTAGGGCAGAGTACTACTTGCATGCCGTGTTCGGTCGCGGAATTGATAATAGTATTACGACCGGCAAGGATACGCGTTGCGAGGTCACAGGTGGGTACCAAGTCCCGTTCTCCACCCAATATCCATTCGTCAAGTCGACGCCCGACTTCACGCAGGACGAAATAGGCCACATTCGCTATTTGCGTACTGCCCTTGGCTCGGCTGCGGTCGCGCGCCCGACCATCGACCTGCAAAATGGTTTCAATGCCGTCGCGCATGCCGCCGGAGTTGTCGGCCCAGGTGAGTTCTTTGACGCCTTCGTGGATGAAATCAGCTTCCTGCTGGGCGGATTTTTCATCGAAGATGTCGATGTCACCGCATAGAAGGGCGCGGCGCCGCTAATGGCTAGCAAGGCTGTACTTGAGGCCGCCGCTGGTAACCTCGCCGTCGATGCCTATCACGCGGGCGCCATAAGGACCGCATTGTTCTCACAAGGGTCGCAGAAGCCACACTGAAGATCTCCGATGCGCGCGATTCACTGGACGGTTCGAGCGATCATGATAAGGCATCGTCATGAATGGCAGGCAAACATCGTTCCCTCTGATCAGAATGGCATCGCGTTTAGCTGCGGCGCCGCGCAAGTCCTCAACGTCTTTTACTTAACGCCACACGCGCGCAGACGGGGTGGCTTCTTCCCGCAAGGCGTCAATGGCATCATCAATACGAGTGGTTCTGGCCAGGATAAGGGTGGGCGGCGGCCGCGATGACGACTATGAACGCGGCGAAGATCATGGTCGGGATCATCAGTCCTATTTAATCAAGGACTCGTCAGCTAAATGTATGTAAATTTTGCTTTACAATAATAAACTTATCTTGTAGATCAATTTGGCTACTTTTAAGGCTATATACTGGTCTACATATGGTCTACGCTTTCGCTGATGTTTTCGATCGGAAGCCTAAGCGCGTGCCAAAGTCGGGCCGTTGATCAGGTGCCGATTGTCACGCGCTTCCAAATTTCAGACGGTCGGCTCAGTGC
>DATACK010000036.1:0-11729 GCA_036259115.1 Gammaproteobacteria bacterium | reverse complement strand
CGACGGGAACAGCAGCCTACTCCGACACTAATCGTTTGGTCGCGGCCCGCGTTTAGCTAAATTTAAGTCACTGATGTCCTAATCGGTGGGTAATATCACGAGGTATGGGCGCTGACTCACACGTCCATACCTCGTCTTTCCTGCCGGAGGCTGGCGCACTTTAGCGCCTCGGCTCAGACTGGGAATGCGCAGAACGTTTCGGTCTAAGGTCGAAGCGCAGAATGGCATGCGCGCCGAGCGTGCTCAGCCACATGATGTCTTTATTGTACCTTTATACCGCGCGGCGTTCAAAATTCGAGAAAATCCTCGTATAGCTCTCTGACCGAGGGTTCAAGACCGACAGATGTGAGATATGCGGTGTCGTCCCGCATACAAAGCTCCAGCTCCCAGCCGTCCTCGGCTCGCTGATAGATGCACACCTTTATCCTATCTTGCGCAATCAGCACGTAGTCGCGCAGACTGACCAAAGACTGATAAGCAATGCACTTGTCCAATGATTCGCGCGCCCCCGTGGACGGTGACAAGACCTCAGCGACCAATGCGGGCCGCTCGATATAAAATTCATGCGCGTCGGCGGGATCGCAGGTGACCACCACGTCCGGATAGAAGAAGGCGTTTTCGGTGCGCACTTTCATGACGGCCATAAAAGTCTGGTACGGACCGTCGCATAGATGCGTACGCAGCGCCTTTGCAAGATTAAGCGAGATAGTATTGTGCGCCCGGCTGGCGCCGACCATCGCGTAAACCTGGCCGGTCACATATTCGTGCCGCACCTCGGAACGTTGCTCCCCCTCTAAATACTCTTCAGGCTTAGATCGCGAACTCTTTGTGTCACGGACATGATCAGCCGACCACTCCGGCCGCTTGCCGGTCAGCATGGTAAGAAGATCGCACCATAGGACCGCTCGCCACGTGCGAAAAACCCATGCAACGACCGACTTCACCCAAACGCTCGAATTCATCAGGTGTCACGAAGCGCGCCACCGGCAGATGGTAACGGCTTGGTTGCAAGTACTGTCCCAAGGTCAGCATGTCGCAACCGTTGTCGCGCAGATCCTGCATGACTTGCTCGACCTCGCCGATCTCTTCACCCAACCCCAGCATAAGACCAGACTTGGTAGGGACACGTGGGTGTTGGGCCTTAAAGCGCTTGAGCAGACACAGTGACCACTGGTAATCGGCGCCGGGGCGCGCTTGCTTGTAAAGCCGCGGGACTGTCTCCAGATTATGATTGAACACGTCAGGCGGCATCTTATCCAGGATCTTCAGTGCCACGTCCATGCGACCGCGGAAGTCAGGCACCAGGATCTCTATACGCATGGCGGGATTGAGCGCGCGAATCTTTTCAATACAGGCTGCAAAATGCTCGGCGCCGCCATCGCGCAGATCGTCTCGATCCACAGAGGTAACGACCACATAGTTGAGCCCCATTGCCTTTATCGTGCGGGCGAGGTTTTCTGGTTCCCGAACATCCAGCGGGTTAGGACGGCCGTGGGCGACGTCGCAAAAAGGGCAGCGTCGCGTGCAGATATCGCCCATAATCATGAAGGTTGCAGTGCCGTGGCCGAAACATTCACCTAAATTTGGGCAGGCGGCCTCTTCACAGACGGTGTGCAACGCATTATCGCGCAGGATCTTTTTCAATCGCGCGACCTCGGGTGTAGCGGGCGATTTGGCGCGAACCCATGGCGGCTTGCGCCTTGGGCGCACAGTCGGTTCGATCTTGATCGGGATGCGCGCCATCTTGGCCGCACCACGCAGTTTCTCACCTTGTATAACTCGAACCGTGGACATGATCCTTGCTGCTTTACGTGATGATAGTTCGATTGTAACCCAGGCGATCGACTAGATGCGCGCATAGACTATCCGCGACCTTTTTCTGACTTGGCGCATGCACATAGTCCTTAAGCTGCGTGACCTTAAGTCCCGGATAGCCGCACGGATTGATGTGCTCAAAGGGGGACAAATCCATATCGAAATTGAACGCTAGGCCGTGATAACTGCACCCGCGCTTGATGCGCAAGCCTAGGGCCGCGATCTTGCGGCCTTCGACGTACACGCCCGGGGCTTTTGGACGCGCCTCGGCAGCGATGCCATAGTCGGCGAGCAATGCAATAACTGCATCTTCGATAAGGCTAACCAGCGCCCGCACGCCAAGGCTCATGCGCTCGAGATCGAGCAGCAGGTAAATCACCACCTGACCTGGCCCATGATAAGTCACCTGCCCTCCGCGGTCGCATCGTACCACCGGGATTGTGCCGGGATTGAGTAGATGCTCCGGTTTGCCCTTGAGCCCTAAGGTGAACACCGGCGAATGTTCAACCACCCAGAGCTCGTCAGGTGTAGTGCCATCGCGCCGTGCAGTAAACGCCTGCATGGCCTTCCACACGGGAACGTACTGTGCACGACCCAGCTGTTTTGTAACCGTAGTGTGCGCGAAATCCTGCAGGGAGATCAATGCGGTCACGCGGTTGCACGAGCACGCGCTAAAGCGCAATCAAAACCATCTTACAGGCTGTTAGCTCACGGTAAATGTCATCCAATTGCTGCTGACTGGTCGCCGACACGACCGCAGTCACACTGACGTAGTTGCCGTAGCGGCTGGTGCGGCTGGTGACCGCGCGGCTGCTTAACTGCGAGTCGTGCCGACGCACGATCTCAATTACGCGATCGCGTAGACCCACGCCGGAACGGCCCATCACCTTAATAGGGAACGCACAGGGGAATTTAAGTAACGTATCACGATTGCTCTTCATAAGTTATTCAAGTGAATTTATCCGTGCGTAGTTGCGCCTTATAGTCCTGAAACAGACGATTGACCTGAGTCCATCGTGGTCCCGGCCGACCATCACCGAGGCGAATGCCGTCCAACCTAGTGACCGGCAGGATTTCCTTAGCCGAGCTGGTTATCCATATCTCCTGCGCGCGGCATAGCTCAGGCTCGCTAATGGTCATTTCCCTGTTAGGAAGTCCCGCGGCGCCAATGAGTTCAAGCACCAGATCGCGGGTGACGCCCGGCAACAACGACGGCCCCTTAGGTGGCGTCACAATGACATCATCGAACACCGCGAACACGTTACTTGCCGCACCTTCGGTGATCTGTCCGCCGCGCACTAAGATGGCCTCAGCCGCGTCCGCCTCGATGGCCTGTTGACGCAACAGCACATTGCCAAGCAAGCTAATGGCCTTGATGTCGCACCGCTGCCAGCGCAGGTCTGGACGGGTAACGGCAGCAATACCCCGCTCGAGCTGCTCTGGTGTAGGGACCGGTAACGGATTTACCATGCCGAATACAGTGGGTTGAATCCCACGCGGGAAGGTGTGATCGCGTGGCGCCACGCCGCGCGTGACCTGCCAGTAAAGCAACAGATCGCCGCCGCCGGCACGGCTTATCAGCTCGGTGAGTATCTCACGCCAGCGCAGCGGATCAAAAGGGTTCGGTATCAGCACCGCGTCGAGGCTACGCGCCAGCCGTTTGAGGTGCGCGTCAAGCCGAAATGGATGGCCGCCATAGACCGGCATCAGCTCGTAGACCCCGTCGCCAAATAGAAAACCGCGGTCCAACACCGACACTCGCGCCTCTTCCAGCCTTAAAAATTCGCCGTTTAAGAAAACCGACACGTGAGCTTTACTCAAACCACATCAGGACCGTATCCACAGTTTGGCGCCAGAGATCTCCTTTATCGACTGAGTCCAGAGCGATTAAAGGCCTTCGTTTGAGAGGCTTGCCATTAAAGTCAATCTTGACTTGCCCTATCTTTGCGTGCTTTTTAATCGGCGCCAAGAGCGGGTTTATCATATCCATAGAGGCGTTCAAGTCTTGGTAACGATCGCGCGGAACGGTGACATAAAGATCCTGCGCGAGTCCTACCGGTACGTTCTTGACCGCGCCTTTCCACACCCGGGGCTTGGCTAAGGGGTTCCCGGCGGAATAGAGCTTGTGGGTCTCGAAAAAGCGAAAACCATAGTTCAATAGCGCCTCCGTGTCAGCCGCACGCGTCTTCTCGCTGGGCGTGCCCATTACCACGGTGATCAGACGCATGCCATCACGCTTGGCGGAGGCCACCAGGCAATAGCCGGCGGATTCGGTGTGGCCGGTCTTGACTCCGTCCACCGATTCATCCTGCCATAACAGGCTATTGCGGTTGTATTGCTTGATCCCATTGAAGGTAAACTGGCGTTCGGAATAGTCCGCGTAATGCTCGGGGAAATCGCGAATGAGCGCCTGGGTGAGCTTGGCAATGTCGTGCGCCGTCGTGTACTGCTCTGGATCCGGCAAGCCGGTAGAGTCTACATAGTGGGTATCCATCATGCCCAGCCGCTTTGCTTGGGCATTCATCAACTGAGTGAAGGCGTCCTCGGTGCCGGCGACATGCTCAGCCACCGCCACGGTCGCGTCATTGCCGGATTGAATGACGATGCCCTTCAACAGCTGGCTCAATTTGACGCGATCGCCCACCTCAACGAACGTCTTAGAGCCGCCCGTGCGCCATGCCTTTTCACTAATCAGCACATCGTCATCGAGGCTGACCTGTCCGTCCCGTAGGGCCTGATACAGCACATAGGTGGTCATAATCTTGGTGATGCTGGCCGGCTCGACTCGCTTGTCGGCGTTCTTGGCTGCCAAGATCGCGCCGCTGTTGAAGTCCATCATGATGTAGCTTTTCGCAACAAAGGTCGGTGGCGATGGAAGGGGCAAGGGCGCACTTGCGGACATCGGCAAATCTGCCCCCGCAACCTGCGCCATTCCTACGATAAAGATAAAGATGGCGAATAATTGCTTACGTTTAGGCATTAACATGGTTTGACAATGTGCGAAACTCGAAATTATAGTGCGAGCCTTTGATTTTTTACCCGGTGGGAGAACGGGAAGTGAATGATGCGGTGTAAGCAGCCCATCCAGTGAAATTAGATCAGCCGCGGCCACGTAGTGCCGCTATATTTGCACCTACACGGTTGACTCCTCATTCAACGATGACCTGAAAATCATTTAGCCCCATAGACTCCAGTCGTTGCGCGGCCAGGTCCGCGGCGTCCACCGAAGACAGCGGACCGATACGCACGCGGTAGAGCGGCGTTCCGGTCTCGGCGTCAGGGTGAATATAGATGCGGCCAAGTTGGTTGAGCACTAACCGCGCGCGCAGTTGCTCGGCGTTACGTATATCGAAAAATGCGCCGACCTGCACGAACAGACCGGGAGGTGCAGCCTGCGTGGCCTTGGCCACAGTCGGCGCACGCGGCGACTTAGAGTGGCGAGGATCGAGCGCCCGCACCTCGACTAGAGCCGTGCCACGTTGCAGAATACCCAATTTACGAGCCGCTGCATAAGACAGATCAATCACGCGGCCGTCGTGAAACGGCCCGCGGTCGTTGACCTTCACGATCGCCTTGCGGCCGTTCTCGAGATCAGTGACCTGCACGTAAGTCGGTAACGGCAGTGTCGGATGCGCCGCTGTCATGGCATACATATCATACAACTCGCCGCTGGAGGCGCGCCTGCCGTGAAAATCGGGGCCATACCAGGACGCGATGCCGCGCTCGACGTAGCCCTTGCTGCTGGCTAGGACATCGTAGCGCCTGCCATCAACGAAATAGAATCGCGGATTGCCATAGGGACTTTTCGGCTCCACCTTCGGCACCGCGTCGGGGATGTTTCCGCTCATCGGTGCATTGCTGGTGCACGCGACCAGCACTATGCTCCCCAGTGACCATACTAGGCTCCAGCGCCGGCATATAAGCATCGGGCTACGGATCACTGTCCGCCAGCTGACTGTCACGAGCCTGCTCGATCGCCAGGCTCAGCTGATAGACGGCCATGGCGTAAAGTGAGCTATGATTGTAGCGCGTTATAACATAAAAATTATTTAAGCCCACCCAGTATTGCATACCAGAGCCTATATCATATTCGAGCAATGCCACGCGCTGGCCGCCGTCAATGCGGCCTTGCGCCTTGACGCCACGAGAAGCTAAGCGACCGACATCGATCGTAGGCTCCAGGCCCAGCTCAACTAGACTCCGAGTGTTCGCGCCTTTTACCTGCGCGGGAAATGCGACAGGTGCACCCGTCCGCCAGCCGTGTACCCGAAAATAATTGGCCACACTTCCGATCGCATCGGCGGGGCTGCCCCATAGGTTGCGCTTGCCATCGCCGTCGAAATCAACCGCGAATTTTCGATAACTGCTGGAAATGAACTGGCTCATGCCCATGGCGCCAGCGTACGAACCTTCAACCCCGGGAATATCGAAGTGCTCCTCACGGCTCAACAGCAGGAACTGCTCCAATTCTTGCCTGAAAAAATCGGCACGCGGCGGATAGCCAAAGCCCAGAGTGGCCAGCGTATCAAATACCGGGAAATCGCCGCCTTGCCGGCCATAATAACTCTCCACCCCGATAATGGCGACGATGATTGCTGCCGGTACACCATAGACCTGCTCGGCTTTTGCCAGCACGTCCTGATTCTCATTCCAGAATTGGACACCGCCCTGAATGCGCTGCGGCGTGATGAAGATCTCGCGGTACTCGTACCACGGTTTTGACTCTGCCGGTCGTGATATCGCCGCGAGCGCGCTCTCCTGCTGCTCGACGTGTCCGAACAGCTGCCTAAGTTTGGTTTTGCTAAAACCATAATGCGAGACCATGCGATTGATGAACGCCTGCACCTTCGGCCGAGTTAAATAGTCGGCCGGCTCGGCTTGCGCAATCAGCAAGATGCCAGCCGCAGTCACTGCTGCCACGCATAAACCGCAGATAAGTAGATTTGGAAAGGTGCGAAGAGTCATCGTTGTTAGTGCGCCTGTGAACGTTGTTGTGAGCGGATGGACATGAGCATACCGAATGCCGTCATCAACGTCACCATCGACGTGCCGCCGTAGCTTACCAGCGCCAACGGCACGCCCACCACTGGCAGCAGTCCCGACACCATACCTATGTTGACAAGACAATAGACGAAAAACGAAAGGCTTAAAGATCCGGCCAACAGCCGCGAGTATCCATCTCTGGCGTCCTCCGCCATGGTCAAACCGCGCCAGACGATCAGCGCGTATAGCGCCAACAACATAACACCAAGATATCCGAATTCCTCGCCATATACAGCGAAGATGAAATCAGTGGAGCGTTCGGGCAAAAAATCCAACTGCGACTGTGTGCCCTTCAACTAGCCCTTGCCATAGAGTCCGCCAGAACCGATCACAATCTTGGACCGGATGATATGATAGCCAGCGCAAGGATATACGGGTTCTGGTGTTATGGGTTCGGGCTAGGTCGTATCCGTCGTCCCGGATTAGGCGCTACCGGCTCTGACGGCGTAGGCGCTGGGATCACCGATTCTGGCGCTGGCGGTGGTGTAGGTGCTACCGGTTGTGGTGGTGCTTGGACTGGTGCGGTACCTGTGAATACGAACTCGTAGGAACCGATATCACAAGCAGACCCGCCATCGCCATTGCTGTCTTGTGGCCGTGATACGCCGCGTTGATCTGTGTCAGGTGGTGGGCAAGTTCCATCAGTAACTGCATCAATAGCGGGACTGCCAGCGACCAGGGCATGGGTTTGAGTAGGCCCACCGTTGTTGGCAAGGCTCGTATCAAGGATAGCGGCAAGTGCGGTCGGTCTATAGCCATCGGAGGTAGCAGTAATGTCAGTGGGGCCGGGGGTGAAGCCGAGAAATGCATTCGCACTGTTCACTCCACGGTGACCGAAGAGGTTGAAGTTGCCGGCGGTAATAGTGCTCCGGTTGTTTATTATCTCAGCCCCGCGCATAGCGGTATTGCCGGAGACTAGAGTGCGGATCAAGGTGACATCGCCATGTGCGTCGTTATTCACGCCGCCGCCCTCGCCACCGGCCGCATTGCCCGAGATGGTGCTGTTGGCCATACTGAGACTGGCGCTATAGCCATTATCCACACCACCACCTTCGTCCCCGGCCGTGTTGCGTGAGATGGTGCTGTTGGTCACACTAAGGTTGGCATAGAAGCCGTTATACACGCCGCCACCGATGCTCAAGTCACCTATTGCTGTATTGCCCGAGATGGTGCTATTGGTAAGGGTAACGCTGGCGAGATTTCCATGAGTGAAGCTTGTGCGGCTTGATACGCCACCACCTTCGCGTGCCAAATTCCCCGAGATCGTGCTGTTGGTGAGGATGAGAGTACCGTAATTGAGTAGTCCGCCGCCACGGCTACCAGTCACGCTCCCAGCGGCTACTCCTCCGCTGACCGTAGTCTGCCGCAGCGTCAGATTACCTGTGTGGCCTACGGCAAGAATACGGAACTTAGGCGCTGCTGAGGCCCGCCTGATTGTACTGCCATTGCCATCAACAGTGATGACGCTGCGAATGACTGGCAGTCCCGTGCGTCCATAATCTCGATTATTAGCCGCCGTCAGCCTGTGCGTGCTATTGGCATGCAACACGATCTCGTCCGCGCCACTGCCCGGGGTGCAGAATCGTGAGGCGTCATTATTCGCAGACCTGATCGCTCGCGCTAATGTGCATGCACCGCCTACGTTGATCGTGGCAGCCAATACAGGTGTTTGGCCGAGTGCTAGCAGTAATGCAAGCCCGGCCAGAGATTGTTTCCATCTCCGTTGCAAGTACCGTCGCACTTGCCGGGGCAGAGCCTTGAGTTTCTTGTAGTGCTCGGAAAAGCGTGGCAGCAGCTTGTCTTCTTGCTGCAAAATATATTGCTTAAGCGCTGTATTGTCAGCCCCAAGGCTTGCCTGCCCTCGCCAGAAAGAAAGCAGGTTTTGATCCTCACATGTCCTGATGAACGATTGTTGTTTCATGATAATCGGCTTGGCTTCATCCCGGGTCCGTGGGGATTATGATAATAAAATAAGATAGCTGAATTAGTGACTCACAAAAGGGTGCTGTGAACTACGCGGAGCATTACCTGACAACGTACTGTTCACGACACGTAGAATTTCATTATTCGCGCAGATGCCAGGACCTGCGTTATCGGAGATGGTGCTGTTACTCACCACGCCCCCAGACACGGTAGTGAGTATACCGCAGCGGGTATTACCAGAAATTGTACTATCTTGCACATGAATTCCGGTTTCACCATCGTATATGTAGATCGACGCCATCGTAACGCCGTCTCCATCATTTCCAGACACCGTGCTCTGTACCAGCGTTACTTCGCCCGAGTCACTAAAGATTCCACTGCCAACTCCGTTGCTTATGGTCACCCGCTCGAGCGTCAGGTCACCAGCGCCCCCAACAACGAAAATCTTAAACTCTGGGGATCCGCTTACCCTCCGGATTGTACTTCCGTTCCCAGCTATCGTTACTTGGCCTGTTATGACGGGTAGACCCGCCGGCCCGTAGGTCGCCTCGGCAACGTGCGTTAAATTTATCGAAGTATTGTTAGGTAACACGATTATGTCATTACCTACGCCTCTAGTGCATCCGCCTTGCGCAGTATCACTGTTAGCAGCATTTATGGCGTCGACTAGCGTACATCGGCCACCCACCTGGATCGTAGCGGCCAACGTCGGCGCCTGACCAAGGGCAAGTAGCAGCGCGATGCCTGCCAATGACCGCTTCCACTGCCTTTGCAGACTCCGCCGGATGCGCCGGGGCAAAGCGTTGAGTTTTTCATAGTATTCTGCAAACTGGGACAACAATTCTGCCTCTTGCTGTAAACGATCTGAAGCGCGTGTTTCCTTGATCGGTTCGCTCTGTTGGACAGACATGATGGCTTGGTAAAGCGTGCTATCACCTTTTGATTTCATTGAACTGTCTCACCGGTTAACCAGGCCTTTTTGCTGAAGGTATTTTTCAGATTCGCATTCGCATCCATCCTGGAACTGAATATCCTGTATCAGCGATTAACGATGTGTAAGGCTACATCTCCATTGAATGCCGGTAGCGTTATGCTTAGCTGACTATTTTGCACTGCACCTTGCATCTGACTCGTTTTGCCTGTCTCCGGGTTTAAAATGGAGATGGTGACATTGCCGTCAGGCAGCTTCACGGGGTTTAATATCAAGGGCTGACCGGCAGAGACGAACTGCTCGGGTAAGCCGGTGTGCAGATAGACCACGATCTCTTTGGGAGAAGACAGGGCCAGCCGATGTTTCGCAGGCGTTTCGGGACCGATGATGTCCGACGCTAGATCCAGTTTGGCGTAGTCTGCAAGCGTATTGAAAAAGTCAATCAGGATTTGGGAGCGCTGGCCGTACTCTCGTGCTGAATCAGTAGGCAGTGGATTCGACCTCCAGTCATGGGCGAAAACGTCAACACCCTGGACCTTGGCCATCAACGCAAACCACTCATACAAGAGTAAGACATCGTTCTCGCCAAGACTAATGCCAAAGCTCGGGCTGTTGGTGCTAATGACCGGCTTGTGGTACTGATTGCGATATTCAATCGCGAGCGAGCTAATTAGTGGTGGATTATCGCCTTTTCTCAATTCGGGTACGATATGTCCTTCTTCGCCCTCGGCGATGATCAGCTCCATGCGTGGGTGAGCAAGAATGTAGCGGAGTTCTGCTCCTCCGCCATCGATCTTAAGTAAATGGTCGAAATCCATACCAACTAGGATGTCATTCCCCGTCCTCCGCTCCCAAGTCTCAATGATGTTCAAGGTGAACTCGACCCAGTCACGGGTGATACCCTCAGAAAATGACCCCTCATTCATGAGATCGATCATTACATTGCCGGTGTTGCCAATCGCGTTGAGAATATGACGGACCCATTGTCGATGAATGTCTTTCCACACTGTGTCCTGTGTCATGACTTCAAATAAGCCGTAGCCCCCTCTGACCGGCGGCACCGGATAGTCATTGATATTGTTATCTGTATTGAAATAATTTTGGCGCCAGCCAAAATCACGGGGCGCAAAATCATCCCGTGCATAAAGTTGAATCTGTAGTATGACACCGCGTTGTGCTGCCTCGGAAATAAAGTGGGCCATGTTGTTCCAAAACCTGGAATTGAAACGGGTTAGATCTACAATTGGCCTACCGTCGGTAATACTTACCAACTCGAAAGGAAATATTCGTCGATCAGCATCTAGTGGATCGTAGCTGTAAGCGAGCTCCGGAAACACCCTTCCATAGCCGAGCTCATATTGCTGTTGGAAGTCAAGCCATTGCCGATGAACAAAGTAAGTAGAACCCCATTCGAACCGAAATGGCGCCCGCTCGGGCAGCGGACCAGCCTTATAGAAAGGGTCATTACCGCATGCAAGCGTTGGATTGTCGGTGCCTTTGTTCAGGATGTGGATGGGAACGCCTAGGGCGCATATAGCGGCGGCGGGCGGAGTATTGATGATAAAAGAGAACAGCGCAAGAACGCAGAAAACAAAAAACGAATGCTTCAGGATGTATCTTTTTGAGTCGGCCATAAGCACCCCTGTAGCATCTTTCAAAGATGCGTTTAGCATGTAAGAGATAACGGCACTAGCTGCTGTTAAGGCGTGGAGCACGCGTCACTTCAGGTAAGCGTACTAGCACTAACATGCTGCATTCAAACAGTGTACCTGCGTATTTCTCACGCGCCTGAGCACGGGTTACTTCTGGGTAATAACGGAGGCTAGTTTTCTTTGGCTGCAGCACGATATTTGAGCTACGAGTACTTTGTATCCATGGTTACTACCAGCAGATACAATTCTGTGGCTGCCATAGTCTGGTATCCAGCATAGACACCACCGCCAAGTTCGCTATCGGTTTTCGCAGGGATTCCTTCGCTTCCACAATTGCCGATTATGGCGTTGTTTCAGGTACCAGC
>DATACK010000035.1:0-2945 GCA_036259115.1 Gammaproteobacteria bacterium | reverse complement strand
CGGTCTTGGCGAGGATACGACACACGTCCACAGCCACGTTGCCTTGACCGATGACCACCGCCACCTCGGTAGATAGATCGAATTCGCGATGCCGATAATCGGGATGGCCGTTATACCAGCCCACGAACTCAGTTGCGGTATGACTGCCGGGCAAGTCTTCGCCGGGAATACCGAGCTTGCGGTCAGTCTCTGCACCGCAACAGAACAAAATCGCATGATGACTCGCGCGCAGTTCTTCTACGCTGACATCGCGACCGACGGTCACATTGCCCAGAAAATTAAACCGCGGGTGCTCGGCGATCTTGGCGTAGACTAGGATCGCCTCCTTGAGCTTTGGATGGTCCGGCGCCACGCCGTTGCGCACCAATCCATAAGGTGCAGGTAGGCGCTCGAACATATCGACGCGCGTGACAAGCCCGGACTTAAGTAGCGCCTCGGTGGCATAAAAGCCGCTTGGACCGCTACCGATGACAGCCACGCGCAGGGGATTGTGCTCGGTGCCTATGCCAGTGGCGGCGTTCACGATAAGACTGAGAGCTGCAGGTGCGGATTCATTTGCAACCTATCGCGGCTAAAGCCTGCCTTAATGAAGCCGAATAGGCATCTTACATTTTAAAATCAAAATCCCAGTTCTGCCTTCCGCTCCTCGGCGCCAGGCAACGGATCTTGTTTATCCTCGATGACCGGAAGATTGGGCGCGCGCTCAGCATTGATTTCGATCCAATATCGCAACTCGTCGGGGATGTCGGATTCTTCATAGATGGCTTGCACTGGGCATTCGGGTATGCAGGCACCGCAGTCGATGCATACCTCGTTGTCGATATAAACCATCTCGTCGTCACCGTGAAAACAGGCGACGGGGCATACGGTCACACAGTCCGTGAAGCGGCAGCCTTGGCAGTTGCCAGTTACGACAGTCGTCATGTTGACCTCCTCTCTAAGATCAGTATTTCGCCGCGATTAAGCTCGATCGCATCACCGCTGAAGCGCTTGTATTGACCACTGATGTGGCTGTTGTCGATGGGCAAGCCGAGCGCCATCAGGTGCAATAAATAGAAACGCAGAAACAACGGGTGATAAATACAAGCATAACCGAAAGTCGGCAGCAGTTGCGCGGCTTGCATCGACACAATGGTGCCCCGCTTCATGCCTGCGCCACTGCGCAGGCCGAGCTTGCCCAATACGATTATCGATCCGGCCAGCAGGTTGACGCCGGTGAAATCGCCGCTGTCACCCCCGACTGCGATCAATCCACGCCGCATAGCATTGCCCGTCTCGTTGCCGACGTTGCCGTGCACGATGATCTCACCGCCCCGCATGCCGATCGGGCTGCCGCGATACGCAGCGCCCACCATGTGCCCCGCATCGCCTTGGATTACAATGCGCCCGCCGGTCATCTCCGGCCCCACCCAATCCGCGGCCGAGCCGTGCACTTCGATCTCACCGCCTGACATGCCCGCGCCTAGATGCATGCCGACGTTGCCCTCGATGACGATGCGTCCGGCCTCCATGCACGCGCCGATGAGTTTCACACGCGCCAAATCTCCGGCCAACCGCAGCTCGTCATTAAACCGGCCTTTGACTTCGAAGAAGTCGCCGAGCCGCGCCTGCTCGTTGCCGTGATTGAGCGCCGACGCTGCTATCTCGGCCTTGCTCAAACCGCGCAGACGTGGCGGACTAATGACCTCCGCCTCCAAAGGGACTTCAGGCGCAGTATGGAGCGTAAGCGTAAGACTCATGTTGAGTAGCCACGAAATCCACGGGAAAAACGGAATAGTAAAGCTCTGGATGATGAATTGAGCCTGCCATTTCGACTACGGGTAAAAAACCTGACTGCAACTCCTAGCTCGTGGGATGGGTAGAGCGCACCAGCGCCGACAATATCGTCCGGAGCAATTTTGCACCGCAGAGGGAGGCTCAAAGGACCCAGGCCAGGGACTGTATGCGTAAACCCATTGACGGGGTGAGGCCGGGTGCGCAGGACCGCCGCGAAGCGTAAGCCAAGGGTGTAGCGGGAATTCGCGAAATACCGTTTCGCGCCGCCGAACGCCCGAGCGCCTGCATGCGTTCGGGCCGGGACCGCTGTGCTTTATCATCCTACAATGACTACAATGACTGTCATTTTGACCACCGGGAGAAATCCTAATCTTCACGCAAGGTTTCTTGCAATGCTCGATATGCAGCGCCAAGCTCAGGCTCATGGCGTGGCCACTGGACCCGGTAAGGCTTCGCCTGGCGGTGGGCCATCCAGCAGCCGGTGCAGATGTATATGATACTTTCCTAAATGACCGCCGTAATTGCCGGCTGACAGTTGCAAGGCACCTGCCTCGGCCGCGCTGTGCAGACCGCGCCGCATCGCCTCCTCCACGTCCGTCAGTTCGACACCGTCGATCACGATCTCGAACACGCTCTCTATGCCATCGCCCACTCGGCTCTCGTCCACCACCGCGCGCAGGGTTGGGCAATACGCATCGTTGGTCGAGGCGATTAAAGCCCGATATTTTGAACCGGGCTTGCTGCCGCAGCGCACGACACCTTGCGGGAAAGGCAGGATCACCCCGCGCACCTGCCGCATCGCATCGGCCGCAGCAGAAGCGGCATCTAACGTGGTCGCCGCACTGCTTCCCAGGATTAGCAGATTGCCGCCTCCAACCGCCGGTTTGATCCCAAAGCGATCGTCGACCAGAAACTCGCCTTCCATCACGGGTATGCGCCACAGCCGCCGTCCGCCCAGCACTTTGGCAATTTGCCAGCCGTCGCCGAAGTAGCGCAAGCGGCCGCCAACGATCACGCTGCGCTCACTCTCCAGACCGTTATAACAGGCGGTAGTTGGACAGGTCATCACACATTGACCGATGCGCTCGACCAGGCGCGCGGCCATGCCCTCTTCCGTAGTTGTGAATAGCAGCACGGATACGCCGGGACGCCCATCCGGGGTTTCGTCT
>DATACK010000034.1:0-16707 GCA_036259115.1 Gammaproteobacteria bacterium | reverse complement strand
CGTGACAATGACCGCCAACCGGCTGGGTGGCATGTTCGGCCTGTTATTCACCGAGTCCGACCAGGTTACGCGCTACTCGCAGGTCACCGCGTGTGACATCGAGCGCTTCAAGGCATTCTATCGCGGCATGCTGGAGCTAGGCGTGTACTTAGCGCCGTCGGCGTTTGAGGCGGGGTTTATCTCAAGTGCCCACAGCGAAGACGATATCGCGGCCACCATCGAAGCCGCCGGTTACGTGCTCAAGTCGCTATAGCCATCCACGTCGTTTGAAATATCGATACGGCACCAGCGCCGAGAGAAGCATCAACACGATCGCAAAAGGATACCCGAGCAACCAATGCAACTCAGGCATGAATTGGAAGTTCATGCCATAGATGCTGGCCACCAAGGTAGGTGGCAGGAATATGACTGCCGCCACTGAGAAGATTTTGACGATGTCTGTCTGCTCGATATTAATCATACCTAGGTTAGCCGCAAGCAGAAAATTGGCCTTATCCGACAAAAAGCTCGCTTGACTGGTGAGCGACTTAACGTCACGGTCTAAAATCTCCAGCAGACTGTTCACCTCCGGACGCTTTAACGTTCCTTGAGCCCCTAAGAATGCGAGTAACCGTGCGAGGCTTACCAGGCTCTCACTCACCTTGGAATTTACGTCGCCACTGCGGCCGATGCGCTGTAGGAAGCCTTGCAACGTACTCGAGGCACCCTCGCCCGTCTTAATCTCATTACGGCTGAATATCTCGTACGATACGGCATCGAAATCTCTGCCTGCCTGTTCCAGAACGTCCGCGACACGATCCACGATCGCATCCAACAGACCCATCAGCACAATTTGTCCATCAGAAGACGGATACCCTTCACGCCCTTGCGGAGAGAGAAATAGATTAAACGGCTCCAACGCCACGTAACGCACGCTGATCAGGCGTTCACCGATCAACACGAAGGTGACAGTGGTCGTCTCCGGGCGCGGCGTATCGGCATGAGAGATCACCGTCGCTGTCATGAACAACGCGTCTCGCTCTTTGTACAGGCGGCTTGAAACCTCGATCTCCTGCAACTCTTCGCGTGTCGGAACGTTTACGTGCAGTGCATGTTCCACTGCCTGTTCTTCTTCAGGCGAGGGCTGCACCATATCGATCCAAACCACGTTTTTCGGAAACTCACCGGGAGGAGAATACTCGCACGGCCGTAAGCCCTTCTTTGAGGTCTCATATAGTGTAAGCATTTGTTGTGTAAGTTCGGGTCTGGTAAAAGGAAGTTGTTTACAGGGGTTTGAATCGGCGCATCAGCTTTGGCTTTATCAATAGCTTTGGCTTTATCAATAATCCCTAAGCAGCCGGCCCACTATCACGAAGATGATGATGACTATCATCGCCAACATGATCCAATAAATGATATTAAAGATCGGATAGCTGGGGGTGTAGTGAGGATTAACACCATCCAAGTCCACGATGTTGGAATATAGACCAAAGACAGGCATGTACCATCCGTAGAAGGTTGCCAGCGCGACTTTATTGCTCCTCGCGAGATCTTGGGCCTTTGCCTGTACTGTGGGCGAGTTGAACTTAAAGTCGGGCGACCAGAACTCCGCATAAGATTTTGAAAGGCCTTCGCCTCTCCGGGTCAGCAGACCGACGTGTAAGTGTAACGCAATGCGCCACCACGGCCTAAGGGTCTGGCTTCTACCCCGCTTACCCTGACCTTAATCGTGTTTGGGAGGTAATACGCACTAAATCCGACGACTACAGCGACCAGAATCGCCAGCACCGCAAAGATGATTGCGCTCAATTCTTCCTCCCACCAGCTATAACACACAAAAAGTTCACTCCAGCAAGGATGGCAAAAACTTATAGTCTAACAACGCGAGCTGGTCGTCACGACTGGGCGCTGCGCTGACGCGCTCAATTAAGCATGCCGGGCGATCCCTATTTAAATAGGCCAAACCAGTGCCGTACGGGCCGTAAATCTAGGGGTATAAGACGATGGGTATTACCGTTGCTATGAAGGCGACATAGAAGGCCCCGCCGAGTAACAAATATTGTCCCCTGAAGAGGTTTATCGCTCATAAGCATAAGCTAGACTAGACCACCGGGACCTAAGACTACGGCTAGCGCGTCCATGAACCCTAAGTTCCAGCGGGTAAACAGCAAACCGATAGTAACAGGAATCGTAGTCTGAAAAACCATTGCCCGGTTACATTCTCAAACGCCAGCGTGTCCTTATCATCTCAAAGCCACAACATGGAATTGAGTTTCTCGGGAAGCTCGGTGGCAAGCGGCGCCAAGAGCAGGGAAATGCGACCCGCCGGAATCCCTATCACGTGCGAGGCGCTCTCCATGGCGCCTACAAAGAAATGCGCGTCAATGACCATGATCACCAATGCAATCAAAAACTGGACGACGACCGCCCGCGTTGGTGGCCGAGAGGAGAAGCGCCACAGCAACAATTTGTCCGGCACCCCTCCAGACCGCCCCCTGAACTTAAGGTGCGTGCTACGTAAAAGACGTATCCCACGACTAATAAAGCCCCGAGCACTATCCTGTCCCACAACGGCAGTTTTAAGGCGGGCGCGGCGGCAATAGGAGAAAAGCAATGAAAAACTTGAGGTCCCTGCGGGCAACCGCCTCATCGAAGCTCGCCGAGTTACCATACGTCCTGCACCGCCTGAAACCGACGAGCGAAATGCCAATCAAGAACATGGCGAGCGTGGCCACTAAAAACGACGCGTCCACGCTTGCCTCAATGCTGATATCAACCGCCGACTCGGGATCTCTGCAGGTAAACACTGCGCCCAAGATGGCGATGATGAAGATAATGGTCTTCGGCAAGACCGTGCTGAGGGCCGCAAGCACACTGCCCACGCCGCCTTGGCTTATACCTATTCGATCGCCTAGCATTTCGACTGAAAGGTTAAACAAGTAGGCCATCGCCAAAATCGCGGCCATGGAGAGCAGGAGCTGTAAAATGATCAAAACGCGCCTTTCTTATTAATCTGCTAAATTCTATTCCACCCGCATTCTATAGGCTGTCTCCCGCCTTTGCACACGAAAGCGGTATCACCGCATGAGCCGTAGACAGCAACCCCCCGTGATTACCCAAGAAACCACGCCTTCTTCGGTGATTGCCTTTGTAATCCCGCAGGCGCGCACTGATAGGCTTACTGCAGAGGTCGATCGCAGCCGGTGAATAGCGGTTGCTTAAGAAAAATCTTTAGCCGTACATTAAAGTGCACATTCACCATTAGCTCACGCAACTGCGTTAAGCGCGCGTGTGCATCGTCGAGCTTCAGCAGTCGCTGCTTGCCTACCGGATCTACGGCAGCAGTTCAGTCAAGCGCGCGCTTACCCACCCAGCCTAGCCAAGAATTCGGGCAAATCAATGTAAGGCGGCCCCAGAGCATTGATGATACGCGCAAGCAATTCGCCCATAGGTTCGAACCCTGGCGGCAGCTCATTTTCCTTCTCCTCCTGGGCAAGCTTAACCTGGCCAACAAGCGATTGATCAGGCTGAACGCGCGATGCCATGACTTTAATCTTGCATTCACCTTGCGCTGTGACACCCAATGATCCATCCGGCAAGGTCGTCCAGTCCACCATCTTGCATAAGGATCCGGTCCTGTGGCCCTCGGCGAGCTGCCCGGTCTCCCGCCCGCGCTTTATTAGACACACGCCAAACTCAGTGTCGTTGCGTAGGCAATCGCTAAACTACATCGAGATAACGCGGCTCAAAAATTCGCAGCGGCAGCATGCCGCCAGGAAATATGACCGTGTTTAGTGGAAACAGCGGGAGCTCCACCTAATGCGACCTCAACGACGGATCAGGTTGATTTAGTATCCCCATCCACGTTGCGGCGATCGCGCTGACGTGTGAGCGCATCGTGCGCATAACCGGTGGTGCTCACACATGTCATTTGTTACTTTTTCGCAGGCTGCTAAGCATCGGTGCACGCATCCATGCCCCAACGCGGCAGCAGTTGGTGCGCTATGTTCAGATGATCCAGTATACGCGCGACTATGAAGTCGACCAGATCGTTGATGCCTTGAGGCCGGTAATAAAAGCCTGGATTGGCGGGCATGATGACCGCGCCCATGCGCGATAACTTCAGCATATTCTCAAGATGGATTTCGGAAAGCGGCGTCTCGCGCACCACCAGGATGAGCTGCTTGCGTTCCTTAAGCGCCACGTCCGCGGCCCGTTCGAGGAGTGAACGGCTGGCCCCACAGGCAACGGCTGCCAGCGTGCCTGTGGTGCAGGGGCAGATCACGACGGCATCCGGCGCGCCTGAGCCGCTGGCTACGGGCGCTGTCCATTGTTCCCGCCCGAATACCTCTAGTTGTCCCTCCACGGCATGGAAACGTGCGGCTAAAAAGCGCTGCATCTCGGCTGGGCGGCTGGGCAGTTTCAGATCGGACTCCATACTGATGACCATCTGACCCGGCTGCGAGACCATGACATAAATATGCGCCTGGGCCTCGATCAGGCATTCAAGCAAACGCAGTGCATAGGGACTGCCGGAGGCTCCGGTGATGGCGAGCGCAATGGTCTTTCGATCCCGCGGCACGCTCATCTATCGGGGCGCGTTGCAAGCGCCTCGGCCAGCAGTCCATGCAGTCCGCCGAAGCCCCCGTTGCTCATGATCAAAACATGGTCGCCGGCCATAAGCTCTGCCCGCAGCACATCTACGATCGCCCGCACAGAATCAAAGGTCTGCGCGCGTTGCCCCAGCGCCGCGGTGACGGTGCGCGCAGACCATCGAAGATCGGGCGGTTGATACATGATTACGCGATCGGCGCCAGTCAAGGCATCAGCCAACTCGTCTTTATGCACGCCCATGCGCATGGTATTGGAACGCGGTTCGAGCACGGCCACCAGGAGCGCGTCTCCCACGCACGCGCGCAGGGCAGCCAAAGTTGCGCGGATCGCTGTAGGGTGATGAGCGAAATCGTCATACAGTGTAATGCCGTGATATCGGCCCCTAACCTCAAGGCGACGTTTCACACCTTTGAACTCCGCCAGCGATTGAATGGCTGTGCTCACCGATACGCCCGCATGATATGCTGCGGCTAATGCCGCCAAGGCATTGGCGACATTGTGCACGCCATATTGAGTCCATCGTACTTGACCTACGGGCGTGCCATTTCGCAATACCTCAAAGCGCGAACCGTCAGGGCCGACCAGGCGTGCACTCCAATTTGTATCTTCGCGTTCCAATGCAAACGACTGACATGGCGTCCAGCAGCCCATTTTAAGCGTCGTATGTAGGTTTTCATCCCCATCGTTGTGAACGATCAAGCCGCTGCCCGGCACCGTGCGCACTAGATGATGGAACTGGCGTTTTATTGCCTTCAAGTCTTCGAAGATATCGGCGTGATCGAACTCGAGATTATTGAGGATCAAAATGCGAGGCCGATAGTGAACGAACTTGGATCGCTTGTCGAAGAACGCGGTATCGTATTCGTCGGCCTCCACTACGAAGAACCGGTCGGCGCCTAAGCGCGCGGAGACGCCGAAATTGGCTGGCACACCGCCGACCAGAAAGCCCGGAGCAAGGCCTGCATACTCAAGCATCCAGGTAAGGATGCTGGTGGTGGTGGTCTTGCCATGCGTACCCGCTACCGCCAGCACGGAACGCCCACGCAGCACATGCTCGCTCAGCCACTGCGGGCCAGAGACGTAGGAGATATCCTGGTTCAGCAGGTATTCCACCACCGGCTGTCCGCGCGACATCACATTGCCGACGACGATTTGATCGGGCACCGGCTCCAGATGCCTTGCCTCATAGCCCTCGTGCAGAGTTACGCCGCTAGATGCCAGCAAGGTGCTCATGGGTGGATAGACATTGGCGTCGGAGCCCGAAACATCGAATCCGGCCTGCTTTGCGAGCAGTGCCACGCCGCCCATAAAGGTGCCGCATACGCCGAGGATATGGATGCGCGTCACTGCAGCTCCGGGGAAGGAAATACCGATTCGATGACCACCGAGGTTAAAATGATGTAGCCAAGCCCCACCATTACCCCGATAAACAAGCCCGTAGAGAGCGCATGGCGGTAGATATGGCCATAAACCACCAGCATCCACGCGAACACCAGCACATACGCAAACAACAGTAGCGGCGTATTCGCCGTGCCGCGGAGTGTTGAGTTATATAAAGAATACGCAAGCGGCAACGCTAGTAGGCCGATGATCACGCCGGTGCCGGCCAGCGCGCTTACGGTTTGTGTATAACGTTCGGGATGCGCGCCGATGTGCAGCACTACCTGCGTGTAGGCCACCAGCAGTGCAACCTCCACAATCGCCTCCCGGAAGCTCAGGCTCAAGCCGTATATCGGCATGACCATAAACGCGGTGACCAGCAGATATGCGCTTAGTGTTAAACCCAACAGTACCGCCGAGGCCGGCAGATCCTGAGGATTGGCATTGAGGAAACATAGTCTTACAAAAGGTTGTATTAACGCATACACAACTGGGGCGATCACTGTTCATTCGTGCGCAAAGCATAACATGTCCTACACACGCGTATCTTGCTTACAGTGCGCCGGGTTATGGTGGGTCTGGTTCGCTTTGCGCGGCAAAGCCAGTCAGGCCGCGCTTAGATGGCGCGGCCAGCCACGCCCGTAACAATGCCATCTCTTGGGTTTCCGGCAGGCCGTCCAGTGAGCGCCCTCCACGCAACGCTCGAAAGGCCGCTTCCAGTACCCGATACCGCTCGCCCGCAATCCCCGCACGCCTCAATCCCACGACGTTTAATCTATAGTGACGCGCCGGTTCACCAGCCACCAAGCTGAAGGGCAGCACATCCTTGCGTAAGCCGGTATTGCCGCCTACCATCGCATAAGCCCCAATCCGCACGAACTGATGCACAGGTACTAAACCACCCAGCATCGCTCGCTCGCCGATTTGAACGTGACCGCCTAACGTCACGCAGTTGGTCAAGGTCCCATGGTCGCCAATCTGACAGTCGTGAGCCACATGCGTGTTGGCCATCAAATAACAGTTCGAGCCAATCCTGGTTGGGCGATCAGCCCGGGTCGCGCGGTGGACAGTGACGTATTCTCGAACGACGTTATCGTCACCGATCTCGACCCAGGTCTCGTTGCCTTTAAAGCTTACGTCCTGCGGCATTCCGCCAAGCACCGCGTGAGGATGAATACGGTTCCCGTGCCCTAAGCGCACAAACGAATGGATAACCACATGCGCACCGATAACTGTCGCATCACCAATCTCCACGTGGTCTTCGATAACGGCATAGGGACCGATGCGCACGCTCTTCCCCAACCTCGCACCGGCGGCGATTGAGGCGGTTGCATGTACTTGATTCACGCGTGGAATGCTGCGTAGCCGATGTGTCAAGGTGTAGATTGAAGGAATTTCAGCAGTTCGGCATGGAACCGCTGCGTTGCCTCCAGGTGTGGTATGTGCCCGATGCCTTCTAGCTCCACTAGTTTGGCATTCTGCAGCGCGGCCGCAGTGCGCCTACCCAATTCGGGATATTGACCTAAGGCTGCGAGCACCTTCGCTGGTAGTTCGCCGCGCCCGAGTGTGGTTCGGTCTTGCTGCCCGATCACGACCAAGGTCGGCATGGCTATCCTGGGAAACTCGTATACCACCGGCTGGGTGTAGATCATCTGATAAGTCAGAGCCGAAGCCCATGCCAGGCGCGGGTACTCCGGGCTCAGCGTCCAGCGGTAGTGCACTTGCACGTAGCGATCATAGGCTTGCTTCCAATGAGCGTAATAGGGTTTTTGATACGCGCGGATACTGTCTTCCGTGTAGCCCAACATATCCTTGTATATTGCATCGACCGTCTTGAAGGGCACCTTGAGGCGGTAATCTTCTAGACCGATAGGATTCTCCAACACCAGCTGAGTGGTGACTGTTGGATACATCAGCGCAAAACGCACGGCCAACATCCCGCCCATCGAATGCCCGACGACCGTGACGCGATTGATCTCTAGCACGTCTAGGAGCCGCTTGGTGTTGTGCGCGAGCAGCTGAAAAGTGTAATAGGTAGCGGGCTTGGACGACTTGCCAAACCCAATTTGATCCGGAACGACCACTCTGAATCCATGCGCTGACAAGAATCGGATCGTACCCGCCCAGTAAGCGCCAAAAAAGTTCTTGCCATGCATTAGCACGACCGTCCTGCCATTGGCGTGAGCGGTAGGCTGCACGTCCATGTACGCCATGTGCAGGTCCTGGCGTTCGATCTTCAGGTGCAAGTACTGCACCGGGTACGGATAGGGATAGCCCTCCATAGCTATGCCTAGCGGCGCCGGCCGTTGGTCGATCGGTTCGGCGACGGCGCTAACGGAAAAGAGGAGCAGCCCGAAAAGCAGCAAACGTCCGCAGACTGGATAACGCGTGCTAGACAATGGAAATATGTGGCACGTCACGCGCGCCTGACCAACTCCATGAACTCCGCGCGCGTGCGCGGGTCGTCCCTGAATTTGCCGAGCATGGCACTGGTCACGGTATGGCTGTCCTGTTTTTGTACGCCGCGCATCACCATGCAGAAATGGCTGGCCTGCATGACTACCGCGACGCCCTTCGCGCCCAGTACAGACATGATGGCATCGGCCACTTGCCGGGTGAGCCGTTCCTGAACCTGCAAACGCCGTGCGAATACATCGATCACACGTGCGACTTTGCTGAGCCCGATAATCTTTGCGTTCGGTAGATAGCCCACGTGGGCATGCCCCGAGAACGGCAGCATGTGGTGCTCGCAAAGCGAGTAGAACTCAATGTCTCTGACCACCACCATGTCCTCACAGCGCTCGTCGAATATCGCGCCACGCACCACCTCCTCCACGGTCATGCCATAGCCGCTGGTGAGAAAATCCAGTGCCTTGGCCACGCGCTGGGGCGTGCGCTCAAGTCCTTCGCGGTCAGGATTCTCGCCCACATGCACTAGCATCTGCCGCACGATGTTTTCAAGCTGCGGGTCGTAGGTCTCGCCAGGTGCGGCATCGAGATTACCGGCGTAATGGCCGGAACCCAGTTCTTCCATTAGTCGATCATTCATAGCGATCTAAGCTTGGATTGACACCAGTCGGCAGTCAATAGCGTTCAACCAAATCATATTCACCAGATTGAAAATCGCTGACACCACGTCTCATCAATGAGACGCCCGCACGCGGCGTTTTTTAGCAACGGATTTGTCAACGGACTCTTGATTGCGGTGTCTTGTAAACACGCACACTCTGCGTATAAGTTGCTTGGCGGATTTGTCGCAGATCATGCCGATAATGAGTTTATGGAAGGCCGTCTGATTGCTGAGCGGCCGTTAATCCTCTTCAAGCTGTTCTAGCTGCTTGATCAGTTCCTGATCCGGCGGCGGATCGCCGTCGTGTACAAGAAACTCCCGGTGATCGAGATAAGCGTTACGTAAGGTAATATATCGATCCGTGGTGAACTGGGTCAGCGTCTCCTCTGTGCCCAGCAGACCGGCGCGATAATCGATCAGTCGCGAACCTTCAAGACCAACCAGCGCGGGCGAGTTGCCCACGTAGATCACCGGATCGAGATAGTTATCAACCGCGCGTGTCGGTGTGTCGCGTACCGTGCTGGGGCCGAAAAACGGCAACATCAGAAAGGGGCCGGGCGGCACGCCCCACCAGCCCAAAGTCTGGCCGAAATCCTCTTCATGTTTGTTTAGACCAAAGCGTGAGGCGATATCAAACAGTCCACCAAACCCTAAGGTAGTGTTTATCACTATCCTGCCTACATCGGAGGCGGCGTCAACCACCTTGAACTGCAACAGATCGTTTATCGTGACGCCGACGTCTCCGAGATTACCGAAAAAGTTGGTGATGGCTAAATTGAAGGCCCTGGGCGTATACCTGCGATAGGCCTTGGCCACCGGCTTGAGCACCGCGCGATCCACCGCATCGTTGAACTTAAATACCGCGCGGTTATAACGTTCCAGCGGATCCCGTGGGTCGGTGGGCCCCTTGACAGTAGCGCAGCCGCCTACCATGAGTAAAACCAATAACAAAGCGATCCCGCTGTGTACCTTAGCCGCCTTGTTGCCATTCATACCGGACATTTCCTTTATTGGGAGATGACATTGCATGGGCCAGAACCGCTACACGCCAGCGCCACGCCGTCGCGCCGCAAGTGCTAGACGCAGCGCATTGAGCTTGATGAATCCCGTGGCATCTTTCTGCTCATACGCGCCGGCGTCATCCTCGAATGTAGCGACGGACTGATCGAAGAGATCATCAGCCTGTGATTTACGTCCTACCACGGTTACATTGCCCTTGTAGAGCTTGATGCGCACCACACCGTTGACGTTGGCTTGCGAGGCATCGATCATCGCCTGCAATATGCGTCGCTCTGGGCTCCACCAGTAACCGTTATAGATCAGGCTGGCGTAGCGCGGCATCAGCTCGTCTTTCAGGTGCGCCACCTCGCGATCCAAAGTGATGGATTCCATGGCGCGATGCGCGCGCAACATAATAGTGCCACCTGGAGTCTCATAGCAGCCGCGCGACTTCATGCCCACGTAGCGGTTCTCGACAATGTCGGTACGTCCGATGCCGTTGGCGCCGCCCATCTGATTCAGAATCCGCAAGGCTTGGGCCGGAGTCACAGTCTGCCCATCGATAGCCAGCACATCACCCTGCTCAAAGGCTAGCTCAACGTATGTGGCCCTCTCTGGCGCCTTCTCTGGCGCGACGCTCCAGCGCCACATCGCCTCCTCCGGCTCTACCCAGGGATCCTCCAATGGACCGCCTTCATAAGAGATATGCAGCAGATTGGCATCCATGGAATACGGTGATTTGCCGCCGCGCTTTTGCTCGACCGGAATATCATGCCGCTCGGCATAATTTAGTAACTTCTCACGCGAGGTGAGATCCCATTCGCGCCACGGAGCGATCACCTTGATGCCGGGCTTAAGCGCATAAGCGCCCAGCTCGAAGCGCACCTGATCGTTGCCTTTACCTGTGGCGCCGTGCGCAATCGCATCTGCGCCGGTTTGCGCTGCGATCTCCACCAGACGTTTGGCGATCAGCGGCCGCGCGATGCTGGTGCCGAGCAGATACTCGCCTTCGTACAACGCATTAGCGCGAAACATCGGAAACACAAAATCGTGCGCGAATTCTTCACACAGATCCTCGATGAAGATCTCTCGCACGCCCAGGGCTCGGGCCTTGGCGCGCGCTATTTCAATCTCCGCGCCTTGGCCGATATCAGCCGTGAAGGTCACTACCTCACAGCCGTAGGTCTCTTTGAGCCACTGCAAAATGACCGAGCTATCCAAACCGCCTGAATAGGCGAGCACTACCTTTCTAATATCCGCCACGCGCTTGATCCACGATTAAAACCGACGGGATTATAACGGGATTTGCCGCCCGCCGCTCATGTCGGTCGGGAGAATTCCCACCGATTATGTTAATTCCACAGCCTGCGAAAACTGAAGCGATCGCCTCGTCTACGCAGATTTTTAACTCGGCAGCTTCAAGTTACATTTCTACGGCACACTTTCGACAAAAACTATGTATTCACGTGGGGTTTTACCTTAATTTGTGGTTTATTTCCCAAACCTGATCAGGGGGTATGTTATTCATCACACAACCTACGTAAAGGCGCAAACATATGAAAGCTGGTCTTCCCACATTGTTACAATCTGGTCTCCATCGCCTCGTCTTAATCCGAAGTGAAGAATGAAAGACGGACCGAACAACACACCCAACCAAAGCATCCTGTCGACCGAGCGAGCGCAGGTCCATGGCAGCGTCACACTAAAACTTTGAGCAACAGCTTTTGTATCAAGTGCGTGAGTTGTTGCCGCGCTTTGCGGAACATTATCACGCGCTAAAGGCCCTACCGTGACGGACGCGGCGCAGCCTGCAACAGCACTGGAAGCGCTCATCGGCTGCTATTGCCATGTTGCTCGCCTTGGGCGCGCCCCCGCGCTGGCGGCAACGACATAGTGGGTCGCGCGTGTATATTGGTGAAAGCCATCGTCGCCGCGAACAATGACGCCACGCCCACGGGTCACTGCACCAAGGGTAGCGGCGCGGATACGATGGTGTTGCCCAGGAATAGCAAACAGATGCTGATAACCATCAACAACACCAAGTATGGGCCAGCGGGACTTCCCACCATCCGCAGCGCAATTACCATTGTCGGCAATGGCAGCACCGTTACGCGGGTGAGCGGCGTACGGTCGTTCCGAATCTTCGCCGTCGCTGAAGATGGAAGCCTGAAGCTGCAAAAACCGTTATAAGCGGAGCGTTACCGTCCAAACCGCCGCAAGCCCCTACACTCGGGATGGCGGTGGTCTATATAACTACTGTGGCGCCGTTACCCTGACCGATAGCATCGTCTCGGGCAACAGAACCCAAGACGGCGGCGTACATAACTACAATAGCCTATTTGCTGTGGCCAACAGCACCATCTTCGGCAATACAGCCGTAGCGCAAGGCGGCGGCTTGTATAACGAGAAATTGGTCAATTTGGTTCGTGTCCAAACTGCGGTAATATCGCCACCAGTGGGCACGAGCTTTTCAACGATCGTTATGCCACGATCACAGCTGGCAACTTCAACCTGCTAGGCCATAAAGAGCTAACCAATACACAATCCTTCTTGAACTTCACGCCCGGCGCGACCGACATGACCGCTACCCCAAACGGCAACAGGCCGACGGCGTTGAGCCGCATCTCAATACCACGCTTGCTAACAGCGGCGATCTCATCCAGACTCACGCGCTGAGCTCAGGCAGCCCGGCCATCGATGCGGTCACCGGCGGTAACTGTCCACTGCCCGCCAAAGATCAACGCGGAATGCCAAGACCATAGGATGGCAATCAGGACAATGCAGCCTTCCGCGACATCGGGGTCCTCGAACTGGTGTTCCCCAGCCCTGGTGGGTGAACATGCGATGGCTTGCCAGTGACCAAGACTGGCACGGCGGCCGGTAAGACCCTTAGCGGCAAGGCAAAGCGGGGCGCCGGCGTGATCAGTTGCCTCGGCGGCAACCGCAAGACTCTAGGTCTAGGCGGTGATGCCCTCCTCTGCGGCGATGTGGGTAACGATAAACTCGCCAGCGCTTCAGGTAACGATCGATTGTTCGGGCAGACCGGCAGGATCAATGTGATGGCGGCATCGGCAGCGGCGATACCGCCGTGGGCTGCGAAAAAGTTATCGGCGGCCGTAATGAAGTGACATGGTACCCTACAAATGTCTTTGCTTTAGTCGCCGCACTGTCGCATTGTATGTACTCTCTCCCTTGCAGAGGAGAGAAAAGATTTAACTCAGCGACGATATGCTTGTCGCGCCTATCTTTGCACTGTGCCGCAGCCTTGACAACAATCGGCGGGCTAAGTCACCAAACAACTCGGTCTGAGTCGGGTGCGGGTGGATGGCCTCGGCGGCTTGTTGCAACGTCATATCTCCCGCGACCATCATCACCGCCTCGCCAATCAGCGCATCGGCATGGTCAGCCAACAGATGTGCGCCGATGATGCGGTGCGTGTGCCGATCGGCCACTATTTTGATCAAACCTTGCGTCTCGCCCGTGATCATGGCCTTGGCATCGATTTCCAGTGGCACTTTGACTTCCACAGCATCGATGCCGTGCGCCTTGGCCTGTTGCATCGAAAGTCCCACAAAGGCCGCTTGCGGGCGGGTGAAGATCACGCCGCAGTCTTTTGCCTGATCGTACACCAAATCCTCGCCCAGTATCGTGGCGGCCGCCACGCGCCCCTGTTGTGCGGCGGTATGCGCTAGCATCAAGCCGCCGATGACATCACCCACCGCGAAGATATGCGGTATAGAGGTGCGACCATGACTATCTACCTTGATCATGCCGTTTGCGACCTCAACACCCGCCGCGGGCAAATTTAACCGCTCCAACTCCGGCCGTTTGCCGGTGGCCATCAGCACGTAGTCCGCTCGTACATTGTGCCGCTTGCCTTGCGCATCGCTGAAGACAAGCCTCATACGGCTCGGTTGGTCGCTGATGGCCTCAATTCTGACGGAGGTGTACAGGGTCAAACGTGGGTCGGCGCGCAAGATATTGCTGAGATTCGCGGCAATCTCGCCGTCGACTTCGGCGAGGATACCAGGCTGCGCCTCCAACAGTGTGACTTCAGCACCGAAGTCCTGAAATATCTGCGCCATCTCGACGCCTATGGCACCTGCGCCCACGATCGCCAATCGCCTGGGCAGTGACTGCAACCGCCAGATGGTTTCGGAAGTCAATATGCCGCCGGATTCGAGCCCTTCCTTGGCCCCAGGAATGGGCGGTACATGAGGCACAGCCCCTGTTGCGATCACCGCGGCGCCGAAGCGCAACCGCTCGCCCGTCAGCCGATCCCCCGGCGGCGACCGTTCGTACGGATTGTCGCTGTTGGCAGAAAGGTCAACGAACACGCTGTGCTCTGACTCGAACGACGCGTAACCCTGGATGACCTTAACCTTCATACCTTGGTCGGTCTTCAGCGCCAATTCGCCGCGCGCCTCGAGTATTTCCCGGCGCGTAACTTCCATGCGATCCCAATTGAGCTTTGACCGGCCAGTGCGCGCCACGCCCAGCCGCGCATCTAACGCGCGATCGCGGAGGCGATCGGCCGCGGCGCGCCATGTCTTAGAAGGAATGCAGCCGCGCCACAGACACTCACCGCCGGGCAGCCGCGAATCGTTGATCATCGCTACTTGCAGCCCATGACCCGCCAATTCGCGCGCGCAGTCCTCACCGCCGGGGCCGCCACCGATGACGATCACTTGGTAATGCCACGCGCCCTCCGGTATGGCCGGAATTAGCGGGCCCAGCCAGCGCTCGGGGTTTTCAATGTTTTCTTTTAGAAAACTCAAAAACTGGGCGGCCTCAGCGCCGTTGATCACGCGATGATCCGCGGTGATCGTCAGCGGCATACCTGCTTCGCCCGCGGCCGACACGGCTAATACGGCTCCTAGACCTGGCGTCGGAATGGCGTTGAACTGCGTCACGCCGTACATGCCCAAGTTCGAGATCTGAAACGTGGCGTTGCTGTATTCCTCTTGCTTCAACCGCCGCTTGCGGGCGCGTTCAACCAGTTCTTTCCACTGTGCGTTCAGCTCCGGCAAGCTTCGCGCATGAACGCCACGCAACACGGGCGCGACCAGGCCGCCGGTTTCGGTCGCGACCGCCATGCCGATGTCAACAAAATCGCGTTCGACAATGCGATCCAATGGTTGATAACACCAGTTAACAGTTGGCTGCCGCTGGATGGCCGCGGCGCAGGCCTTGGCGATCGCCACGGTCATCGACACGCTGCGCCGTTTGGCCTCGCGCTGCAGGCGTTCAGGGCGCGCCAGTATGGTCGCGTTAAAGGTCGGCATGGTCAGCGAGGCAGTCACGTTGTGGCTTACTGCGCGCTCCATAGCAGACATCGGCCGGCCTTCACCTGCCACCTGCACCTCGGGCATCTCGTATGGAGATATAAGCGGCATCACGTCGCGCGGGCGCACAAGCGGTTGCGCTTGCAGCACATCATGGGCCGCGATCACGCTATGCGGACCCCTGCCTGTAATGGCGTTTAGATTCACGCCCAATTGGCCAGCGAGCTTACGCGCGTAGGGCGTGGCGTGTTTGTTGAAAGGCCGCGGCGCGGGCGCGGTGCCATCCTGTACCGGTGGCGGACGGTGACCGGCTGTGGGATGACTGGTGGCTTGTTGATGACGTGGGACCTGATACGAAGGGTGCTCCTGATCCTTGGCCGGCTTTTCAGGCGCCGCTTGCGCGGGCTGCGGCTCACCCGCGCCGGCGGTCTGCGTCTGTACTTCATCTAGGCGCGCGACGATGTAACCGATGGCCCGACCTACTGGCACTACACTATCGACGGCGGCCAGTGGGCCCGATAGATAGCCCTCGCGAAACACCTCCACATCCATGATGGCCTTGTCAGTCTCAATGGTGGCGACGACATCGCCGCGCGCCAGCCTATCGCCGGCCTTTTTCTCCCAGCTCACGATCACGCCCTCGGTCATGGTGTCCGAGAGCTGAGGCATTTTTATCGCGTAAGGTTCGGGCATAAATATAAGCGATGAAGTTGTTGGCGATCGAGTAGAGTGACTTGGCGGATGATGCTAGTTTCTCCTGTACTGGAGCGCATCTTTAATATCCTGATTTGGACATGTGTGAATGGCGCCTCCTCGCGATTCGCATGCAGCGCGCCCTTGATTGACAGTGGCCACCAGAACTTTTGCTTTTCGACAGCGCACCTTTAACGAAATCTCGTATTCACGTGGGTTTTGCAGCTCAACTTGTGATCTATATTCTAAACATGATCATTTGGCAGAGCCGCTCGATCAGACTCTTATGCTTAGGTATAAACAAAGACAGCCGCCTTTCGTCTATTCGTCTATTACATTCCCGCGCAACGCCATAGCGTTTTTATCGAAGCTCTAAAGGAGCTTTATTTGCCGTGGTTCAGTCGGAGGGTCAGTCACTTCATCAGCCCAAAGTTTATAGGAGCAGATGAATGAACACGAAAACTATCATGTTAATCGCCATGACAGCGTTGTGCGTGTCTAGTCGCAGCTAACAGGCGCTGCCAAGGTGCTTGAGTATCTCTTCGAGAATCAATCGGCAACCAGGGCGATCGACACCAGTGGCAATAAGCTTCATGGAAAATTCGTAGGCAGCGCGATTCACATTGCGCCCAGCGATCCACGGGACGGTTCTGGCGTGGCCCTCAATGGTATTAATGATTTTATCAA